>JAWWBD010000090.1:0-11542 GCA_033721115.1 Woeseiaceae bacterium | reverse complement strand
CCGTCCCACGGCTCCATGTGCATGCGCTGGTACTCGTAGAACGCCTTCAGATCGGCGTCCATGGTGTCGAAGTTCTGCCACGCCGGCGGGATCAGCAGGCGCATCGCGCGGAACATGTCCATGCCGCCGGCGAGGAGCGCCTCGAGCACGTTGTCCAGGCTGCAGGAGTCGGAATCCGTGTCCGAGACCAGCGGCAGCACGGACTCGAAGTCCGGCAGCACCGGCGAATCGAACTTCACGCTGCGCGCCCGGGTCCAGTTGCGGTTGCCCTGGATGGTGTTGATCTCGCCGTTGTGCGCGAGGAACCGGAACGGCTGCGCAAGCCGCCATTGCGGCAGCGTGTTGGTCGAAAACCGCTGGTGGAACAGGCAGACCGAGGACTCGAGGCGCGGGTCCTCGAGGTCCGGGTAAAACTTCGGCAGCGCGGCCGGCATGATCATGCCCTTGTAGCTGATCGTTACCGACGACAGGCTCGCGATGTAGGTGTCGGCCTCGTCGAGCCTGGACTCCGCACGACGCCGGGCGAGGAACAGGCGCCGGTTGAAACGCCCCCGCGGCATGCCGGTCGGCGCATTGACGAACACCTGCTCGATCCGCGGCAACGTCTTGAGTGCCTCGTCACCACAGGCCGACGGATCGATCGGCACCTCGCGCCAACCGGCCACTTCGAGCCCCTTGTGCGCGACCGCTGCCCCGATCACGGCGCGGGCGTTCTTCGCCGTCGCCTCGTCACGGCTCAGGAAAACCTGCCCGACCGCGAACCGTTCGCCCAGGTCGAAACCGAGTTCTTTGCCGACCGAGCGCAGGAAACGCTCGGGGAACTTGACCAGGAGCCCGCAGCCGTCACCCGTCTTGCCGTCCGCCGCGACCGCGCCCCGGTGCGTCAGGCGGGCGAGCGCGGAGATCGCCGTTTCGACGACCCAGTGACTCGGCAGGTCATCGAGATTCGCGATCAGCCCGAAGCCGCAACTGTCGCGCTCGAATGCCGGGTCATACAGACCTTGTGCGATTCGCTCGGTCATAGACGCCCTGGGGTACGCGCCGGTCGTCCCCCATCGAAGTCAGGTTGAGAAGCAATCAAGTATGCCACGCAGCGCCGGACGGGCCAGCGATCGGCAAATTCTCGACGAAAATCGCCCTTATTTCAGTAATTTGCGGGCGCTTGCGCCCGTTCGTGGACGCGGAAGTCGTTGGTTGCGCGCGTAACTGTGGAAACGGCCCTGCGGGCGCCTTTTACGGCAGCTGCGCGCGGAAGCTGGCGGCCGCGAGCCGGATCTCCCCGCGCGTCCCGAACGCGACCGGTTTGACGTAGGGCAGGTCGATACCGAATTCGCCCGACAGCTCGTAGGGAATATCCCGTTCCGTCCCGTCCTTGATCAGGTAGAGCAAGGCAGGCGTCGTCTTCAGCAGGTCGAGCTCGACTTCGATCGCGAATTCGCCGTCGCTCCGCGCCGGAACCGAGAAAGCGGCCGTCGTGCTTCCGCTCGCGAAGCGAAGCCCGTCGAGGCGCACGTCGTATCGAACGACATCGACGGGCAGCGGAAACGGGTTCGGATTCGTCACGTCGAAACCGAGCAGGAAGGTCTGGCCGGTCAGTGCAAGCTGCGTCACCTCGACGTTGCGGAGACTGACACCGGGCGGCGCGACGACCTCTTCGAGGCCCGCGCACGCAGCGAGCAGGCAGAGCAACGGCAGGTACCCGGCCGTCCTGACTATCGTCGTACCTTGCGTGGTCGTACGTTGCATGGTCTCCCTCCCTCGCGGCGCCGTCGCTAGCGCATCTCCTCGCCGAGTTCGGCCCAGCGGGCCCCGATGAGCTGCCAGTCGCCGCCGTCGCGTTCGAGTTCCATTTCGAAACGGTAGGCATCGGCGTCGATCCCCAGGAATCCGCCGTCGGTCCCGGCCATGCCGACCGTCAGCAGGACATCCGCTGCGCTGTCGCCGTGCAGCCGGATCTCGTCGATGCTCGTGAGCAGCGTGATGTTGTTCGCGCGCAGGAAGACGAGCCGGAAGCGGTCGTCGAGGTCGTCACGTGTGTTGCCACGGCCGTCCGCATAGGCCGTCGAGATCATGCCGACGAGGCCGCGGCGGTTTTCCGCTTCGACGAATTCCGTGCCCTGCCGCACCCAGGCGCGGATCTCGTCCTCGGGCGAGCCCGCCGCGCCGCCGCAGGCGGCAAGCCACGTCGCCGCGACGCAGGCGGCAAGCCCCGTGACCGGTCGCCGCATATTCGAGACCTCGATCCACATGCGGTTCCTCCCCATCTGCTAAAGTCTAAGGCTTACGACCCGTACGCCGGGGCCCCGGCCCCGAAAACGTGACGCGGTTCGCACTTTCCGCCGCTATGCAAGGGCTCACATGTCGGTCAAATTGCTGAGCGAGACCGTCGGCGCGATCACCGACGAGGACCAATCGCGCATCGACGCGATCCTGAATTTCTGGTTCAAGGAAAAGTCCCTGTCCGCCCCGCAGATCGACCGGCGGATGGACGTCTGGTTCGGGGAGGACGAGGTTTTCGATCTCGAGATCAAGAAGGAATTTTCCGGAGACGTCGATCGCGCGTCGGCCGGAGAACTCGACCACTGGGCGGAAGAACCACGCGGCCGGCTCGCACTGATCCTCCTGCTCGACCAGTTCCGGCGCAACATCTATCGCAACACCGCGGAAGCTTTTGCGAAGGATCGCATTGCCCTCAAGCTCTGCGTGGAAGGCGCAATGGAAAAAAAGGACCACGGCCTTTCGGCGATCGAGCGTGCGTTCTACTACATGCCCCTGCAGCATGCCGAGTCGCGCAAGGTCCAGGCGAAGTCCGTCGCGCTGTATCGCAAGCTGGCCGAGGTCGTCTCGCCGACCTATCGCGAAACGTTCGAGACCATGGCCCAGTTCGCGGAGCTGCACGCCGACATCATCGAGCAGTTCGGCCGTTTTCCGCACCGCAACAAGTTGCTCGGCCGGGACAACACGCCGGAGGAAGACGAGTACCTGAAGGGCGAGGCGCCCGATTTCGGCCAGGGCGGCTAGGGGCAGACGGCCGGGGATTCGTCTATGCTATTTCCGTCCGGCACAAACAGGGGGGAAAGTCATGCACAGGAGAACATTCTGCCAGTCCACGCTTGCGGCGGCCGTCGCGGCCGCGTTACCCGGCTGCGGTAGCGACCGCACGCCGCCCGTCGATGCCGGCACCCGGCTTCCGGCGATCTCCCGGGAAGGCGGGGAGGTCTCGCTGGAACTGACTGCCGTCCGCGAGTTCGGCGACAGCCTCAGCGGCCGCCTGTTCCTGCAGGCCGACGCGGGCTACGAGGACGCCAAACGCGTCTGGAACGGGATGTTCGACCACAAGCAGCCGGCCATGGTCGCGCAGTGCGCGAATACGGCTGACGTCGTCAGTGCGGTCAATTTCGCGCGCGAACGGGACCTGCTCGTGTCCGTCAAGTGCGGCGGGCACAGCTTCCCCGGCAAGTCGACGAGCGACGGCGGCATGATGATCGACCTGTCGCCGATGCACGCCGTGACGGTCGATGCCGCCGCGAGGACGGCGACGGCCGAAGGCGGCGCGCTGCTCGGCCACCTCGACACGGCGACGATGGACGAAAACCTGCTCACGACGACCGGCACGGTATCCCATACCGGCATCGGCGGATTCACGCTCGGTGGGGGAATGGGTCGTACGGACCGCGTTATGGGACTCGCCATAGACAACCTGCTTGCGGCCACCGTGGTGACCGCGGAAGGACAGATCGTGCGCGCCAGCGAGGAAGAAAATCCGGACCTGCTATGGGGCCTCAGAGGTGGCGGCGGCAACTTTGGCATCGTCACGGAATTCGTGTATCGGCTGCATCCTTTCGATCCGACCGTGCTCGCGGGTGATCTCATCTACCCGATCAACCGGACCACGCTCGAACTCTACCGGGACATGCTCGCTACCGTGCCCGACGAGGCCAATATCGAGCCGTTCATGCTACCCGGGGAAGATGGCAACATGATCGCCGCAATCGGGGTCACCTGGATCGGCGACCATGCTGCGGGGGCAAAGGCGCTGGCGCCGATGCTCGAGCACCCGGGCTTGTTGGCCGGTGAGCTCGGACCGAAGTCGTACCGGGTCATCCAGACCCAATGGGACGGGATGATGGGACACGGCGCCCAGAACTACCTGAAATCCGGCTTTCTCCGGGAGCTGACCCCCGAAGCAATCGAAATCATCATCGATTACGCGAACCGCGGTGCGACCGCATCCTGGTTCCAGCACTTAGGCGGTGCAACTGCGCGGGTCGCGCCGGACGCGACTGCGTTTCATCATCGCGATGTGGCCGTCAACTTCGGCATCGGCTATGCCTCGAGCGATCCCGCCAAGAATGAATCAGGCGTTGCCGCGGTGAGAGAATTCTACTCTGCACTGGAACCGCACATGGCAGGCTTCTATCCAAATCTTCACGAGGAAGACAGCATCGAGCAAACCTGGGGGAACTACGGACCGAACTACCCGCGGCTCGTCGAGCTCAAGAATCGCTACGACCCGGCGAATTTCTTCCGGCTAAATGCCAACATCCGGCCGGACGCCTGACGCCGCGGGCCGCAGCGGTTCGCCGCGGCGCGCAACGAAGTGGAAGCGTGTCGACAAAAGGAGCGCAGCCACCGACAGGCCGATGACGAATGCGCCCCAGACGTACACGGGCGGCCAGCGGTACACCACGGCGGCGAAATAGGCTGCCGGGAAAGCGCAGACCCAGTAGGCGATCGCGTTGATGACCATCGGCACCCGCGTGTCCTTGTAGCCGCGGAGTGCGCCGGCGGCCCCGATCTGGACACCGTCGACGACCTGGAAAATCGCCGCCATCAGCAACAGGCTCACGGCGATGCTCGTCACCGATGGATCGGTCGTATAGAGGTTCACCACGGCATCGCGGAAGAGCAGCATGAATGCCGCCGAGCAGGTCATGAACAGGCCGCACAGCCCGATGCCGAGCCAGCCGCGGCGGCGGGCGGCAACCGGGTCTTCTGCGCCGAGCGCGAGACCGACACGCGCCGTCAGTGCAGAGCTCAACGCCAGCGGAATCATGAACATCGTCGATGCGAAGTTGATCGCGACCTGGTGCGCGGCGGCAACGGCCGCGCCGAGCGTGCCCATCAGGATCGAAACAGCGTTGAAAAGCCCGGCCTCGGCCGTGATCGTGATCGCGATCGGCACCCCGAGGACCACGATCTCGCGCAGCGCATCGAGACGGACGGGCGCCAGCCGGGAGAATATCGCGAGCGGCCGGTAGCGCGGATGCAGGCCCATGTAGACGGCAAGGAAGATCATGATCACCCACATCGTCAGCGCCGATGCGAGTCCGCAGCCGACGGCGCCCATTGCGGGCGCGCCGAGATTGCCGAACATGAACACCCAGTTGAGGAATACGTTGCAGACCAGCGACAGGATCGACGTGTACATGAACGGTCTAGTCGACCCGATCCCTTCGGTCGTAAAGCGCAGCGCCAAAAAGACGCAGATCGCCGGCGCACCGCCGACGATCGCGAGCACGTACCCGGCCGTGTCCTCGCGGAAGGCGGGGTCGATGCCGACGAAGTCGAGGAAGCCGGGTACCGTCATCCGCGCCAGGACGATCATGAAAACGCCGAGCGCGACCGCGAGATACACGCCCTGGCGCGTATAGCTCCCGATCAGCTCGGGCCGCCCGGCCCCGTAATGGCGCGCCGCGATCGGGGAAATCGCCATCAGCGTGCCGAGTGCGAACGAGAAGCCGAAAAACCACACGCTGCCACCGACGGCGACGGCCGCCAGCGCCTCCGCACCGAGGCGGCCGGCCATGACGGCGTCAGCGAACTGCATGCCCGCGATCGCCAGGTTGTTGACGATCAGCGGACCCGCGAGCTTCGCGAGCGCCCCGGTCTCCTGGCGCCATTTTGCCGCCGTCCACATCCGGGCAATGTAGCGCAATCAGGCCCCACTCGCGCAGGCGAATTCGCCCATGCAATGGTGTAAAGTTGCGTCGGCCCGCCACTATCAGCTGCTCTACGGGAGTCAGTCATGCTGCATGATGGATCATCGAGACCGGTCGCCGTAATCGGCGGATCGCGGATACCTTTCGTTCGCGCCCATACGATCTACCGGGACTGCTCCAACCACGACATGCTCACCGCCGCCCTGGACGGTGTCGTCAACCGGTACGACCTCAAGGGGCAGACGCTGGGTGACGTCGCTTGCGGGGCCGTGATCAAGCATGCCCGCGACTGGAACCTGACCCGCGAGGCGGTGCTGGAGTCGGGCCTCTCGCCGCGCACGCCCGGCGTCGATCTGCAGCGCGCCTGCGGGACGAGCCTCGAGGCCTGCGCGCTGATCGGCAACAAGATCGCGCTGGGGCAGATCGAATCCGGGATCGCGGGCGGCACCGACTCGATCAGCGACCCGCCGGTCGTCTATCCCGACAGCTATCGGCGGATCTTGCTGGACGTGTTCCGGGCACGTTCCGTCGGGCAGCGTCTGCTCCCCTGGTTCAGGCTGCGGCCGAAGCATTTCAAGCCGGAACTGCCGGGCGTCGTCGAGCCGCGCACGGGGCTGTCGATGGGCGAGAGCACGGAACTCATCGCCAAGGACTGGGACATGTCGCGCGAGCACCAGGATCTGCTCGCACTGGCCAGCCACGTGAATGCCGCCAAGGCCTACGACGAGGGCTGGTACGAGGACCTGGTCGTGCCGTTCATGGACTGCGAGGAAGACAACAATATCCGGCGCGACACGACGATCGAGAAACTGGGTTCGCTGAAACCCGTGTTCGACAGGAGCGAAGACGGCACGCTGACGGCCGGGAACAGCACGCCGCTGACCGACGGCGCCGCGGCGGTCTTGCTCGCCTCCGAGGAATGGGCCGCGCTCAAAAACCTCGAAGTCTCCGCTTTTCTCACGCACATGCGTTTCTCGGCGGTCAACTTCGTCACGGAGGAAGGGCTACTCATGGCCCCGGCTTACGCCGTATCCGACATGCTCAAGGCTGCAAACCTGTCGTTGCAGGACTTCGACTTCTACGAGATCCACGAGGCGTTCGCCGCGCAGACGATCGCGACGCTCAAGGCCTGGCAATCGGAGAAGTTCTGCCGCGAGCGCCTCGGGCGCAACGAACCGATGGGCCCGATCGACATGGCGAAGCTCAACGTCAAGGGCGGCAGCATCGCGATCGGCCACCCGTTCGCGGCAACCGGCGCGCGCATCGTCGCCAACATGGCCAAGCTGCTGAAGGAAAAGGGTTCCGGCCGCGGCCTGCTCTCGGTGTGCACGGCCGGCGGCATGGGCGTCACGGCCATCATGGAGGCCGCCTAGCCGGCGTGACGCCTGAGCGACTCGATCGCGCGGTCGATCCGCTCGCGTGCCTGTTTCGTCAGGCCGCCGCGCCGGTATTCGTCGACGACGAAGCCCTCGAAGCGCGCCACGATCTCGTCGATGTCTGCCGCGTCCGGTGCCTCGGTGTCTGCGGACTCGGGCGAATGCTCGAGCGCACCGAACAGGTTGATCCAGTTTTCGCTCTGCTTGCCGACGGCCAGCAGCCGGTAGAACTCGGGGCCGGGACGCCCGCCCTGGCGCCTCGCAAGGCTCAGGCCGCCCGCGATCAGCGAGGCGGGCACCAGCAGCAGGTCGCGGAATCCGTCGACGAGCAATTTCACCTGCAGCACGGCAACGTCTCGGACCAGCGTCCAGGTCGCGCTTTCGGCCTCTGCGGGTACGGCGGGCTCCTGCGCGTTCTCGTCCGGCTCCTGCTCTCGGTTTTCGGTCATGGTTCTGCCAATACGACAAAGTCCAGAAAAGACAAGGCAGTATACCCGGCGCCGGCTGGCACCCGCCGGGCCTTTCGCGTACTGTAGCCGGACACGCCCTGCGGCCCACCTCTATGCCGAAATTCCGTTCCCTCGACAGTTTCGAGCACGGGCTTGCCGAGTCGCTCGGCGTCCTGCTCGTCAATCTCGGGACCCCCGACGCGCCGACGCCCGCGGCCGTAAGACGCTACCTCCGGGAGTTCCTGTGGGACCCGCGCGTCGTCGAACTTCCGCGGCCGCTCTGGTGGCTGATCCTGAACGGGTTCATCCTGCCCTTTCGCCCGGCAAGATCGGCTCGCGCCTACAACAAGATCTGGACCGACGCCGGCTCGCCGCTGCTCATTCATTGCGAGCAGATCCGCGACGCTGTCGAACGCAAGGTTTCAGCCCACCTGGCCGGCAACGTGCACGTTGCCCTCGGCATGTCCTACGGCCAACCGTCGATAGGCTCCGCCCTCGAATCCCTGCACGCGCGCAACGCACGCCGGATCGTCGTGCTGCCGCTCTACCCGCAGTACTCGGGGACGACGACGGGCTCGGTGTTTGACGCCGTCACGCGCGCGCTGTCCGAACGCCGCTGGGTACCCGAGCTGCGATTCATCAATCATTACCATGACGCGAACGGTTACATCGGCGCACTCGCGGCGAGCGTGCGTGACTACTGGGACCGTCACGGCCGCGGCGACAGGCTGCTCCTTTCGTTTCACGGCGTGCCACGCGCAACGCTGGAGTCGGGCGACCCCTATCACTGCCAGTGCCGCAAGACGGCGCGCTTGCTGGCCGAGGCCCTCGAACTCGGCGACGACGACTGGATCGTCGCCTTTCAGTCACGCGTCGGTCGCGCCGAGTGGCTCAGGCCCTACACCGACGAGACGGTCGCGATGCTCGGCAGCGAAGGTGTCGGCACGCTCGACGTCGTCTGTCCCGGCTTTGCCGCCGACTGCCTCGAGACGCTCGAGGAGATCGCGATCCAGAACGCCGAGCTGTTTGCCGAAGCGGGTGGTGGCGAGCTGCGCTACGTGCCGGCGCTCAATGTGCGGGACGATCACGTCGCGTTCCTGAGCCGCCTCGTCGAGAAGCATGTCGCGGGCTGGCCCGAAGCGTCGCCGGACTGGAGCGCCTCGGCGACGCTGCATGCACTCGACAAATCCCGCGAGCGGGCGCTTGCGATGGGCGCCGCGCGATGAGCAGCCTCGGCCGGTTCCTCGAGTTCAGCGTCCGCACGCCGGACATCCTCGAATCGCTCACCTTTTACAAGGCGCTGGGCTTCCGCGAGCTCGAGATCGGCGACGTCTGGCCGCACAAGTACGCGGTCGTCAGCGACAGCGTACTCTCCATCGGGCTTCACGACTGCGAATTCGATGCGCCCGCCATCTCTTTCGTGCACCCGGATCTCGCGAAAAGCGCGCGGCAGATGAGCGACCACGGCTTCGATTTCACAACGATGCAGCTTGACGAGGACGTGTTCAATCATCTCGGCCTCAGGGACCGCGACGGGAACGCAATCTCGATGCTCGAGGCACGCACGTTCTCCGCGTCGGACGAGTCGGAAGACGACTCCGCCTGCGGCAACTGGTTCGAGCTGACGCTGCCGGTGAAGGACGCCGTCCACGCCGCCGTTTTCTGGGCTTCGGTCGCGACCTCGGTGCTCGAGATGCGCGAGGAGCCGACGACGCACATGCGATTCGACGTCGGCGACCTGCCGGTCGGACTCTCCGAGAGCATCGCGCTCGAATCCCCCGCGCTCTGCTTCAAGTGCCCGGACCGCAAGGTGCTCGCCGCCGTGATCGAGCGCCATGGCATTCCCCACGAGGAGTTCCCGGGATTCGAGGGCGCGTTTGTCGCACTCGAGGCTCCGGAGGGGACGAAGCTCTACGCGTTCGACGAGGATTTCCTGGGCGAGCCCATCGAGGTCGACGAGTCCGACGACCTAAGCGAGTTCCCCGGCGAGTAGCCGCCGCATCAGCGCGAGCGCCTGGCCCAGGTAGCCGCTGCCAAACAGGTTCAGGTGATTCAGGACGTGGTAGAGCTGGTACAGCGCGACGCGCGGCTCGTGCCCGGGTGCAAGCGGCCACGCGGATTCGTAGGCCGCGTAGAATTCCCGGCCGAAGCCGCCGAACAGCCGGGTCATCGCGAGATCGGTCTCACGGTCACCGTAGTAGACGGCCGGGTCGAAGATCACCGGCTCGCCGTCGGCGGCGCCCCAGTTTCCGCCCCAGAGATCGCCGTGCAGCAGTGACGGCTGCGGCCGGTAGCCCTCGAAGAGCCGCGGCAGGCGCTCGAGCACCTCGGCGCCGGCCTCGGCCAGCTCGCCCCGGTAGCCGTTTTGCGCCGCGAGCGCGAGCTGGAAGCCGAGCCGACGCTCGCGGAAGAAGGCAACCCAGTCGGCGCTTTCGGCGTTCGGCTGCGGGGTCGGCCCGATCGTGTTGTCCCGGGACCAGCCGTGGCGCTCCGCGGTGTGCGCGTGCAGGCGCGCGAGCTGCTCGCCCATCTGCCGCGTCACGCCGGTCGACGGCCTTTCGAGCGACAGGCGCTCCAGCGCGATGTAGCTTTGCCCGTCGCGGACGCCGACCTCGAGCACGGCCGGCACGCGGATCTCGCCTGCACGCCTGAGTTCCTCGAGGCCGGCGGCCTCGGCTTCGAACATCCCGAGGTCGCCCGCGGGCGCGGTCTTGACGAATGCGTCCGGCACGCAGCCTGCTTCCGCTAGTAGCGGCTCAGGTCGGCGATGCGTTCGGCCTGGCGCCTGAGCGCCGTGCCGATCCCGGCGTCGTCGAAGAGTGCATTGATGTCACCCAGCTTCGGCATCGAGCGCCTGAGCGCGGCCTCGGGATCCTCGAGCGGCACGTCGCAGGCGATCCCGGTCAGCCTCCGCGCCAGCATCGCGTCCTCGCGGTGGCGTTCGAGTTTGGCCGCCAGCGTCTTCGCGCCGCGGACCGGCACCTCGTGGATCCGGTCGAGATTCGCGAAGATCTCGTCGAGACTCCGGAAGTGAGCGAGCAGCGCCGCCGCCGTCTTTTTGCCGACACCGGGCACGCCCTTGATGTTGTCGACCGCGTCGCCCGCCAGTGCGAGGAAGTCAGCGATCTGCTCGGGCCACACGCCGAACACCTCGGGGATGTTGTCGTAGCTCATCTTGCCGCGGCCCGCGAAGTCCCACAGCACGTCGTCGGTCGACAAAAGCTGCGCGAGATCCTTGTCGCGGGAGACGATCGTCGACGGCCGGGCGACCGTCCTGCCATGCGTGACGAGCGTGCCGATCAGGTCGTCTGCCTCGTAGTCCGGGCTCGCGACTTCCATCACGCCGAGCCCGCGGGCGTAACCGCGGCACAGCGCGAACTGCCGTTGCAGTTCCTCGGGTGCCGGCTCGCGATTGGCCTTGTAGTCGGGATAGATCTCGTTACGGAACGACGTCGTCAGGCTCTCGTCGAACAGCACGGCGACGTGCTCGGGATTGACCTGTTCCAGGAAGTCGCCGAGGAAACGACAGAATCCGTAGAGCGCGTTGACCGGGTTACCCTCGCCGTCGACCATGTCGTCCGGGATCGAGTAGTAGGCCCGGAAGACGTAGACGCTGGCATCGATCAGGTATTGCATCGACAACCAGTATAGCGGTGCAGGGCCGCGGGTGAGATGTTTCTCGCCCAGAAATAAAGCGCAGCGTAGCGAGCCATTCGGGCGAGGAACGTGTCGCCCGTGGCCCTTCAGGGCTTATTCGTGGAACGTGACCTCGATG
>JAWWBD010000089.1:0-11543 GCA_033721115.1 Woeseiaceae bacterium | reverse complement strand
CCGTTCACGAACACCGAGTCGGGCGGCGAACTCGTGGTCATCGATACGCCGCAATACGTCGAGAACACGCAGCCCGTGAAGGACTTCATCGGCATGCTGACCGGCCCGGCACAGCTCGATGCGACCGTGAACGACGTACTCACCGAACCCGGCACGCCGTCACCGGGCGGGCGCTACAGCTCGGTCTACCCGATCCTCGACGGCACCGGGCGCCTGCTCGTCAGCTGGAGCCAGTGCCGCCTCGTCGAGCAGCTCGCCGACGATGGTGACCCGGCGACCGACGACACGCGCATCGTGCCCTGCACGGCCGAGCGCCTCGCCAACCTGTTCGTGCAGCCCGACCCCGACAACCCGGTCACGCCCGATCCCGGGACGTTTTCCGTCGCCCCGCCGCTCTACGGTATCTGGATGTACGATCCCCGCGACGACACGCAGCGCCCCGTCGTCACCGGCGAGGAAGGCTGGATGATCACCGAGGTGGTTGCCGCGGACCCGAAGACCGCGCCACCGGTCGTGCTGGACGGCATCAACGACTATCCGCTGGACCCGTCGCTCGTCGACGTCGCGGAAGGCGTCATCAACATCCGGAGCGTCTACGACTTCGACGGCACGGCCGTCGTCGACATCCCGGCGCTTGCCGATCCCGCGCAGACGGACGCCGCGGATCGCCCGGCGCGCTTCCTGCGCGTCGTCAAGGCCGTGTCGATTCCGGACGAGGATCTCTCGGGCATCGAGCTCGACAACACCGATTTCGGTGTCAGCACGGTGCAGGGCATGAAGGAAATCGTCGGCTACGCGATGATCGAGCCTGACGGCTCCGTCATGGCCCGCGTGCCGGCAAATGTTGCGCTCGCGATCAGCGTCGTCGACGAGAATGGCAAGCGCATCACGGGCCGGCACATGAACTGGCTGCAGGTCCGGCCGGGCCAGGAGCTCAGCTGTAACGGCTGCCACGTCAGGAACGCCCAGGACCCCGTGACGCTCGAGCCGATTTCGCACGGCCGCTACGACGCTTTCGATTCGGCGTATGCCGGCGCACCGGCGGGGATGCTCAATTTTCCGAACACGGACCCGGCCTGGTTCATCGGCGAGCCGGGCCAGACGATGGCCGAGGTTCGCGCGAGCGTGACCTGCTCGACCGACAGCTGCTCGTCGCTCGAGCCGTCGCTGAACGTCATCTATCGCGACGTCTGGACCGACCCGATGGGGACCCCGGACCCGGACATCGACTACCTCTACACGGACCTGACGACGCCGGCACCGGCTTCGCTCGCCTGCCAGCAGGACTGGCAGGCGCTGTGCCGCAGCGTGATCAACTATCTCGAGCACATCCAGCCGCTCTGGGAAGTGTCCCGCCCGGTGGTGGACGCGCTCGGCAACCAGATCGGCGACAACCAGTGCACCGGTTGTCATGCCTTCCCCTACGTGGATCCGGCGACCAACCAGCTCGCACCGCCGCCGGGCCAGCTCGAACTGACGAGCCAGCTCTCGGCCGACGAGCCGGATCACGTGCATTCCTATCGCGAGCTGTTAGTTACTGATAATCTTCAGGAAGTCGTAGGTGGCCAGCTCGTGGACGTGCTGCAGCCGACCGGTGAGTTCGATATCGACGG
The DNA here is from genome assembly GCA_033721115.1 of Woeseiaceae bacterium. Lineage (GTDB taxonomy): Bacteria > Pseudomonadota > Gammaproteobacteria > Steroidobacterales > Woeseiaceae > UBA1847. The sequence continues at coordinate 9,930 of JAWWBD010000089.1, read as the reverse complement.
GAACCCGATATTGGACGTGGTGCCGATCGCTTCGCCGGCGAGCATCGCGGGAGCCCGGGCCTCCGGGCGTTTCTTCGCTCCGTTCGAGGACCCCGCCAACAGCCACTACGACATGTTGTCCGGCGCGGAGAGACGTTTAATTGCGGAATGGTTGGATGTTGGAGCCCAGTACTACAACAATCCCTTCGTCGTCCCCCAGTAACCAGTCCGCCTGGCTGGCTTGCGTCGTCGTCATCGTCGCGCTGCAGGTCTTCATCCCCGGACACGCAGAGGCCGCCGAAAAAGTACATCGCAAAGTTGCGGTAGCCGATCCGTACCTCGAGATGCATACGGGGGCCGGGCGCGGCTACCCGATCTTCCACGTGGTCGACCGCGGCGAATCGGTCGAGATCCTCATGCAGCGCACCACCTGGTACCTCGTGCGGGCAGAGAACGGCACCGAGGGCTGGGTCGACCAAGCGCAGATGGAACTGACACTCCGGCCCGACGGCTCGCCAGTCGAGTTCGAGGAGGCCGATCGCGAGGACTTCACCGATGCGCGATGGGAGGCCGGGCTTTTGGCCGGCGATTTCGGCGGCGCGAACATCATCTCGCTCTACGGCAGCTATTCGATCAACCCCAGTGTCTCGCTCGAGCTCTGGGGATCGCAGATCCTCGGCAATTTCTCCAACGGCTGGCTCGGCAGCGTCAACGTCGTGCACGAGACCTGGCCCGACTGGCGGGTTTCACCGTTTTTCACGCTCGGCGCCGGTATGATCCGCACCGAGCCCAAGTCGACGATCATCCAGGGCGAGGACCGCACCGACCAGGTGGGTCACGTCGGCGCGGGGCTGCGCGTTTACGCGACGCGGCGGTTTTTGTTCCGCGTCGAATACAAGAGCTACGTGGTCTTTACGAGCCGCGACGATAACGAGGAAGTGGAAGAATGGAAAGCCGGTTTCGCGTTCTTTTTCCGGTAGTCGCGGCGTTCGCGCTCTCCGGCTGTGCGGCGACCAAGGACCTGTTCGGGTTCGGTCCCGAGGAGGCCCCGCCGCCGTCGGCCGAGCCGCCGGGGCAGGTCATCGATCCCGAGGTCGAGCGGCGCGAGGTCAGCGAGCCCGCGATCGACCGCGAGGACTTCGAGGTCGGCGCGTTCGTGGGCATGATGAGCCTCGAGGACTTCGGCAGCGACGTCGTCTACGGCGTACGTTTCGCCTACCACGTGACCGAGGGCCTGTTTGTCGAGACGACGATCGGGCAGACCGAGGCCGGCCTGACTTCGTTCGAGGTGCTGTCGGGCGGCGCGCGCATCATCGAGGACGATGAGCGGACCTTCACCTATTACAACCTGAATCTCGGTTACAACATCCTGCCGGGCGAGATCTTCGTGGGGGAGGGGCGCGCGTACAATGCGAACCTGTACCTGATCGCGGGGCTGGGATCGACGCGCTTCGCGGGCGACGATCGCTTCACCGTGAACTTCGGCGCGGGCGTCCGGTTCCTCCTGACCGACTCGATCGCGCTGCACGTGGACTTCCGTGACCATCTCTACGACAGCGACCTGCTCGGCGAGGAAAAGACCACGCACAACTTCGAGGGCCACCTGGGCGTCACCGTGTTCTTCTGAGGCAGGGTTCACGGATCGCCGTCCGGGCAGCGGCTAAAGTTGAGGGTATGACGATGAAAAACAGGCCAATCGGGAAAACTGTCCTGGGCTGCGTTCTCCTGCTGGGCGCCGCGGGCTGCAGCAATTTCGAGCCCTGGGTCAAACCCTACGAGCGGGATCGGCTGGCCGATCCCATCATGGCGCTCGACGGCGACCCCGTCTCGACATCCTACGAGCAGCACGTCTACGAGGCCCGCGAGGGCGCACGCGGCGGCGAAGGCGCGGCTGGCGGCGGCTGCGGGTGCAACTAGGCAGCGCGATGCCCGGCCAGCGCCTGATCGCGATCGCCCTGACCGGCAGCCTGCTCGCCGCAGGCACGGCCGGGGCCGGCGTCCTGCCCGACGACCGGGCCGACGTCCTCTACCATCTCTACGACGGCGGCGGCGTCGAGATCGACGGGCCGTCGATCCTCGTCCGCAAGAAGGCGGGCAAGAGCACGTCCTTCGTCGCCAACTACTACGTCGACATGGTGAGCTCGGCGTCGATCGACGTCGTGACGACAGCGAGCCCGTACACCGAGGAACGCACGCAGTGGTCGCTCGGCATGGATTACCTGCGCGGCAACACGACGATGAGCGCCAATTACACGAGCAGCGTCGAGTCCGATTTCGACGCCGAGACCTGGAGCTTCAGCGTGAGCCAGGACATGTTCGGCGATCTCACCACGCTGACGCTCTCCTACGCGCTCGGCGACGATATCGTCGGGCGCTCGGACGACCCGGATTTCGAACGCTTCAACGACCGGCAGCATTACGGCGTCGGGCTCACGCAGATCATCTCGCGCAACCTGATCACGTCGCTCAACTTCGAGACGATCACCGACGAGGGCTTCCTCAACAACCCCTATCGCAGCGTACGCTACGCGGACAGCGCGAGTGCCGTCGGCTACAGCTACGAGCCCGAGCTCTATCCCAATACGCGCACGAGCAACGCGGTGGGCCTCAGGGCGCGTTACTACCTGCCGTACCGTGCGGCACTGCAGGGCGAGTACCGGTTCTTCACCGACACCTGGGACATCGAAGGGCATACCGCGGCGATCACGTACACGCACCCGATGGGGCCGTGGACCTACACGGTGAAGTACCGCTACCACGACCAGACCGGGGCCGCATTCTTCCAGGACCTCTTCGCCCGTTCGGAGGCGACGAACTTCCGCGGCCGTGACAAGGAACTGAGCCCGCTGACCAGCAATACGCTCAAACTCGCCGCAAGCTACGAGTTCATCGGCGGCGCGGAAGGCTGGAATTTCATCAAGAAGGGCACGGTCAGCTTCGCCATCGACTTCCTCAGCGTCGATTACCATGAATTCCGCGACCTGACGACCGGCGTGCCGGTCGGCGAGGAGCCTCTCTACGCGCTCGACGCGAACGTCTTCCAGCTGTTCGTCTCGTTCTGGTACTGAGTCGAAGTCGCGGCGGGTGATACGATACCCGCATGATCAAGTTCCTCGTGGTCGTTTTCCTGGGGCTCGCGGCCGCGGGCATCGTCATCTACAACCGCCTGGTCAGGAGCAGGAACCGCGTCGATACGGCCTGGAGCGACATCGACGTCCAGCTCCAGCGCCGGCATGACCTGATCCCGAACCTCGTTCGCGCCGTCGACCAGTACGCGCGTTACGAGCGCGCGACGCTCGAGGCCGTGACCGAACTCCGCGCCGAGGCCATGCGCCGCGGCGGCGACGTCGAGGCGCGCGGGCAGGCCGAGGAGCAGCTGAGCGAAGGCCTGATGCGACTGCTCGCGGTGGCGGAAAACTACCCGGACCTCAAGGCCAACGAAAACTTCCTCGAGCTGCAGCGCGACCTCGTAGAGACGGAGAACTACCTGCAGTTCGCCCGTCGCTATTACAACGGCTCGGTGCGCGATTACAACACGATGATCGAGACCGTGCCCAACAACATCGTCGCGGGACTTTTTGATTTCACGACGCGGCCCTTCTTCCAGAAGTCGGCCGACGAGGTCGCCGCCGTGCCGCTCGTCGAATTCGGGTCCGTCGAATGAGCCGGACCTGGCTCGCGCTCGCCTGCCTGCTGCCGCTCGCGGCCGGCGCCGAGGAGCGCATCCACGAATTCGCGAGCGAGATCGTCGTCATGGCGGATGCCTGGATCCAGGTGACCGAGACGATCACCGTGACGGCGGAAGGCAAGCGCATCCGGCGCGGCATCTACCGGGACTTCCCGACACGCTATCGCGACCGTCTCGGCAATGCCTACGTCGTCGACTTCGAGCCGCTCGCCGTCTTGAGAAACGACCTGCCCGAGGATTTCCACGCGGTGCGCGTGGGCGACGGCGTCCGGGTGTACTTCGGGCACGAGAGCCGGTTCCTCGAGCACGGGCGCCATACCTACGTGTTCCGTTACCGCGCCAGCCGGATGCTCGGCTTCTTCGAGGATCACGACGAACTCTACTGGAACGTCACCGGCTTCGACTGGGCCTTCCCGATCGATGCGGCGCGTGCCACCGTGCGCTTCGACTTCGACGTGCCGCCTGCGGAACTCACCCACGAGGCCTACACCGGGGCCTTCGGCGCGACGGGCCGGGACTACGATTCGCACGTCGATGCGTCGGGCGCCGTGCATTTCCGGGCGCGCTCGCCGCTCTCGCCCGTCAACGGCATGTCGATCGTCGTCGGCTGGCCGAAGGGCTACGTCGAGGCGCCGAGCGACCTCGACCGGCTCGCCTGGCTGCTCGAGGACAACGCGAATCTGCTGATCGCGCTGCTGGGTCTCGTCCTGTTGCTCATTTATTACGTGCCCGTCTGGAAGAAATTCGGGAAGGACCCGGACGAGGGCGTGATCGTCACGCGCTACGAGCCGCCGCCGGGGTATTCGCCTGCCTCGCTGCGCTACGTCCGGCAGATGTACTACGACGACAAGGTGATGACGGCCGCCGTCGTGAATCTCGCCGTCAAGGGCTACCTGAAAATCACCTCGACGGAAGGCACGGACGGCTTCTTCGGCATCGGGGCAAAGGATCCGGAGCACTCGCTGACGAAAACGGACCCCGGCCCGAACCCGCCGCCGCTCGCTCCCGGCGAGCGCGAACTGTACGAAGCCCTGTTCGCGGAGAACGACTCGGTCGGACTCGCGCAGGAGAATCACGAACGGCTCGGCAAAGCGAAGACTGCGCACAAGGCATCCCTGAAGAAGGACTACAAGGAGCGGTACTTCCGCACCAACGTCGTCCTGAACGTCCCCGCCGTACTGATCGTCGTGCTCTCGGCCTTTTTTGCGTTCCGGCAGGGCCTCACCCTCGCCACGGTGCTGGTCGTGCTCGTCATGGTGGCGATCACCGCGGGCTTCGCGCTGGTGATGAAGCGGCCGACGGTGCGCGGCCGGCGGCTGCTGGACGAGATGTTGGGCTTCAGGGATTATCTCGACGTGGCCGAGAAGGACGAGATGAACCTGAGGAACCCGCCTGCGAAAACGCCCGAACTGTTCGAGGCCTACCTGCCCTATGCGCTTGCGCTCGGCGTCGATCTCGCGTGGGCCGAGAAGTTCGCGGACGTCCTCGCGAAGGTGCGAGGTGCGGATGGCGGCGCCTACCGGCCGGGCTGGTACAACGGGTCGTGGAGCGTGAACAACCTCGCGGGCAGCACGAGCCAGCTCTCGACCAGCCTGAACAGCGCGATCTCGACCTCGGTGAGCCCGCCCGGCTCGTCGTCCGGCGGGGGCGGGGGCGGGTTCTCCGGCGGCGGCGGGGGCGGCGGCGGAGGCGGCGGCTGGTGATCAGGCCGTTCCCGTTAGCGATTGTTTTCGCGCTGGCCGGGGCGGCGTGCGGGGAGCGCGCGTCGGAACCGGGTCCGGCGCCTGCGGACCGGGTGCTTCTGAACGGCGCCGTCCACACGATGGATGCCGGCCGCAGGGTTGCCGAGGCGGTCGCCATCCGCGCCGGCCGCATCGTGTTCGTGGGGTCGACGGAGGATGCGCGGGCGCAGATCGGGGCGGGCACGGAGGTCGACGACCTCGAGGGCCGGATGCTGCTGCCCGGCTTCCACGACTCGCACACGCACATCCTGATCGGCGTAGCGACCGAGGCCGATTGCGACCTGCTCAGGATTCCGACCCGGGCCGAGGTGATCGCCAGGCTCGAGGAATGCCGCACGCTCGAAGGCTACGGCGCGGAAGGCTGGATCCTCGGCGGCGGCTGGGGCGAGTGGCTGTTCGGCGTGACCGGCCCGCGCAAGGAAACCCTGGACGGAATCTTCGGCGACCGGCCCGTGTATCTCGCCTCGAGCTTCGGCCACTCGGCCTGGGTGAACAGCCGCGCACTCGAGCTGGCCGGCATCCACGGCGAGACCGTGGCGGGAGAGGACGGCGTCATCGTCCGCGACCCGGCGACCGGTGAGGCGACCGGGACGCTGCACGAGTCGGCGATGGCGCTCGTCACGTCGATCGTGCCGGAGAAGTCGCTCGCTGAGCGCATCGACAGCGTGCGTGCCGCCATCGAAATGGCGCATTCGCTCGGCGTCACGGCGGTCATCGAGCCGGGTGTCGACGGCACGGTCATGGAGCCGATCCTCGCGCTCGCCGATGCCGGCGAGTTCGACCTGCGTGCGCGGCTGTCGCTGTCGCCGATTGCGTGGCAGCCGGGCGCGTTCGACGATGATGTCTTCGCCTTCCTCGAGGGCCGTGCGGCCTGGCGGCGCCCCAACCTCGATGTCGACTCGGTCAAGATCTACATGGACGGCGTCATCGAGTACGGCACCGGCGCGCTGCTCGAGCCGTACACCGACGATACTTTCGGCCTGGGCCCGCGGTTCTACACGCAGGAAAAGCTCGACGAGTATTTCACCCGCTTCGACGCAATGGGGCTCGGCATCCACGTCCATGCGATCGGCGACGCCGCGGTGCGCATGGCGCTCGACGCGTTCGAGACCATGCGCGGGAAAAACGGCGTGTCGGACAATCGCCACCACATGACGCACCTGCAGCTGATCGATGAAGCCGATATCCCGCGCTTCGGCGAACTCGGCATCGGCGCCACCTTCCAGGCGCTCTGGGCCTACCCGGACCCGGCGGCGATGGAGCTCGACCTGCCGATCCTCGGCGAGGAGCGGACGTACCGCATGTACCCCATCGCGAGCGTGGCTGCGAGCGGCGGCCGGGTGACGGGGGCGAGCGATTACTGGGTGACCGACATGGACCCGCTGCTCGCGATCGAGGTCGGCGTGACGCGGCAGGACCCGTACGCGGATTCGGGGCCCGTCCTCAACGAAGGGGAACGCGTCGACCTCGACACGATGCTCGCGGCCTACACGATCAACGGCGCGTGGACAATGGGGCTCGAGGCCGAGCAGGGCTCGATCGAGATCGGCAAGCGGGCGGATCTCGTCGTGCTGGACCGCGACCTCACCGCGGGGGATGCCTACGGGATCAGCGATGCCAAGGTAACGATGACGATCTTCGACGGTCGAACCGTGTATCGAAGGACCGACTAGCTCCGCGGCAAGCCATGAACCGACCCGTCTACCAGTTGCGGCCCCAGCGGCCGAGCTCGATCCCGAACGTGATATTCGCGCTGCTCGTTGCAAACGGGCTCGTGTTCGCGCTGCAGCAGCTCAATCCGAACTTCATGTTTCTCAACTTCGCGCTGTGGCCGGCGGGGCCCGCACAGTCACCCTTTGCGCCGTGGCAGCTCGTCACGTACGGCTTCCTGCACGGCAGCCTGATGCACATCTTTTTCAACATGTTCGGGCTGTGGATGTTCGGCCGCGAGCTCGAGCTGCTCATGGGCTCGAGGCGGTTCCTCATCTATTTCATGACCTGCGTCGTCGGCGCGGGCCTCGTGCAGCTCGTGGTCGCCGGCGCTCACGGCTCTATCTATCCCACGGTCGGGGCCTCGGGCGGCGTGTTCGGCATCCTGCTCGCCTACGGCCTGACGTTCCCGAACCGCATGGTGATGCTGGTCTTCCCGCCGATCCCGATGAAGGCGAAATATTTCGTGCTGTTCTACGGCCTGCTCGAGCTCTATCTCGGGGTCAGCGGCCGCGCCCCGGGCGTGGCCAACTTCGCCCACCTGGGCGGCATGTTTTTCGGCTACGCGCTCTTGCGCTACTGGTCGGTGCCGCGCCGGCGGCGCTGAAGAAGGGGCCTGCGCGCGGCAGGTCAGGCGCCGAGGCCGCCGTCGATGGGAATCGCCGTTCCGGTCAGGTGGCGCGCGGCGTCGCTCGCGAGGAACAGTACCAGCGCGGCGACGTCCTCCGGGTCGGCGATGCGCCCGTTCGGGCTCTCCTCGGCCTCGCGGGCCAGGAACTCGTCGACGTCGAGCCCTTCCGCCCTGGCATCGGCCGTCAGCATCGGCGTGTCGACGGAGCCCGGGCACACGGCGTTGACGCGCACGCCGTCGGCCGCGTAGTCGCGCGCCATCGAGCGCGTCAGCAGGATCAGGCCGCCCTTCGAGGCCGCGTAGGCGGTCGCCCGGTCGCCGCCGCGGAGGCCCCAGTCTGAGGCGATGTTGACGATGCTGCCGGCGGTCTTGACGAGGTGCGGTACCGCCGCGCGGGACAGGTAGAACGGCACGTCGAGGTTGATTGCGAGCGTGTCGCGCCAGGTCTCGTCGTCGGTTGCCTCGACGTTGCCGCGCGGGTAGACGCCGGCCGAGTTGACGAGGCAGTCGAGATTGCCGAACTCGTCGATCGTGTCGGCGACCAGCTCGTCGCAGTCGCCGGAATCGGCCAGCTCGCCGACCCAGGTCGCGATCTCGTCGGAGACGTCGGCGACCTCCTCGAGCCGGTTCTCGTCCCGGCCGGCGGCCATGACCGACCAGCCGGCCTCGGCAAAGGCGATGGCGACCGCGGCGCCGATGCCGGAGCTCGCGCCGGTGACCAGTGCGACCCGCATGGGAACCTCCCCGAATCCGGACGGTCTGCAGTGTACCCTGTTGCCCGGCGGGCCGATATAATGCGCCGCCATTCCTGCAGTGACCCCCATGTTCCCCGCCGAGAAAATCCGCAACATCGCGATCATCGCGCACGTCGACCATGGCAAGACCACGCTCGTCGACCGGCTGCTGCAGCAGTCCGGGACGCTCGGCGAGCGGGCCGCCGTGCCGGATCGCGTCATGGACTCGAACGACCTCGAGCGCGAGCGGGGCATTACGATCCTGTCGAAAAACACGGCCATCCGCTGGGACGGCTGGCGCATCAATATCGTGGACACGCCCGGCCACGCGGACTTCGGCGGCGAGGTTGAGCGCGTGCTGTCGATGGTCGACGGTGTGCTGCTCCTGGTCGACGCCGTCGACGGCCCGATGCCGCAGACCCGTTTCGTGACCCAGAAAGCTTTCGCCCGCGGCTTCACGCCGCTCGTCGTGATCAACAAGATCGACCGCGACGGCGCCCGGCCCGGCTGGGTGCTGGACCGGACCTTCGACCTGTTCGACCGCCTCGGCGCAACCGAAAAGCAGCTCGATTTCCCCGTGATCTACGCCTCGGCGCTCGCGGGTTACGCCGGGCCAGAGCCGGGCGTCGCCGGCGGCGACATGCATCCGCTCCTCGAGGCAATCGTCGCGCACGTGCCGGCGCCCGCGGTCGAACTCGACGGCCCGCTGCAATTGCAGGTCTCGAGCCTCGACTACAACGCCTACGTGGGGGTGCTCGGCATCGGCCGGATCAGTCGCGGGGTCGCGCGCGCCAACCGCCGTGTCAGCCTCGTGCGCCGCGACGGGTCCATCGAAAGCGCGCAGCTGATGAAGCTCTACGGTTTCGACGGGCTTCGGAAAATCGAGGTCGACGAAGCGGCCGCGGGCGACATCGTCGTCGTGAGCGGCATCGACGACCTGCAGATCTCCGACACGATTTGCGAGCGCGACCGGCCCGAGGGCCTGCCGCCGCTCGAGGTCGACGAGCCGACCATCAGCATGACCTTCCAGGTCAACAAGTCGCCGTTCGCGGGTCGCGACGGCAAATTCCTGACCAGCCGGCAGATCCGCGCGCGCCTGGACCAGGAGTGCAAGCACAACGTCGCGCTGCGTGTCGCCGACACTGACGATCCCGATCGCTTCCGCGTGTCGGGGCGCGGCGAGCTGCATCTCTCGGTGCTGATCGAGACGATGCGCCGCGAAGGCTACGAGCTCGCCGTCTCGCGCCCCGCCGTGATCGAGCGCGAGATCGACGGGCAGGTCGCGGAGCCCTTCGAGCTGGTGACGCTCGATTTCGGGGAGGACTACCAGGGCGCGGTGATGTCGGAGATCGCCGAGCGCCGCGGCGACCTCGGCAACATGGCGCCCGACGGCCGCGGCCGCGTGCGGCTCGAATACCGGATCCCGGCGCGGGGGCTGATCGGCTT
>JAWWBD010000088.1:0-11563 GCA_033721115.1 Woeseiaceae bacterium | reverse complement strand
GAGTGTGGCCAGACAACGCAGAAAGACCGGTGGCATCTGACGTCCGGCCGGGGGTACGGTTTCCGTTTCCGTCGAGCCCGCTGGCCGGGGATTACCGCCGGGGCTCGTCGTCGACGTGTGAAACGGGGCATTGACATACCCAATTCGGGTACTAAAATACCCAAAGTGGGTATAACTGTGGCGACTCGACCTGGACACTCAATGCTGGAGCCCGGCAAACCGGCTGCCGACCCGATAACGCTTGCGGACGCACTGTTTACGTCCACTCAGCAAAAGGTGCTGGGTCTGTTGTTCGGGCAGCCGGAACGCAGCTTCTTCGTCACCCAGATCATGGACCTCGCCAGATCCGGCCGGGGGGCTGTGCAAAGGGAACTGCAACGACTGGAGTCTGCCGGCCTGGTCTCGGTTCGAATGCACGGCAATCAGAAGCACTACCAGGCGAACCGGGAGTCGCCCCTCTTCGAAGAAATCTGCAGCATCGTGCGGAAGACGGTGGGCCTCGAGGCGCCGATCAGGGAGGCAGTGATGGCCTTGCCGGGAAAAGTTCGCCTGGCGCTCATCTACGGTTCCGTGGCAAGGAAGGCAGATACCTCGGCGAGTGACGTCGACCTCCTTGTCGTGGCAGATGACCTGACGCTCGAAAACCTCTATGCCGCACTGCGCCCCGCGGAGGAGTCGATCGACCGCAAGATCAATCCGACGCTCTACACGAGTGCGGAGTTCGAGCGGCGCCGTGCGCGCGGCAGCGGATTCCTGAAACGCGTGTTGCGTGGGCCGGTAATCGTCTTGTCGGGCTCGGTCGATGGGGAATGACGAGCTCGACAATCTCGTCCGCATCCGAAAGCTCAAAACCGAGCCGGCGACTCAGGAAGAGATTGCCGGGCTGATCCGCTCGGGCGTGGTCCGGCTTGCCGATGCGAAAAACGCAAGCCTCAGCAAGGAATCCCGATTCGACCTTGCCTACAACGCCGCGCACGCGTTGTCACTCGCGGCCCTGAGGCGGGCAGGATACCGCTCCGAAAATCGCTACCTGGTTTTCCAATGTACGCAGCACACGCTGGAGCTAATGCCGGAGCAGTGGCGCGTCCTCGACCAGGCACATCGAAAAAGAAATCTTGCCGAGTACGAAGGTGACATTGACGTCGATGATCAACTCATCGACGCATTAACAAGGGTCGCAGATGATATCGCCGACCGGCTGCGAAAACAGAATTGAAGCCTTTGCGTGAATGCTGCCCGGTGAACCCGGCGTAGAACCATTGGTGAGTGCTTGCGGCGCCTTGCCTTCCGCCCGGTGCGCACCGTGGCGCGGTCGATGCCGGTCAGGCGGACGAACGCTGCTGCGCGCGCCTGCCGGGTCGCCTGCGGCGCCCGCCCGTACCGGCACCGGATGTCGGCTTGCCGTTCCTGCTGCGGCCGTTCTTCTGCGGGGCCTGCGGTTGCCGGCGGCCCTTGCTGATCGGCTCCGGCCGGATGCGCGGGTCGGGTTCGTAACCGGGTACCACTTCCCTCGGGATCTCGAGCTGCAGCAGGCGCTCGACGTCTTTCAGCAGCCCGTGCTCGTCGACGCAGACCAGCGAAATCGCCTGGCCATCGCGCCCCGCGCGGGCCGTGCGGCCGATGCGGTGCACGTAGTCTTCCGGTACATGCGGCAGCTCGAAGTTCACGACGTGCGGCAGGCCGTCTATGTCGAGCCCCCTTGCCGCGATGTCGGTGGCGACCAGCACGCGGGCCTTGCCGGATTTGAAGTCCGCCAGCGCGCGCGTCCGGGCGCCCTGCGACTTGTTGCCGTGGATCGCGGTGGCGCTGATACCGTCCGCAACGAGTTGCCCGGCCAGCTTGTTGGCACCGTGCTTGGTTCGTGTGAACACCAGCACCTGTCGCATGTTCTCCTTGCCGATGCGATGCGACAGCAACTCGCGTTTGCGACGCTTGTCAACCGGCAGCACCGACTGGCGGATGCGTTCGACGGGCGTGTTGCGCGGCGTGACCTGGATCTCGACCGGGTTGTCGAGCAGATCGTTCGCGAGCTTGCGGATCTCGTTCGAAAACGTGGCCGAGAACAGCAGGTTCTGCCGCTTCCCCGGCAGAAAACGGAAGATCTTCCTGATGTCGCGGATGAAGCCCATGTCGAGCATGCGATCGGCCTCGTCCAGCACCAGTATCTCGACCGCGGACAGGTCGATCTCCTGCTGCTGTGCCAGGTCGAGCAAGCGGCCGGGTGTCGCGATGACGATGTCGAGACCCTGGCGGATCTTGTCTATCTGGGTCCTGGCGCTGACGCCGCCGAAGATTGCGGCCGACCTGAAGTGCATGTGCCGGCCGTAAGTCCGCACGCTGTCGCTCACCTGCGCCGCAAGCTCGCGGGTCGGGACGAGGATCAGCGCCCGGATGCGGCGCGGCCCGGATGCGCGCGTCCGGTGCACGCGCTCGAGCAGCGGCAGGGTAAAACCGGCAGTCTTGCCGGTGCCGGTCTGGGCGCCGGCGAGCACGTCGGCGCCGGTCAGGATGAGGGGGATGGCCTGCTGCTGGATCGGCGTCGCTTCACGGTAACCGTTTTGCTCGACCGCACGCAGCAGTTCGGTCCTGAGACCGAGTTCGCTGAATAACATTGTTCTGGATTCTCCAGGGCGCCTGACCAGATGCGGGTGTGCCGCGCAAGGTTCGGTCCAGGCTGGATTTCGGGGTGGCTACGACCGGCGGGATGGCGGGCCTGAAGCGGCTGGCGCAGACCGAAGTGCGCCGAAGCGGTGCGCACTATAACAGGTGGGGTGGCAAATGAAAGGGCGGGTTGCGCACCCGGCCATGGTCCCAGACCGGTTCACGGGCCGGGCCCTGCGGAGCTTGCAGGGCCACCGGTCAGATGTTCGGCTGCTCCAGCAGCCCGCCCTTGCCGTCACGCGCCTCCCGCGCCGGCATTTCCAGCCTTACCCCGAATATCCGCATCCCCGCCCAGTAGACCAGCGCCGGCACGGCGAACGCGGCCAGCGAAGCCGGCAGGTACACGAACAGCCAGTGGGCTTCGCCGGTGAACGGGTCGTAGAGCGCGAAGTAGGTCGCCTGGCCCAGCAGCACGCAGCCGAGCGCCAGCGGGTTGAAGCCCTTCCAGTAGTGATAGGCGCCGGCGGCCGAGTTGTCGAATATCGACTTGAGGCAGATGCGCTGCTGCCGCAGGAAGAAGAAGTCGACGAACAGGATGCCGGAGATCGGGGCGTACATCGTGCCGTTATAGGCGAGGAACGCATCGCCCATGCTGTAGAGTTCTTCCGACCAGAAAATGAAGAAGCAGCACGGGATGATCGTGATGACGAGGATCTGCCACCACGGCCGGCGCTTGAGCCCCGGCACGTGGCGCAGCGCGAGCCCGCTCGCGAACAGCGAGACGCCGGTTGAGGTGACGTTGGCGAGCGCGACGAAAGCCAGCGCGATCATACCGAGGGCGACGCCGCCCAGCGGCACCATCCAGCGGGTCGGGTCGTCGGAGCCGACGACCAGCGCCGAGTACAGCGCGATCGAGGACACGATGCCGGAGGACAGGCCGAGCTGCAGGACCTGCGGGTAGGTCGCGGCCCGCCGGGTCGTCGTGTTGCGGGCGATGAAGCCGATGCCGCCCCACCAGGAAAAACCGTTGGCGATCCCGAGCTCGAACGCGATGGCGTAGTTGACCCAGGGGTCCGGGCCCGGGTCCAGGGGCTCGGCGTCCAGCACCGCGTCCACGCCGTGTACGGTAAAGAGCATGTACAGCATGTAGATGACGACCAGGCCGAGTAACGGGGTCACGATGTTGTTGACCGTGCCCAGCCGGTCGACACCCTTCAGCACGACGATGAATGCCAGCACGATGCCGACTGCAACGCCCGTGCCCACGACCCACTCGCCGGGCTGCAGGTCCAGCGCGTTGCCGATGTTGAAGATGCCGTTGCCGAACATCACGAGCAAGAGGCCCGACCAGCCGAGCATGTTGATGAGGTAGAACACCAGCACGACGTGCGAGCCGTGCTGCCCGAACGCGCTCTTGCAGAAGTCCATCTGCTCGAGGCCGTAGCGCTGGCAGCCGAGCGAGAGCGGCATCGTGGTCAAAAAGACGCCGATCAGGTTTCCGGCGATCAGGGCTACGGTTCCCTCGACCGCGCCCACGAGGTCGGCGGTGTAGCTGCCGACCAGGAAGCACCAGGTCGCGATGGCGTAGGCGAAACAGGTGGCGTGTGCCGTCCGGTTGCCGTATTCGCGTTCGCCCAGCCGGAGCGGCAGGCGTGAAAAGACACTGTCCTGCCCGGGTGCGGCGCTCACGGCCAGTACCAGAGCAAGAGCAGGTAAGGCAGGAGCAGCGCGCCCGCCAGCAAGAAGAGCCAGTCGAGCCTCGTGAACGTGCCGAAGCGGGCTTCGGGCAGCTGTTCCAGCTCGGCGATGCGACTTTCGAGATCGTCGACGATCGCCGGCCGGGTTTCCGGGCTGCTTTCGGTTTCGGTCTCAGTTGACTCCGGCATCGACGGTTGTTTTCCGGGTTATGCGCTGCGGCGGGTCAGGTCGCACGATAATGGCCCAAGTGCTGCCGTGACACCAGCGGAAAAAAACGGCGGACCGACCGCGCCCCCGGCCAACCAGGGCTCAAGGCTCGACGATCACCTTGATCTGGTCGCCTGGCCTGCGCAATGCTTCGAACGCCGCGGGCAGCTCGTCGAGCGAGACCCGGTGCGAGATCAGCGGTTTCGCGGTCAGCTGCCCGCTGCCCAGGAGCTCGATGATGTAGGCGTAGTCGTCGGTCGAGTAGCCGTACGCGAATATAAGCGTCAGGGATTTCAGGATGCACTGCATCGGCTCGAACGTGTCGGTCGCCTGGCACACGCCGACGACGACGATCCGGGACTCCGGTTTCGCCATCTCGATGCAGCGCTGGATCATGCTCGGTACGCCGACGGCCTCGATGATGACCGTCGGCTTGCGGCCGGTCAGTTCGACAAACGCCTCGATCGTGTCGGGCGCCGACGATGCGTCGATCGTGCCGGTCGCCCGCATCGCCTCGGCGATTTTCAGTCGCGCCGGGTTCAGTTCCGACACGACGACGTCGCGGGCGCCAAAGAACCGGGCCCACTGCGTGATCGACAGGCCGATCGGCCCGCCGCCTATGATCAGCACCGAGTCGTCTTCCGTCAGCCGCGCCCGCCGCACCGCATCGAGCCCGACGGCCAGCGGTTCGACCGCCGCCGCTTCCTCGAAGCTGAGCGCGTCGGGCAGCGGCAGCGCGTCGCGCGCGCCGACGATCGTGTACTCGGCATAGGCGCCGCCGCGCTCCGGGTTGTAGTCGATGAGTTCCGGGTTTTCGCAGGGCTGCTCGTCGCCCGCGCGGCAGGCGTCGCAACCGCCGCAGCTGATCTGGGCCAGCGGCGCGACGCGGTCGCCCGGCCGCCAGCGCGTCACACCCTCGCCGACGGCATCGACGACCCCGGCGAACTCGTGGCCCATCACGATGCCGGTCGGGGTCCAGTCGGCCTCCGAGGCGTGGATGTCGGAGCCGCACACCCCGCAGGCTTTCACCCGGATGCGGAGCTGGCCGGGGGCGGGCTCCGGCTTCGGCAGGTCCTTCAGCACCAGCGGGCTGGATTTCTCGACGTAGACGGCGGCTTTCATCGGTACGCTGCCCGTGGCTCGTTCACCTGCACCATACGCTGCACCAGCCGGACCGGGTTGCGAAGAGCACGCCGGGTCAACGTGTTGTCAGCAGCGACCGGCACGCGGCTGCCTCAGTGGCGCACCGCGTGCTGCTGGCGCATCTCGTTCGGCGTGACGTCGTACCAGTTCTTGAACGCCCGCTGGAAGTTTGCGACCTCGGAGTAGCACAGCAGGTAGCCGATCTCCTTGATCGCGAGCGGCGTCTCGAGCAGGTACTGTCGCGCCATCTTCATGCGGATCTCGGTCACGATGGCCTTGTACGTCGTGCCTTCGCTTTTCAGCTTGCGGCGCACGGTGCGCAGGCTCATGTTCAGCTCGTCGGCCACGTCCTGCAGCGAGGGGATGCTACCCGGCGAGTTCAGGATGAAGGTCCGCACCTTCTCGGTCAGGCCACCGCGGTCCTCGATGATGCGCAGGAACTTCCGGCACTGTTCCTCGCAGATCGACTCCGCGAGCTCGTTGGCCGAGCCGAACTCGAGGTCGAGCAGCTCCACCGGGAACAGGATCCGCGTCGCCGGCTGGTCGAAATGTACCGGGCAGCGGAAGATCTCCTCGAACATCGGCGCGTAATCGGGCGCCGGAAACGAAAACTCGACGCGGGTCAGCCGGAACCTGTCGGGTTCCGCCAGCATGTCCCGCGTGACGAGGAACTGCGCGGCGGCCTCCTCCAGTTCGAGCTGATGCAGGCGGCCGGGCGGCAGGTTGCTGTGTTCCTCGTAGACCGCCTGGTCGTCTTCTATGTAGTGCCGGTTGACGAACTGGCTGCCGCCGCCCCAGAGACACTGGTAGCGGTCGGCGAGGTTCAGTGCGAAGCGCATGTCTTTCGCGCTGATCAGCGCGTAACCGAGTATGCCGAAGTCGGTGGCCCGGAAGCGGCGGCCGATGCGCAGCCCGAGACCCGGGATGTCGAAGCGGTCCAGGATTTCCTCGATGAACGCCCGGTATTCGTCGTAGGTCAGCTCCGTTTCCGCCAGCAGGCAGTTTTCCGGCAGCTGCTGCAACAGCGCGCATTCGCGCCAGAAGGCCGACATGTCCTGGCCGTGCTGGGACACGACGTCGAGGACCTTCTGGGCGAACAGCCCCGGAACGTTGCCCGGCACCGTCACGATCCCTACGGAAACCGATTTCTGGGGCATCGGGGCCCCTCGCTGGGTGGCACGCGGTTTGGCCGCTAATGATAATCCAAGCGGTCGGCAATGAAAAACTGCCTTGCCGCACGGCGCCGTCGATGACCTGAAAGGACAACTCGCTGACCCGAAGCGCCAGTGCAATGGGTGCCCCGATCGCGGACTATCGCAAGCAGCCGGGGTGCACACGATGCGCCCGAACTGGTACCTACGTGGGGGGAAGTCAGGATGGAAGGTCGCAAGAGTCTCGTCAGCATTGCCGTCGCCACGGCGCTCACCGGCACCGGCCCGTCGATGGCGCAGGGCCGCGACGGCGTCATCGAAGAAATCACCGTTACCGCGACCCGGCGCGCCCAGACCGTGCAGGAAGTGCCGTACAACATCTCGGCGATCAGCGGCGACGCGATCCGCGAACGCGGCGTGTTCGACCTGACCGAGCTGACGCGCAGCATCCCCGGCCTGTCCGGCCCGGACCTCGGCTCGCGGGCGGGTATCAACAACACGATCATCATGCGCGGCATCAACGTCGGTGACGCAGGCCTCAGCACGGTCGCCGGCAACCGCACCGCATCGCCGGTGTCGACCTACGTCGGCGAGACGCCGCTTTTCACCAACTTCCGGCTGGTCGACATCGAGCGCGTCGAGGTGCTGCGCGGCCCGCAGGGGACGCTGTACGGGTCCGGCGCCGTGGGCGGCACGCTGCGCTTCATCCCCCGGAAGCCGGATACGGCGAGCCGGTCCTTCGAGCTCGGCGCCGGCGTCAGCGACAACGCGGAGTCCGGCGAGCTCAACTACGAGGCGCAGGGCATCGCCAACCTGCCCGTATCGGACACGGCCGCGCTGCGTTTCGCGGTGGCCTACGACCAGCGCGGAGGGGTCATCGACGCCACCAAGCTGGTCGTGACCGACAGCAACGGCGACCCCGTGCTCGCGGATCCGTCCAACGTCGACAGCATCCCCGCGTACGAAAGCCGCGAGGACGTCGACGAAGGCAACGTGCTCTTCGCCAGGGCGTCGCTCCTGTGGCAGCCCGATGAGGGAACCGAGGTGCTGTTCAACTACCTGCACCAGGACGAGGAATGGGACCACAGCAGCACCGCGTACATCGGCAGCGATTCGACGTTCGGCGCCGGGCCGGATTCCTGGGAAGACTCGAGCAACGCGCTCGATCCACTCGAGCGCACGGTCGACCTCGCCGGCGTGGACGTCACCCACGAGTTCGGCTTCGCCTCGTTCACGTCGTCGACGTCCTACACACGGGACGATTCTTCACCGAATCGCGATACCTCGGACTTCTACGAGACGCTCGGCTTCTACTACTTCTACTTCCCGCGCATGTACGTCGTCGACGAGACGCAGGAAGAGCGCACCGCGCTGACGCAGGAGATCCGGCTCGTCTCGAACGGCGACGCGAGCGTCGACTGGGTCGCCGGCGTGTACTACCACGACGAGGAGTACCGCGGGGACAACCGCAACCTGATGCGCGGCTACGGCGCGTGGGCGGACGACCCGAACTCGTTCGGCAGCCAGGTCGTGGCCTACTACTACGGCGCGTACGGGCTGAACACGGTCGGCGACTTCATCGAGTTCGGCCTGGGCGGCATCCGGCCGTCGACGAACGGCGACGAGGCGTTCACGATCGACGTCGACGACGATTTCACGGACCTCGCGGCGTTCGGCGAACTCACGTTCCACCCGAGCGAGACCTGGCAGATCACGCTCGGTGCGCGCTTCTTCCGCCAGGAGCTCGAATCGAGCCTGAGGCAGACGCTGCCCTACTGCGGCCCCGGCTGTTCCGACGACGGCGTCGACCCCGAGGGCGTGACGCTCGCCAGCAGCAAGGAGACGTTCAACGACAGTATCTTCAAGTTCAACACGTCGTGGGACCTCTCGGACGACCACATGCTGTACTTCACCGTCTCCGAGGGCTTCCGCCGCGGCGGCGCGAACGCGCTGCCGCTGGTCGGGCCGTTCGCCGACCCGGCGTTCCCGCTGACCTACGAGCCGGACACCGTGCTCAACAAGGAGGTCGGACTGAAGGGATTCCTCAGTGACGGGCGGGTCAGCTATACGGCCGCGATCTACCACATCGACTGGGACGACATCCAGCTGGAGACCTTCACGCTGGGCGGGCTCAAGGGCGTGACGAACGGCCGCGGCGCGGTGTCGCAGGGCGCCGAGCTCGAGGTCAACGCCAACGTGAGCGACGACTTCAGCATCGCGTTCGGCTACAGCTACACCGACGCGGAGCTGACCGACCCGGTGACGATCACGACCGGCGTACTACAGGACGGCGACCCGCTGCCGTTCGTGTCCGAGAACCAGCTGACGCTGGCGCTCGACTACAAGCATCCGGTCATGAACGACAAGGAGCTGCGCTGGCACCTCGACGGCAACTACCGGAGCGATTTCCAGGCCGAGCCGAACGACAATCTCGTGCCGGCCAACCAGTCGAAGTTCGACGGCTACTCGCTGCTCAACGCGGGCGTCGCGCTGGCGGGCGATGCCTGGACGGCGCAGCTGTTCGTCAAGAACCTGACCAACGAGTCCGGTCTCAGCGCCGCCATCGTGCGCAACGCCGAGACGACGCCGGCCGCCGAATACGGGCGGCGCGGCTGGGTATCGCGGCCCCGCTCCGTCGGCGTGCGCTTCACGTACAACTTCGAGTAGCGGCAACCGGCGGCGAGCTGCGGCTTCGCCGCGGCGCCTGTCGCTCGCGCAGTTGTAGTACGCTCGACTCCCGGCAGAGGAGTGATGCGAAGGCCAGGCCATGACCCAGACCGCGCAACGTCCCGACGCGCCGGACCTCATCCGGCTGGCCTGGCAGTCACTCGGCCGCCAGCAGCCGGAGCGCGCGGTCGCGGCCTGCCAGGAGCTGCACCACCGCTTCCCGGAGAACGCCGAGGGCTGGCACGTCGCGAGCCACGCGGCGCAGGCGGTCCGCAAGCTCGGCAAGGCCTGCGAGTTCATCGATCGCGCGCTCGCGCTCGACGCGGCGAACCCGGTGTACCGGGCGCAGAAGGCCTCGCTGCTGCGCCTGACCGGCCGGCTGCACGAAGCCGTCGAGCTGGCGCGGTCGCTGGTCGGCGTGCGCATCCCGTCGGCCTCGGCGAACAACATCCTCGGCGCGACGCTGTCGCACTTCGACCTGCATGAGGAAGCGCTGGCAGCGTTCGACGCCGCGATCGCGCTGAACGACGGGCAGCCGCACTACCATTTCAATCGCGCCGCCGAACTGCGCTTTCTCGGGCGGAGCGACAAGGCCGAGGCGGCCTGCAACCGCGTGCTGGCGCTCGATCCGCGGAACTTCGAGTGTTACCTGTTGCGGAGCGACCTCCGCAGGCAGACGCGCGAGCAGAACCACGTCGCCGAGCTCGAGGCCGCTCTCGCTGCGGGCGACGCCGACTGGCGCGCGGAAGCGCAGCTCCGGTTCGCGCTGGCCAAGGAGCTCGAGGACCTGGGCGACTACGGGCGCTCGTTCGCCGAACGCAGCCGTGGCGCAGCGCTCCGCTGGTCGAAAATGCAGTACGACGTGCGCGAGGACATCGCCGTCATCGACAGGATCGTCGAAGCGTTCCGGCCGGAGGAGTTCCGGGATTCGGCCCCGGGCTTCGGCAACGACGAACCGATCTTCATCCTCGGCCTGCCGCGCACCGGCACGACGCTGCTCGAACAGATCCTCGACGGTCACTCCGAGGTGGCGAGCGCCGGCGAGCTGAACAACTTCGCGACAGAGCTGATGCGGCTGGTGCACCGGCAGCTCGGCGACCGGGCCCCGGCGAACCGCGAGCAGCTGATCGCTGAAACCGTCAGGATGGATTTCCGCGCGTTGGGCGAAGCGTATATCGACAGCACGCGGCCGCTGACCGGCCGGGTGCCGCACTTCATCGACAAGCTGCCGCTCAACTACCTGTATGCGGGGCTCATCCACCGGGCCCTGCCGAACGCGAAGATCATCCACATGCGGCGCCACCCGGTGGCCGCCTGCTACGCGGTCTTCAAGCAGCCGTTCCGGGATGCGTACCCGTTCTCCTATGCGCTCGAGGACCTGGCGCACTACTACCTGGCCTATGACCGGCTGATGACGCACTGGCGGGAGTGCATCCCCGGCGAAGCCATGACCGAGACCTGGTACGAGGACCTGGTCGTGGACACCGAGAGCGAGGCGCGCCGCATCCTCGAATTCTGCGGGCTCGGGTGGCAGCCCGGGTGCCTCGAGTTCCACCGCCGCAAGACGGCGTCGACGACCGCGAGCGCAACCCAGGTGCGGCAGCCCGTGTACACGACGTCGATCGACCTGTGGCAGAACTACGAGCGTGAGCTCGCGCCGCTGATCGACATTCTCGAAAGCGGCGGCATCGGGATCGAACCGGTGCGGCCGGCGGTGGGGGCATGAGCGTGGGGGAGAAGGCAGCCGGGCACGACCTGTTCTCGATCCGCGGCAAGAACGCGCTGGTCACCGGCGGCACGGCGGGCATCGGCCGCGGCGTCGCGCGGCACTTCGTCGAGCAGGGTGCGCACGTCGTCATCACCGGCCGGCGCGACAACGGCGGCGAGGTCGCGGCGGACATCCGCGCGACCTTCGTCCGGATGGACGTCAGCGACGAGGCATCGGTCGGCGCCGCGATCGAGGCGGCGGCCGGGCACTTTGCCGGGCGCATCGACACGCTGATCCTGAACGCCGGCGTCGACCTGCGCGTCGGCAGCATCGACGCGCTCGATCTCGCGGCTTTCCGGCGCCTGTTCGACGTCAACCTGTTCGGGCT
>JAWWBD010000087.1:0-11597 GCA_033721115.1 Woeseiaceae bacterium | reverse complement strand
GTTGCGTGCGCCCTGGGCGGGTCTCGACTGGCAGGATCTGCATGCACTCGTCGGTGGTGACGCGGAGCGGACGGTATGGGAACTGATAACCGACGAACACCGGCTCGCCCGGCTGAGCGCAGCAGGCCGGGCCGGACTCGTGCGGCTCCGCGACCGGCTCGCGCCCGAACTGCGCCCGCAGCCCGACGAATCACTGCGGACTCGCGTCGAGCGCCTGTGGCTCGCGCTCGGCGGCCCGGCTCCGCTCACGGCAGCCCACGAATTCGAGAACGTCTACCGTTACCTGGACACGCTCGCCGCCCTCGAGTCGGGCGGGACGATTCCCGATATCACCACGCTCGAGGAAATGCTCGATATCGAGCGCGTCTCGAGCAGCGCGGACTCGAGGGTCCAGGTCATGACGATGCACCGGGCCAAGGGTTTGCAGTTCGAGCACGTGATGCTCTACGGGCTCGGTCGCACGCCGGCAAGGACGGAGCGGCGCGTCCTCTCGTGGTTCGACATGCCCGAAGGGCGGGGCGCAGTGGAAAAGGTCATCAGTCCCGTCGGTCCGCGTGCAGAAGTTGAAGCCGACCCGATTCACCGCTTCATCGAGCGCTCGCTCGCTGCCCGTGAAAGCGAGGAGAGTGCCCGGCTCCTGTACGTTGCCTGCACGCGCGCGCGACAATCGCTGCATCTCGTCGGCCACGTCGGGGTGGCAAAGGACGGCAGCACGCTCAGGTCTCCGGCTTCCAGCAGCCTGCTGGCGATGCTCTGGCCGGCCGTCCGGCCGGCGTACGAAGCGGCTTTCGAGCCGGTCACCGGCGACGCAGTCGACGAGCCCGATCCGTTTCGCCAGCCGCTGCTGAAACGCCATGCGAAGCCGTGGCACATGGCGAAACCCGAACCATTACCGGGGGTTGATCTGCCACCCTCCGCGTTACCGGACAAAGCGCGGGTCGACTACGATTGGGTCGGAGCCGGCGCGCGTTTCGCGGGCACGGTCTTGCACCGCTGGCTGCAGCTTGCCAGCAGCGGCCGGGTCGCCCTGGGCGGACTCGATGCACAGGCGCTGGCCGAGCAAAGCCGCTGCTGGCTGCTCGAAGCCGGCGTCGCGCCCGACCGGACGGGACCGATCATCGAGCGTGTCGTGGCGGCAGTGGAGGCGACAAAGCGGGATCCGCGGGGGCGATGGCTGCTGGCCGGGGAGGGAGTGAGCGAATACGCACTCACCGGTGTCTACCAGGGCCGCATCGAATCCGTCGTGCTGGACCGCGTCCGCATCGACGAGGACGGGACCCACTGGATCGTCGACTACAAGACCGGGAGCCACGAGGGCGGGGGCCGGGACGCGTTTCTCGCCGCGGAAGTCGAGCGCTACGCGCCTCAGCTCGCGCGGTATCGTGCGTTGTACGGAGCCGTCTGCCCGGCACCGGTCCGCTGCGCGCTGTACTATCCGCTGCTCGGCGCCTTTGTCGAAGTGCCGGCACGCCCCGGCGATCCGGATCACGACTAGCGGGTTGCCTCAGAGATAGCCCTCGCCGAGCACCGCCTCACGCCAGTCACTGCCGTCGGCCGCCGGCGGCAGCGAACCGATGAACTGCCGGATGCGCGCCGGCGTCGCCGGCTTGGGCCTGAGTCGTGCCGAATGGCGGAAGCTCCCGTCGGATGCGAGGTCGATTCGGCCTTCGACGTCGATGACGCCGTCGGTATCCTCGTAGTGCACAACGAGTCCCTGCTCCGCGGTCGTGACGACGCCTCGATAGCCGCCAAGCGATCCGCCATCGATGCGCGGCTCGCGGACGTCCGCCACCTGGAACGTTGCCTGGCCGGCGACGGGCCGGCCGTCGCGGACTTCGAGGTTCTCGACGCGCAGGCTGAGTCCGCCGGACAGGCCGGGGCTGCCGACGCTTTCCCGCAAAAGCTCGAGCGGCATCGAGCCCGTCACGTCAGCGAGATGCATCGTGCCGCCGGCAGTAAAACCAACGATGCCTTCGACAAACCCGCTCGCAGGCTCCGCGGCGACGGCGAAGCCGATGCGGCCGCGGAACAGGGCAGCGGGCCGGAAGGCCCAGGTCAGGTTGCGCAGGTACAGTCCCTCGATGCGCGCTTCCGCAGCGCCGCCGCGCCAGACAGTGCCCTCGATCCCGGCGACCCGGACCGCGACCGGTGCAAACCACTCGTAGGCGACGCGGGCAGGAAAAAAGACGATGACGCCCAGCAGGAACGTCAGCCCGCCCAGCAGCAACAGGCGACGCAGGCGTGGCATTCAGCCGGTGCGCTCTAGGGTCAGCGTGGCGTTGACGCGGCCCGGCCCGGCGCGGCTGGCGGCCGAGACGCTGCCGGACGATACCTGCATCGAGTATTGCCGGCTCAGGTCGCCGAGCCAGAGCACGAGTTCGTCGAATGCGACATCCTCGAACTCGACGCGTATGCCGTCGCTGGTCGTCGGCTGGTTGCGCTGCAGCGCACCATCGAGCCCGCGCGACCGGAGCGTCTGGTCGACGATCACGACCGGTGTCTGGCCGGTGCCGGCGCCGGACGGCACGGGTACGCTGCCGCCGGCCGCCAGGGCCTTGAGCGGTCCCAGTTCCGCGATGGAGCGCTCCCAGCTTTCGACGTTGGCCGCGAGGCGTTGCTGGTTGCGGTCGAGCGGCAACCAGACGAACGCGTAGGCGAGAGCGAGCACGACGAAGACGGCACCGGCGGCCACGACAATGCGTTCGCGCGGGTCCAGCGATTCGAACCAGTCTCTCATGCGCCGGTCTCCCGGATCTGGATCCGGCTAGAGACCTTGTCGCCGACCTGGTCGGTGGACTGGATCGAGGCGGTGAAACGTCCGGACGCACTCACCTGGCGCTGTATGTTGTCGAGTGTCGGTACGTCTGGGGCCGTAAGCCGGACGTCGATCACGCCGGCGCGGTAGCTGATTGCCTCGACTTCCGCGCCCTGGCTCTGGGCGAGCGCGCGGCCCAGCTGTTCGAGCGAGGGCAAAAATACCTGCCGCGCAACCGGCCCGCCGAGGCCCCGGCGCAACGAATTGACCACGCTGAGCGGATCGACGATCTCGCGGGTGTCGTCGGGCCGGATCTCCCGGTACTCCTCGGTGAAGCGGGCCTGCAGCGCAGCCTCGTCCCGCGCCAGCCGATAGGTGTCGACGGCCTTCCCGGCGACGAGTACCAGGCCGAGCGTGAGCAGCAGCAGGGCCGCGTGACGCCAGGGCCTGAGCACCTGCCCCAGGTCGCCCTGGCGGGAAAAGCGGCCCTGTAACAGGTTGATGCCGTGCCCCGCTGCCACGGTCACCGCGAGCCGGGGCAGGGCACCGTCCTCGAGGACGTTCAGGTCGACGCTCGCGAGACGGTCACGCAGCACGGCCCAGTCCTCGCGGTACTGCTCGTCGAGGCCCGGTGCGCAGAACACGAGCAGGTGCCGCGGGGCATCCCCGTCGCCAGCGCCGATTGCCCCGACGATGTCGAGCACTTCGGCCGGACTCACTCCCTGCAGCGCCACCTCGATCCCGTCCCCGTCGTTGAACAGCACCTGGTCGGATTCGACGAGCATGCTCATCGTGCCGGGGATGCGGGCCAGGCCGTGGTTCTCCGGCACGATCCGGGCCGGTGTCAGACCCGCAGTATCGAGCAGCGCCTGCCAGTGCTCCATGTTCCCGAGCGAGACGACGGCAGCGGGGATGCGACCGTCTTCGCGCCGCTGACCGGCGGCGAAATGCAGCGTCTCGACGTCATCGGCGAGCTGTTCTTCCAGCGCGTACGGCAATGCCGCAAGCAGTCTCGCGCCGCTTTTTACGGGCAGCTCGACCGTTGTCGTCAGTACCTCGGTTGCGGGAACCAGGACGATGACCTCGCGCTCCGTCGCCTCGAGCGCGGCCTGCGAGAGCGGGCCCGTGGCAACCGGGCCGCGCCGGGTGCCGTCACCGTCGACGACGATCCAGTTGGCACTGGTTTCGGGATCCGGTCCCGGGCGGATGACGAGATACTCGGACATGATCAGGTGGTTCCGAGGGTGCGCAGGACAGGACTGACGTCGCCGCGCGGGCCGCGCTCCAGCAAACTGAAATAGGTAATCCGAACCGTATCAATCCGCACGACGACCTTCAATTGAAAATAGCTCGTCGAATCCTCGAGCTGGTTCAGCACTTCGGGGCTGACGAGCGAGGAGAACGCGCCGGCAACATCGGCGAATCCGGCTTCGGCGCGCTCGGCGAGCAGGCGCTCGACATCCGCCACGCTCAGGTTCTCGTCGAGCGACTGCAGGACCGGCCCCGATGCCGTGTTCACATTGATCGCGGTGCGGCCGGGCAGGGCGACGACGTGCGGCAGCAGCGTGTCGAGGGTGGCTTTGTCCATCCCCTCGAGCGCCGCGAGTTCGCTTGCGCTCGACAGCACCTGGTTGGCGGTCCGGTAAGGCGGCGTGAATCCGGTGTAGATCGTGTCTTCGGCTCCGTCGGGAAACGTCGGGTCCTGGTTGGCGTCGAGCCAGTCGGCCGCGAGACCCGCGAAGCGCGGATCGAGGCCGAGCGCCGCCAGCAGCCGCCGAAACTGCTCGAGCGACGGCTGGTCGATCTCCCCCTCGGCATTGATCAGGTTGTTGAGGTTGAAGCGTCCCTGCACGTCCTCGATGTCGCCGAAGAGTTCGCCGCCGTCGATCGGCAGGCCGGGCAGGTCGCTGGCCCACAACTCACCGAGATGATCGCTGTCGCTTTCCTCGAGATCCTGGCGGAGCAGGCTCTGGATCCAGCTCTCCGCGCCGAGCGCGACCTGGATCGCCTGGTCGCGGTTGAGCAGGACCGTGGTGCGCCTCAGCTCCAGCGCATTGTCCCACTTGAGTCCGTAGGTCAGCGTCGTCACCAGCGCAACGATCAACAGCGCGGTGATCAGTGCCACGCCACGCTGCGAGTCCCGGCCGCTCACGGCGCTACCTCGACGAGGCGCGTCAGCTCCGCTTCGTCGGCGAGCGTCAGCACGATCTCGACGGCCCGCGGCCGGCTGCGTGCCGGCCCCTCGGTGCCGGCCCCGAGCGGAGGCCATACCTCGCTCCACTCGCCGTCGTCGAGGTAATAGCGAAACACCAGGCTATCGACATCGTCGAGCAGCACGACGGCCAGCGGTTCGTTCGCGAACGTCCGGTCGAGTACGGTCCAGTGATAGCGGACCAGCTGGCCGTCCTCGATCCGGTACGCGGCGCGCTGCTGCGTGCTCCTGGGCAGACCCGCAGGATTGCCCCAGCCGCCACGCGTCAGCTCGAGAGCGAAGTCGCCGGACAGCGTGGTCAGGACGGCGGGCCGCCAGGTCTCGCCGAGTTCGTCACGCACGGGCCGTGGCGCGGCCTGCAGGAAATCGCCGGCGAGCATGTTCATCGCGCGCTGGATCGACTGCAGCCGGTCCATCCGGTCCGTCAGCCGATCGGCATTGCTCAGGGAATTGCCGACCGCGGCATAGGCCAGCAGCGACAGGATGCCGAATATCGCGAGCGACACGAGCACCTCGATGAGCGTGAATGCGCGCGAAGTCGGGTGCGTCACCGGCGTTCCCCGCTGCCTTCCGGGCCGCGCTGCCATGCACGGTTCGCCTGACCGGGAACCGTCGGTTCGCCGATGAACCCCGTCACCGTCCGTACGTCGCCCTCCGTGCCCGGGTAGCCGACCGATACGTCGACGCGATATAGGTTTTCTACACCGGTCTCCGAGACGACTGCACGCCAGCGCCACTCGGTTCCCGCATAGTCCACTTCTCCGCTCGTCGAGCTGACCTCCGGGATGACGTTTGCAAGCCGGAGCTCGGTGATCTTGTTCTGGGCAATCCAGCTCGCGTAGGTGCGCTCCTGCATCGTGTTGGCGGTGTCGACCATTGCACCCATCTCACCGCCGATCGTCAGCAGTGCGAGCGAAATGACGGCCAGCGCGACCAGGACCTCGATCAGCGTAAACCCCGCGGGACGGCGCTGCCTCACCTCAGGCCCCATCGTCGTCGACGATCTCGACGGCGCCGAGCGGTTCGCGGCGCACGATGACAGTATCTTCCGTCGCCGGCCGCAGGATCCTGAGTTCGAAGGGCGAGGTTTCGCCGCTCGAGAAAACGAACACGTGCGGTTCATAGGATGCGACGGGGCCGGCGGCCGGCTCGGCGTCGGGATCGTCGAATTCCGCCGGCTCCGGTTCGAGCGCGATGCGCTGCCCCTCCAGGAACAACTCGAACTCCGTACCGTCGGGCAGGCTGCGTTGCCTGAATATGTCGTCGCCGAACAGCTCCGCCCACTGGCTCACGAACGGATCGTATTCGACGAAGCGATAGCCGTTCTGCATGACTTCGAGACCGAATTCGCGGCCCTGCAGCACCGCTTCGTCCTGGGCACGCTCCATCAATGCAGCAAAACGCCGTGCTTCGGTCTCCAGCTCGCGATCGTCACCGGCAAGGCCTACCGAGAGCAGGGCAATTGATGCGACGACGCCGACGACGAAGACGACGACCAGGATCTCGATGAGGGAAAAGCCCCGGGCTGCCCGGCGAAATGTCACGACGGTGCGTCCGGCCGCCCGCGCAGAGCGGCTAGTCGAGGTCCCAGTTACCGATGTCGGCGTCGACGCCTTCGCCGCCCGGTCGGCCATCGCGGCCCAGCGTGTAGATATCGATCTCGCCCTTGTTGCCGGGATTCAGATAGAGGTAGGGATTACCCCAGGGATCCTTGGGCAGGCGAGCCATGTAACCGCCCGGCTTCCAGTTTTTGATGTTCGGATCGGCCGGCTTGGTGACGAGCGCTTCGAGGCCCTGTTCCGTCGACGGATAGGTGAAATTGTCGAGCCGGTAGAATTTAAGCGCGTTCTCGAGGTTCGCAATTTCGGCCTTGGCCTTCGTGATCTGGGCATCGTCGACCCGGCCGATCACGTTGGGCGCGACGATGGCCGCCAGGATGCCGATGATGATGACCACGACCATGATTTCGATCAGCGTGAAACCACGCTGGCGGTCGCGCCGCGGCCCTCGGCCGACACAGTTTGTCACGTTAGAAACTCCGGATTGACGCATTCTTCGATTAAACGTCAGTATATCAAACATGGGGTTAGACAAAGACGGCGCCTGGAGTGCCATCGCGACGGGCCGGGCGGCTTATTCGGCACCCGCTTTGCTTGCCGTTCTTGCGCTGCTGGCGGCAGCCGGCGGCGAAGGTGCACGGCTTCTGCTGCGCTACGAGCGCGGCAGGATCGCGGCCGGGGAGGTCTGGCGGCTCGCCACCGGCCACATCGTACACCTCGGAAATTCGCACCTGGTCCTGAATCTGGCGGGGCTGGCGCTCGTCGCCTACCTGGTCGGCCCCGCGCTCGACCTGCGGCGCTGGTTGCTGGCCATCCTGACCTCGGCGGCCGCCATCAGCGGGGCGTTCTGGGTCTTCGAACCACGGCTCGACTGGTACGTCGGGCTGTCAGGCGTGCTGCACGGGCTGCTTGCAGCAGGTGTCGTCGCCGGCTGGGACACCCGGCATGCCGAATCGTGGCTGCTGGCCGCCGTGCTGGTGGCCAAGCTCGCCTGGGAGCAGCTCGCGGGACCGCTGCCCGGCTCCGAGGCTGCGGCAGGCGGGCCGGTCGTGACGGTTGCGCATCTTTACGGCACCCTCGGCGGGGGGCTCGCGGGCCTCGCCGCTGTGCGCCGGCGCGGCGCGTCGATATAATGCGCTGCCTCGTGACTGGACAGAGAGGGGCGCCGTGTCCCTAGCAATGGTATTCCCGGGCCAGGGATCGCAGGCACAGGGCATGCAGGCAGACCTCGCCGCGGCGCACGGCGAAGTCGAGGCCTGCTATGCCGAGGCCAGCGAGATTCTGGGTTACGACCTCTGGCGCGTCGTACAGGACGGGCCGGCCGAGCGCCTCGCCGAAACCACGGTTACCCAGCCGGCCATGCTGGCCGCGGGTTATGCCGCCTGGCAGGTCTGGCGAAAGTCGGGTGGCGCAGTGCCGGAGCGACTGTCGGGGCACAGCCTCGGCGAGTACACGGCGCTCGTTTGCGCGGAGGCGATGCGCTTTGCCGATGCCGTGCGCGTGGTCAAGCGCCGTTCCGAGCTGATGCAGGGCGCCGTACCGGCAGGCGAGGGCGCGATGGCTGCCTTGCTCGGCCTAGACGACGATGCAGTCATCCGGATCTGCGAGGAAGCATCCACGATCGGCGTCGCGGAACCGGTCAATTTCAACTCACCGGGCCAGGTCGTCATCGCGGGCCATTCGACCGCCGTGAACCAGGCCGTCGAGTATGCCAAGGAGCACGGCGCGAAGCGCGCCATCGTGCTGCGGGTAAGCGTACCGTCGCACTCGTCGCTGATGCGGGATGCGGGCGACAAGCTCGCCGAAACGCTGGCGGATACGGAGATCCGGACGCCGGCGATCACGGTCGTGAGTGCCGCGAGCGGGACACCCTACGGCGACCCTGACGACATCCGCACGCGCCTAGCGGCGCAGGTGT
This sequence comes from Woeseiaceae bacterium, assembly GCA_033721115.1. GTDB lineage: Bacteria > Pseudomonadota > Gammaproteobacteria > Steroidobacterales > Woeseiaceae > UBA1847. The sequence goes on along the minus strand of JAWWBD010000087.1, from coordinate 3,153 downwards.
ACAGCCCGGTGCTCTGGGTGCGGACCGTGAAAGCGATGCTCGACGACGGAGTGACGCACGTCGTCGAATGCGGGCCGGGCAAGGTACTCGCCGGCCTCGTCCGGCGTATCGACAGGAATACGCGGGTCGACGCAATCGATTCAGTCGCGGGACTCGAAAAGGCGCTGGCCGATCCGGACAATTGAGGCGAGGAATGAGCATGGACTCGATCTATGGAAATGAGGCCCTGGCCGGGGAAGTCGCACTGGTAACCGGTGCCTCGCGCGGTATCGGAGCCGCGATTGCGGGGGCGCTGGCGGCTGCGGGCGCGCGGGTCGTCGGCACTGCGACCAGCGAGGCGGGTGCGGAGAGCATCTCTGCAGCGCTCGGCGATGCGGGGCGCGGCATCGTGCTGGACATCGGCGACGACGCTTCGGTCGAGCAGGCCCTGGCAGACATTGCCGCGAACGAGGGTGCCCCGACCATCGTCGTCAACAACGCGGGCATCACGCGCGACAACCTCCTGATGCGGATGAAAGCCGACGAATGGGATGCGGTTCTGAATACGAACCTCAGCGGTCTGTTCCGCGTCAGCAAGGCATGCGTGCGGGGCATGCTCAAAGCGAAGCGCGGGCGCATCATCAATATCGCGTCGGTGATCGCCGCAATGGGCAACGCCGGACAGGCAAACTATGCGGCCGCGAAGGCAGGCATGATCGGATTCTCGAAAAGCCTGGCCCGCGAACTCGGCTCGCGGAACATCACGGTCAACGTCGTGGCACCCGGCTTCATCGACACGGACATGACAAAGGCGCTGCCCGGGGAACAGCGGGATGCGATGCTGGGCCAGGTACCCCTGGGCCGCCTCGGCGAGGCCCGGGACATCGCCGCCGCCGTCGTTTTTCTCGCGTCGCCGGCCGCGGCCTATATCACGGGCGAGACGCTGCACGTCAACGGGGGCATGTGGATGGCCTGAAGGCCGCCAAAAGTGTGTAGATTGACCCGGACGATTCACATACAATACCGAGCCACAAGGCGTAGCGCCTTGAATTATCAAGGACTTATGAACAAAGCAAAGCTGATTTGACGTGTCTTCCCAGGAGAAGCGACCACTATGAGCAGTATCGAAGAACAAGTTAAGAGCATCGTTGCAGAGCAACTCGGGGTCAAGGAGGACGAGGTCACCAACGATGCGTCGTTCGTCGATGATCTCGGCGCCGATTCGCTCGACACCGTAGAACTCGTCATGGCGCTCGAAGAGGAGTTCGAGACGGAGATCCCGGACGAGGAAGCCGAGAAGATCACCACGGTGCAGCAGGCCATCGACTTCGTCACCGCTCGCGCCAGCGAAAGCTGATCCTGCGGGCGCAGCGCCGTACGCTGCGCCGACCCTCCCGTTTCGCTAGCCAGGCGTTCGGCACCGGACTCACGGAACTCCATTGAAAGATCGACGCGTCGTCATTACCGGCATGGGTATCGTCTCGCCGGTAGGCAGCCGGCTGAGTGATGCCTGGCGAAACGTCTGCGAGGGCGTCTCGGGCATCGGCCTGCTCGAGGATCTCGATACCGGCGAATTCCCGACCCGTATCGGCGGTACCGTACGCGACTTCGACGTCGATGCCTACGTGTCGAAGAAGGATCAGCGGAAAACGGATCCGTTCATCCATTACGGCATCGCCGCAAGCATCGAGGCGATCCGCGATTCCGGCCTCGAGATAAGCGAAGACAACGGGCACCGTATCGGCGTTGCGATGGGATCCGGCATCGGCGGCATCAAGTCCATCGAGGAAAGCAAGGAGAAGATGCTCGCCGGAGGGGTTCGCAAGATCTCGCCCTTTTTCATCCCCGGCAGCATCATCAACATGACGTCCGGCTACGTGAGCATCATGCAGCACATCAAGGGGCCAAACGTCTCGATCGTGACGGCATGCGCGACGTCGGCGCACTGCATCGGCATCGCGGGCCGCTCGATCGAGCACGGCGATGCCGACGTGATGCTGGCCGGTGGTTCCGAGTTTGCCACGTCGCCGCTTGCGATCGGCGGTTTCTGCGCGGCCCGCGCGATGTCGACCCGCAACGACGATCCGGCAGCCGCAAGCCGCCCCTGGGACGTCGACCGCGACGGGTTCGTGCTGAGCAACGGCGCGGGCTGCGTGATCCTCGAGGAACTGGAACACGCCAGGGCACGCGGCGCGCGAATCTACGCGGAGCTCATCGGGTTCGGCATGAGCGGCGATGCCTACCACATCACGTCGCCGCCGGAAGACGGCGACGGCGCCCGGCGCTCGATGACGGCTGCCTTGAAGGACGCCGGGCTCGATCCGGCCGACGTCGACTACGTCAACGCGCACGGGACGTCGACGCCCGCCGGCGACATCGGCGAGTCGGTCGGCATACGCAGGACCTTCGGCGATGCCGCCGACCGGCTCATGGTCAGCTCGACGAAGTCCACGACCGGGCACCTGCTCGGTGCCGCCGGCGTCGTGGAAGCGATCTTCTGCGTCAAGGCGATCGAGGACCAGGTGGTACCGCCGACGATCAACCTCGACAACCAGGATCCGCGCTGTGACCTGGACTACGTGCCCCACGAGGCCCGCCAGGCGCGCGTGCGGATCGCGATGTCCAATTCCTTCGGCTTCGGCGGCACCAACGGTACGCTCGTCTTCGGCGCACCCGACTGAATCGGCTGCCGCGGCCGGGCCGGTACGAGGCAGACAGACGAGGCGGGGACATGCAACAGCTCACGAAAATCCTCAGCCGCCTTGCGCTGGGTCTCGTCGGCGCCGTCGTCCTCGGTGTCGGCGCTGCTGCGCTCTATCTCGATCATTACCTTGACAGCGCCACCGGCCCGGGCGCTGCACCGGTCGAGTTCCGGATCGAGAAAGGCCAGTCGTTCCGCACCGTGAGCCGCGCACTCGCGGCACGCGACATCATTACGAAGCCCTGGCTGCTCGATTTCTACGCACGCTGGACCGGGCGCGCCGGCCGGATCCATGCCGGCGACTATCTCCTTGCGCCTGGTGCTACGCCGCGCGATCTCCTCGAGCAGTTCCTGCGTGGCGACGTGCGCCTGTTTTCCTTCACACTGGTCGAAGGCTGGAACCAGTGGGACCTGCAGCGGGCCATCGCTGCCCGTCCCGAGCTGGAAGCCACGCTGGGACCCGAGGACTGGGG
>JAWWBD010000086.1:0-11752 GCA_033721115.1 Woeseiaceae bacterium | reverse complement strand
GCCCGGCCAGGTAGCCGTCCAGCAGCATGCCGCCGACGATCGCGACAGGCCCCTCGGGGCGGAGGCTCTGCTGTGCGCCGCACGGCGCAGCCGCGGTCACGGCAAGGCACACGAACAGGCGAAACAGGTTACTCATCGGGCTGTTACCTCCGCCGCGCTTGATCGAAGTCAATCACTGCCCGGGCTGGTTCCGCCGACATGCTGATCGAGAAACGTCGCGAGCCGCGTGAACCAGGCTGCGCGGTTTTCGTCATTGAAAAAGCCGTGCCCCTCGCGCTTAACGAGCAGCGTCTCGTGCGGATGTCCCGCCTGTTCCAGTGCGCGAACCATCCGGTCGAAGTGCTTGACGTCTACGCGCCAGTCATCCTCGCCGTGCGCGAGCAGGACGGGAATCTTCAGTTTGTCGATGTTGTGGACGGGCGAGTTCCGGCGCAGCGTTTCGGGATCGTCGCCGATGGCCCTTGCCAGGTAGTTCTCGCCGCGGCGCGTGGTCTCTATGTCCGCCGTCGTCCACATCAGCTCCAGGTCATAGACCCCGGCCAGTCCGGCCGCGCAGCGGTAGAGGTCCGGTTCGATCGTCGGCGCCATCAGGGCCGAGTACGCGCCGAACGATGCCCCGACGATGCAAATGCGGTCGCCATCGATCTGTTCCAGGCTCGCTGCCCAGCGGGTCCCGTCGACGATGTCGTTCTGGATCAGCGTGCCCCAGCTGCCGTAGCCCGCTTCCTCGAAGCCCCAGCCATAGCCGTCGGAGCCGCGGAAATTCACCTGCAGCACCGCGTAACCCAGTGACGCGAGAAACTGGACCTCCGGATCGAAGCGCCAGAAATCCCGGACACCGTGCGGGCCGCCGTGCGGCATGACGACCAGCGGCAACGCCTCGTCGTGCCCGTCGGGCAGGGCCAGGTAGCCATGGATCGCAACGCCGTCGCGATTCTGGAAGACGATCGGGCGGACCTCGGCGAGGCTCTCCGAGTCGATCCATTGCGCGGCGTTGAACAGGTACTTCATGTCCCGCGTTTCCGTGTCGAAAAGGCGGAACTGGCCGGGCTCGCGGGCGCCCGACACGTGGATCAGCAGCAGTCGACCGTCGTCGGACGCGCTGGTGATACGTACCCGGTTGCCGCCGAATGCCTGGAACAGTGCGGGATACCAGCGGGCATACAGGTGCTCCGGGTCGACGAGGTGCAGGTCGGGGTACCCGGCGTCAAAGTGCACCGCGACGAGCCTGCCGGTTCGGCGGTCGAAGTCGAAAGCCGACGCATCGACTTCGGCATGGGCGAAAACCAGTTCCTTGTCGCCGGTTGCGAGATCGTATCGGTAGACGCGGTCGGGTCCGTCCGCGTAGCCCACCTCGATGTAGTTGTTCGAGCCGGCGCCGGTCGCCAAAAACCGCAGGCTTTCGCCATCGATGTCGAGGTCGTCGAGGCTTTCCCATTCGCCGTCGACGTACCGGTGAACAACCCACTCGTTGGTCCCGGCTTTCAGCGCCTCCCCGTCGAGACCGACGCTGTAAGCGAGCTCGCCCTTCGGGCTGAAGACGAAAGAGGCGCTGTAGGTCGGCGCATCGGCGATGCGCACGACCTTGCCGCGGGTTGCATGGATGCGGTACAGGGTGGGTATATATCCTACGCCCCGCTGCCCGCCCTCGATGAAGCGGATCAGCACGTGATCTTTCTCGGTCGGCAGACGGTGCGCCACTTCTGCAAAGCCGTGCAGTGCGTTCAGGGGTTGCGTGTCACGATAGCCGGACACGGCCACCTGGCGTTCGATCAGGCGACGCAGCTTGCCGCCGTCGTAATCGATCGAAATCAGCTCGCCGTTCGGGAACTCGAACTCGGCGCGACCGCGATCCTCGGTCAGCTGCACGATCAGGCGTTCGTCGTTGGCCCAGGAGGGATTGAAGGGAGAGTAGTCCGAGCCGGCCGGAATGTGGCCCAGCAGGCTCAGGTCCTGCGTATCGACGATCGCGACCAGCCGCTTGCCTTCTTCGGCAGCGCGCTCGATCGCGATGTATTCCCCGCCCGGGGAAATGACCGCGTCGTAGTATTCGGCGCGTTTGGCAAAAAGCTCAGCCGGTTCGCCGTCGGCCGCGACGGCGGCGGGCACGACCAGGACAAGGGCGGAAATCAATACTCGCATCCGTAGCTTCCTTCGTTTGTTAGCGCGCCTCGCGGCCGTTGGCCGGCAGCGCGCAGTGAGTTCAGGCGGCGATTTTCGTCGCCGGATTGTGCCTGAAGATGAAATCTCTAAGGAGCATCCGGCAGCGGTCGGGGGCCTCCTGCGGCAGGATGTGGCCGCTCTCTGCGATCACCGTCACTTCGGGTTCGCGAAGATGCTCGACCAGCTCGGCCGTCGCCTTTGCCGGTGCCATCCGGTCCTTGCCGGCGATCAGCACCTGCGTCGGTGCCGTGATCGCCTGCGCGGCCTTGCGGCCGTTCCGGTAGGCATCGCAGGCCTTCAAATCGGTCGCGAGCGCGGCAGGCGTGTTGCCGCGCATCACCTTCCTGCCGCCGCCGACCATCGAGTTGCCGGGAATCGGGCCCTGGTGCAGGTGCCCGGCCGGGCCGAAGCCCCAGCCAAGCATCATCGCGATGGCGGCTTCCGGGTCTTGCTCCGCGGCCTCGATCAGCGCCGGGTTGACCGGCGTCGCGAGCCCGCTCGTGATGAAGGACACCGAGCGCAGCGCTTTGGGAAAGCGCGACGCGTATTCGAGCGCGACCAGGCAGCCCTGCGAATGCGCGACGACCGAGACGTCCTTCGCGCCGAGCGCCTCGATGCAGTCGTTGAGCCAGTCGGCCATCGCCTCGATGGATTCCAGCGGCGGGCCCTCGGAATGCGTGTGGCCCGGCAGGTCGGGCACCAGCACCGAGTAGCCGCGGAACGCGAAGAACCGCGAGTGCAGGCCCCAGATCGTGTGGTCGAAGCCCGAGCCGTGCAGGAACACGACGACAGGCTTGTTCGCGTCGAAAGGCTTGCCGCCCGTCGTCGCAAAGACGCTTTTGCCGCCGACCTCGAACTCCATGTCCTTAACCGGCGACCTTCTTCGCCGCACGGAAGCCCTGCTCGAAGTCGGCCTTGATGTCCTCGACGTCCTCGAGCCCCACCGAGAGCCGGATCATGTCCTCGGTGATGCCGGCCGCTTTGAGCGCATCGGCATCGATGCGCGAGTGCGTGGTCGTCGCCGGGTGGATGATCAGTGTCTTCGCGTCGCCGACGTTGGCCAGGTGCGAGGCGAGTTCGACGTTCTCGATGAAGGCGCGACCGGCGTCGCGGCCGCCCTTCACGCCGAAACTTACAATCGAGCCGGCGCCCTTCGGCAGGTATTTCTTCGCGAGCTCGTAGCTCGAATGCGCGGGCAGGGACGGATGGCTCACCCAGGCGACCTGCGCATGGCCCTCGAGGTACTCGAGCAGCGCCTGCGTGTTCGCCATGTGCCGGTCCATCCGGAGCGACAGCGTCTCGATGCCCTGCAGCAGCAGGAACGCGTTCACCGGGCTCAAGGACGCACCGATGTCGCGCATCGCCTCCGCACGGATGCGCGTCGCGAACGCGGCCGGCCCGAACTCCTCCCACAGGTTGATGCCCTGGAACGGCGCGTAGGGTTCGGTGATCGTCGGGTATTTGCCCGTCGCGCCCCAGTCGACGTTGCCGCCGTCGACGACGGCGCCGCCGATCGCCGCGCCGTGGCCGCCCATCCACTTGGTCAGAGAATGGATCACGATGTTGGCGCCGTAGTCGAGTGTGCGGCAGAGGTACGGCGTGTTGAACGTCGCGTCGATCATGACCGGTACGTGATGTTTTGCGCCGATCGCAGCGATCGCCTCGAGGTCGAGGATGTCGAGCCCGGGATTGCCGATCAGCTCGCCGTAGATCAGCCGCGTGTTGGCGCCGATGGCCTTCTCGAAGGCCTGCGTGTCGGTCGGGTCGACGAACGTGGTCGTGATGCCGAAGCGCGGCAGCGTGTTCTTCATCAGGCTGATGTTGCCGCCGTACATCTGCGAAGACGCGACGATGTGATCGCCCTGGGAAAGTATTGCCGTGATCGCGCAGTAGGTCGCGGCCATGCCCGAGGCCGTGCAGACCGCGGCGGAGCCGCCCTCCAATGCTGCCACGCGCTGCTCGAGCACGCCGACGGTCGGGTTCGTGATCCGTGAATAGGCGTGCCCGCCGCGCTCGAGGTTGAAGATCGACGAGGCCGTGTCCGTGTCGGGGAAGACGTACGAGGTCGTCTGGTAGATCGGCGCGGCGCGCGCGCCGTACACCGGGTCGAGCGTCTGCCCCGCGTGCAGGCTCAGCGTGTCGAAGTTCAGAAACCGCGACATCGGCAGGCTCGCGTCAGACCCGCGCCAGCGCGCGCTCGAGCGCGTCGACCAGGTCGTCCGTGTCCTCGAGGCCCACCGAGAGCCGGACGAGGCCGTCGATGATGCCGACCCGCGCGCGTTCCTCGGGCTCGACGTCGGCGTGGGTCATCGTCACCGGGTGCGTCACCAGCGACTCGACCGAGCCCAGGTTCTCGGCCAGCGTCCAGACGTCGATCGTGTCCATCAGCTTCTTGCCGGCCGCCACACCGCCCTTGACCTCGAACCAGAGCATCGCGCCGAAGCCCGAGGCCTGGCGCTTCGAGATTCCGTGCTGGGGATGGGACTCGAGCCCCGGGTAGCGGACCTGCTCGACCTTGGGGTGCGCTTCGAGGAATTGTGCAATTGCCAGCGCGCTCGCCGACTGCGCGTCCATCCGGATCGACAGCGTCTTGATGCCCTGCAGCGTCAGCCACGCCACCTGCGGCGACATGATCGTGCCGGTCGAGTTCATGATGAAGCGCACGGCTTCGGCGTGCTCGTCGGTCCGGCTGACGACCGCGCCGCCGACGGTCGCGTTGTGGCCGTCCATGTACTTGGTCGTGCTGTGGATCGACAGATCCGCGCCGAGCTCGAGCGGCCGCTGGTAATAAGGCGTGAGGAAGGTGTTGTCGACGGCGTGCACCGCGCCGGCCTTTTTCGCGATCTCCGAGATCGCCGCGATGTCGGAGCACTTCATCGTCGGGTTGGCCGGGGTCTCGGTGAGGATCATGGTCGTGTTGTCGCGGACCGCGGCCGCGACGGCGTCCGGATTCGACGTGTCGGCAAAGGTGTACTCGACGCCGAAGCGGGAGAGGATCTTGGTGCTGAGCCGGTAGGTGCCGCCGTAGGCCACGTCGGAAATGATCGCGTGCCTGCCGGCGCTTAAGAAAGCGAGCATGGCCGCCAGAATCGCGCTCATGCCGGTGCCGAAGCAGGCCGTGGCCGCGCCGCCCTCGAGGTCGGTGAGCTTGTCCTCGAGCACCTTGACCGTCGGGTTGCCGGAGCGCGCGTAAGTGAAGCCCTTCGACAGGTATTCGTCGACCGACGGCTGGACGTAGGTCGTCGACTGGTAGATCGGCGTGAGTATCGCGCCGGTGACCGGGTCCGGCGTCACGCCGGCGTGAATCTGGCGGGTTCGAAAGCCCATGGTGTCGGTCCTTGAACTGGAGGTTAGGGGCGCAATTGTAGCGGGTCGTCGGGATCGACGCCCGGCATGAACTGCTGCCTGCGGTCGAGGTTGGTGAGCTGGTAGACGAGGCCGAGCCAGTTGTTGACCATGGCCTTGCCCGTGTCGCCCCAGGTGTTGTCGATGTAGGGGAGGAGCTCGGCTTCGGGGAATTGCGGCGCCGTGACGCCGCGTTTCTTCGCATCGATCACGGCCGCGATGTGGTCGTTTGCGAGCTGCTCGCCCTCCGGCGCCAGGTAGTTCTCGGGAATGCGCGGCGCGTGCTCGCGCTCACCTGCGATGTAGCGCTGCACCTCGCGCTTGCACTCCTTGATGAGGCTGATCGTCGCGTACTCGGGATGGCCCTGGAAATAGACGGCGCGGAAGCCGTCCGGGCTGACGGCCAGGTGCACGCCGACCTCGGGGCTCTCGGCCAGCACGGTCAGCCCGGCCGCCTCGAGCTGCTCTCGCGAGACGTCGTTGTAGCGCGAGTGCGGCGCATCGAAGCGCGTGTTGACGTCTCTCAGGATCGGGTGTCCGGGATGGGCGAGCTTGTGGCTGTAGACGCCCCAGATTTTTCGCGGCTGACGCACGCGGTCGATGCCGTGGTAGTGCTTGACGAGCGCGTGGCTCGCGAGGCAGGAACAGAATATCGAGGCCACGTTGTCCTTCGCCCAGTCGACGATCTCGATCAGCGGCTGCCAGAACGGCTCGTGGACCAGCGCCGGGTCCGTGACGTTGGCGCCGGTGATGATCAGGGCATCGAGGCCCTCGGCGGCCAGCTGCCGGAAGTCGAAGTAGTACTTGCGGATGTGTTCCTCCGCCTGCGCGCCGCGGTTCAGTTCCGGGATCGAAAAGGGATAGACGTAGAACTGCGCGATCGGGTTGCTGGCGCCGACCAGGCGGATGAACTGGCGCTCGGTCGCGGCGAGGGCCGCGTCCGGCATCATGTTGAGAAACCCGATGTGCAGCTCGCGGATGTCCTGGTGCCTGGCTCGGTCGAGCGACAGCACGACTTCGCCGCGCTCGCGCAGCACGGCGAAGGTCGGCAGGTCGTTGTGCGCGACGAGCGGCATGGTCAGTCGTGTTCCCTTGAAGCCCCTCGCAGCACATTAACAACATTCGCGCCGAGATCGTTAGTCGCGTAGCCGCCCTCGAGCACGAGGAGCAGCGGCAGCTCTGTCGCGGCGATTCGTGCGCCGACCTCGAGATAGTCGGCGGTTTCCAGCCGGAACTGCGAGATCGGGTCGGCGGCGAAGGTGTCGACGCCGAGCGAGACGACGAGCGCTTCCGGCGCAAACTGCCTCACCCGGCCGAGCGCCGCGTCGAGGGCCGCGAACCAGTCGCGGGCCGGGCTCTGCCAGGGCAGCGGGAAGTTCGCATTGAAACCTTCGCCGGCACCCGCACCGGTCTCGTCCGCGTAACCCAGGAAGTAGGGGTATTCCTGCCGCGGATCGGCATGGATGGACGCGAACAGCACGTCGGCGCGGTCGTAGAAGATCGCCTGTGTACCGTTGCCGTGGTGATAGTCGACGTCGAGGATCGCGACGCGCGCGGCACCGCCGTCGACCAGGTACTGGGCGGCAATGGCCGCGTTGTTGAGGAAGCAGTAGCCGCCGTAGAAATCGTAGCCTGCATGATGGCCGGGGGGCCGGCACAGTGAGAAGACCCGTTGCTCGCCGCCGGCCAGCCGCTTTGCCCCGGTAAGGGCCACGTCGGCGGCAGCAGACGCCGCTGTCCAGGTCCCCGCAACGACCGGCGTGCTGACGTCGAACGCGAAGTGGCCGAGCCGGCCGTCGATGTGCTCCGGTTCGATCCCCCGCATGCCGCGCCCGGCCCAGGAAAAGGGCAGCGCGTCGCCGCCCCGGCCCGCGGCCTGCCATTCGTCCCATGCCGTCTCGAGAAAGTCGACGAAGCGCGGGTCATGAACCCGGAGCAGCGGGTCCCTGCCGAAGGGCTCCGGTTCGACGATTTCCCCGATCCCGCCGCTTGCGACGGCCGCCCGCACGAGCGCGGCGCGCTCGGGACACTCGTAGCAGGGCACGAGCTCGCCGTCGGAGAGTTCGCGCCCGCCCGCATGCAGCGTCTGTGCTTCGCTGTAGATCGTGAGCATCGTCGTGTCTCGCGGCCTCCGGGACGGGCGCCCGATTATAAGCCCGGTGCGCGACTGTGACGCGGGTCACGGCGTGCGCGTGAGCACGCGCCTACGCTGGAAGGGTCCCCTGGAGGGCCAGGCTTATGTTACGCAGGACGATTTTCACGCTGCTGCTCGGGCTGCTGGTTGGTGCCGGCACGGCGGCTGCCGGCGAAGCGGGCATCGAGGTGGTCTTCACCGATCGCGAGGCAAAGCTCATCCGCGCGTGGTACCAGAGCCACGGCAGCGACCACGGCCACGCCGGTCGCAAGCACAAGGGCAGGAAAACACTGCCGCCGGGCATCGCCAAGAATCTCGCGCGAGGCAAGCCGCTGCCCCCGGGTATCGCGAAGCAGGCGCTGCCGGGTGGCCTGCTCGAGATTCTGCCGCCGGCGCCGCGCGGCTTCGAACGCATCGAGGTCGCAGGGAAAATCCTGCTCGTCGAGATCGCGACGCAGGTCATCCACGACGTGCTCGAGGATGTGATCCTCGGTTGAGCCGCCGGTGGCCGGCTGTCGGGTAGAATCCCGGCATGTTCCGGCATCTCCATATCGTCGCCTGCTCGCCGCGGAGCGGCACGACGCTGCTGCACGAAGCGATGGTGACCTGTTTTCGGGTCGATCGACACTACGATCACGAGATTCGCTTCCACCTGGTCGACGTGCGCCCGGACGAGATCCTGGTCACCAAGCGGCCCAAGGACATCATGTACATGCCGGCCGTCATCGACGATCCTGGCGTCGACGTGATCTACCTGTTGCGCGATCCGCGTGACGTGATCGTGAGCCGGCACGGCAAGGATCGCGACATGTACTACTCGAACATCCGGCTCTGGCGCGAGATGCACGGCTACGCAAAGCCGATCTACGGCCACGACCGCTTCCTCGAGGTGCGCTACGAGCGTTTCGTGCGCGACCCCGACGCGGTGCAAGCCGAGATCGGGACGAAGTTCCCGTGGCTCGAGCGGCTGCACGCGTTCTCCGAATATCACCGGCACGCGGTCGTGTCCGAGAAGTCGAAACTCGCGATGCACGAGGTCAGGCCGATCGCGCCGACCTCGGTCGGCGTCTGGAAACAACATCCCGGCAGGATCCGGGGCCAGCAGCAGATCCACGGCTCACTCACGCCGGACCTGATCGAGTGCGGCTACGAGACGTCCGCGGAGTGGGAGCGTGCGCTCGACGGTGTCGAGCCCGATTTCTCTCGCAGCCGGTACCCGGAAAAAGTATACTTCCCCTCCCGAATCTCCCAGCGGATCAACGCCTTGCGAAAGGTGCGACGCTACCGCCGCCTGCGCAAGGCGGCCCACGCCTGAAGGACGCCCGATGCCGCGCTTCGCCGAACGCGCCGTCAGCCTTTTCTACCGCCTGGCCGTGTCGGGCCTCTTGCCCGTTGCGCTCTTCCGCGACGTCGATCCCGGCAAGGTGTCGAAGGCGAAGCGCAAGGGCCGGCTCACGCTCGAGATCGTGAGCCACTGCTGGCGCTACGGGCATTTCCTGACCTACCAGCTGAGTTCGCTGGTCAATCACCGCACCGACAAGCTGGGCATCACGATGACCGTGTTCCACGTCGCCGACGACGAGGCCGTGACCCGCGTGCTCGACTACTTCGGGCGCATGGAGATCCCGGGTATCACGTGGAACTGGCAGGCGCTGCCGAAGGAAAAGCTCTTCCGGCGCAGCATCGGGCGCAACCTCGCGGCGAAGAACACGCAGGCCGACTGGATCTGGTTCACGGACGCGGACATCATCTTCCACGAGCGGTGTCTCGACACGCTCGCCGACCTGCTGCAGGGGCGCGACGATTCGCTCGTGCATCCGCGCATCGGGCTCGGTACCGAGCTTTTGCCCGACGATCACGAGATCCTGGAGAAGGGCCGGCAGGGACCGGCCGTGCTCGAAATCCCGCTCGAGATGTTCAAGCCCTACGGCGGGCCGCGCAAGAAGGCGAAAGGCCCGCACCAGATCACGCACGGCGACATCGCGCGCGCCTGCGGCTACTGTGACGCGATCGCCTATTACCAGCAGCCCGCGGAACGCTGGATGAAGACCTACGAGGATCGCGCGTTCCGCTGGCTCATCGGCACGCACGGCACGCCGCTCGACATCCCGAACGTCTGCCAGATCCGGCACATCGTCAAGGGCCGCTACCAGAAGGACTCCTGGCTGACCAGGGTTCGCAAGTTCATTCGCAAGAGCCAGGACCGGTGATCGTCAGCCACGAGAAGAAGTTCATATTCGTCAAGACCCGCAAGACGTCGGGCACGAGCATGGAGATCGCGCTGAGCCAGATCTGCGGCCCGGACGACATCATCACGCCGATCTCCTTCGAGGACGAACTCGTCAGGCTCGACATGGGCGGCCGGCTGCCGCAGAACTACGGCGGCCGCGGCGAGGCGCGCTACCGCGAGATGATCAGGAACCGGAAGCTCAAGCTAATCCGCGCGCGCCGGCGCGGCCGGTTCTACAACCACATGCCGGCGGTGAAGATCCGTGAACACCTGGGCCGCGAGACCTGGGACGAGTACTTCAAGTTCACGATCGAGCGGCATCCCTACGAGAAAGTCGTCTCGCACGTCTATTTCCACGCGCGCCGGCGCAAGCGCTGGGACTTCGACACGGAAGTCAAGCGGGTCCTGGAGCGTGGCTACTACATCAACTTCCCGGTCTACTGCGAGGGCAACAGGCCGATCGTCGACTTCATCGTCAACTTCGAGCGCAGGGCCGAGGACCTGGCGACACTGTCGGAAAAACTGGGCTTCGACGTCGCGGCGCGGCACCCGGAGACCAAGCACCGCTTCCGCGCCGATCGGCAGCCGGCGCGCGAGCTTCTGAGCGACGAGGTGAAGGAGAGGATCTACGCTTCCTGTCGCGTCGAGTTCGAAGCGCTCGGTTTCGCGCGTTGAAATGCTGCCGGCCGGTCTTTGTCCTCATCGCCTCGCGAGGAACGTAACCCGCTTGCGCCGGTAGTAACGGAACTCGAGTCCGCGGACCCTGGGCTTGAGCACCTCGACGTGCGGGAAGCCCAGGACGTCGAGCAGCTCGACGACGGCCCTGACGTTCGGTTTGAACTGGCAGCGCTTCTCGGTGCGCCAGGCGGCGGTCGTCGTCCTGTCTTCATCGTCCACGACGCGCGGGACGTTCATCTTCCACAGTGACTTGCGGCTGAACGGCGCCTGGTAGACGTTGGCGTCGATCAGCATGATGTCGCGCGTCACGGAGGCGAGCTTTTTCATCTCGTAGACGGGGTTTTCGAGGTGATACAGGATGCCGAAGCAGAATGCGATGTCGAACGTGCCGATCTCGGATTCGTCGCAGTCGGCCAGCGCCATTTTCTTGAATTCGACCTGCTCCAGGCCCAGCGCCCGCTTGATGAAGTTGGCCTGGTCGAGATACCGGTCCGCCACGTCGAAGCCGAGCACGTACTCGGCCCCCAGGCGGGCCGCCTCGATCGAGAAGCCGCCGGCGTTGCACGCTACGTCGATGACGCGCTTGCCCTCGAGCGATCCGCCGCAGGCCTCCAGCAGCCTCGGGAAGGCGTGCCGCACCAGCGAGTCGAGGCGCGTTTGTTCACGGTGACGAAGTGACGAGTCAGGGTCGTAGGTCTTCAGCCCGTGCGGAAGATCGACTTTGTGGTGAAAGGGAGCGAGTCGCCTGATCTCTCTTTCCATCTCCTCTCGGGTCATCCGGGTATTCATGTCCTCTCCAGTCTGTTGGCCTCACCTGGCCAGCTTTCGGAACCAGTTCTTGAGTTTGCGCGACAGGCTCGCCTTGTTCGCGTGCGGGAAGGGCACGTCCGGGACGGCGTGGCCGAGGAAGGCGCACAGCCTGTCCCAGCGCGCGTCCTGCGGGAAGTCGATGACGAGCAGGTCGTCGGGCCGGTCGCGGAAGTACTCGAGCACCTCGCGGTTGTGGCGTTCGTAGCGCGCGACGTAGGTCTCCTCGTTGCCTTCGGGACAGCCGGCGGCCTCGCCGTAGATCCAGCGCCGCATCGGCGTTTCGGTCGTCGCGAAATCCTTTACCTGGCTCCGGATCCAGTCGGCCGCAGGGCGCCGGGTCAGGATGAACCTGCTGCCCGGGAACCAGTCGTCGAGTTCCCGGTAGAGAACCG
>JAWWBD010000085.1:0-11821 GCA_033721115.1 Woeseiaceae bacterium | reverse complement strand
TGTTGATCCTTAAGCCCACGTAGCAGTCGTGGATCACGGGCGTCGACCAGGCCGCATAGTACGGCGGCGTCTCGATCCGGTACTTGGGGTCCGGCCGTTCGAAGTCCGGGTCGTAGCCGAAGTCGACGATCTGGTTGTAGCGTTCGATCGTCGCGGCGAGCCAGTCGCCCGGCATCTCGGGGCGCTGGTAGGGGTTCTGTTGCACTTTCTTCGCCAGTTCCTCGAGCGTGTCCGCGCTGAAGAAATAGTCCGGGTCCGTCGCCGGCGGTGACAGGTCCCAGCCCTCGCGTTCGACGCCCGCGGCGTCGAAGATCGCCCAGACCGGACCCGCCGCGTAGTCGGGCGGCTCGGAGCCCTCGTTCGGTGCAAGCGCCGCGTCGAGGAAGTTCTCGGGCTTGTACTCGATGCGGCGCGGGTTACGCCAGTCACCGGGGATGTAGGGATTCAGCGACCGGTAGTGCGTCCCGTACGGCCAGTTGCGGCCGTGCTCGTTGTAGAAGCGCTTGCCGACCTGGTTGACGAGGACGATGCTGTCCCAGCGCCTGACCTCGAGGCCCGTCGCCCGGACGAACGGGAACAGGATGCTGTCCGGCGTCCACTCGATGTAGGTGTACTGGCAACCGATGATCGGGCGCTTGCGCAGGTAGCCGTTGCGCTCGAAGGTGTGGTTCGCGGTGCCCCACAGCGAGGCGCCGATCGCCATCGCGGCCATCTCGCCGCTGCCGTCCTGGTCGGAATACGGGCTGCCCGCGAGCTGGTAGACGTCGGTGACGCGCGGATCGAAGATACGCCGGAACTCGACGTTGCCCGTGCTGCCGCCGGTGCCGACCACGATCGCCTTTTTCGCACGCACCGTCACCGTCGGCTGCGTCATGCCGATGTTGCCGTTCGAGTGGAAACTCCGCATCGGCGTCGTCTCGCCGGGCAGGTACCGCGGGCGGTAGCTCGCCTCGACCCCGATGACGCGGCCCCTGCCTGGCTGCTCGCGGAAGATCGTGTCCATGTGGTAGTTGAACAGGAAGCGGACGCCCTTTTTGCGCGCGGCGAGCTCCAGCGGGCGATAGATGCCGCCGCCCCCGCCGCCACGCGGATTCTCCGCACCCTGTCCCTTGCGCCAGATGACCTCGTGCGCCCGCGGCGCGGAGATGCCGACGGCGTGGGCGCCGGCGGTCGTCGGCGGGATGTCCTCGAACACGACCCCGTTCGCGACCAGGTAGTCGAAGACTTTCGGCGAATTGTCCGCGAGCGCGCGCTGGATGGCCCGGTCGTTGTAGCGGTACTCGGGCATGCCGTTGGTCTCGACGACGGACCAGTCGGTCAGGTCCCGGAAGTACTGGTCCGGCGAATCGTCGACGCCCCATTTCTTCTGCTGTGCGGTACCGCCGCCGAGCTGCACAGTGCCACCGTTCATCAGGCCGTGCCCGCCGGCGTCGTAGTTCGCCTCGACGATGATGACCGACGCGCCGGCGTCGCGGGCCCGGTTCGCTGCCGTGAGCCCCGTCGGGCCCGAGCCGATGACGACGACGTCCGCCTCGAGGTCCCAGGTTTCGGGCAGTGCGCCGGGGTCGGCCGCCGCCGTGCCCGGCCCGAGCGCGGCCGCGGCGCCGAGACCGGCACCCTTGAGAAACGTCCTGCGGTCCACTGTCGGGCCGGCGTCTTTGTCTTGTGCACCCATCGGCTGCGTCCCCCACGCGTCGGAAACGGACCGGGCCAAAGCTAACCGCTGCCCCGGGCGAACACAATTACGGCTGAAAGCGCCTCGCGCCGCCGGAATGCGGTACACTCGCGCCCTCTCCGGCTGCCGCAAAGCGCGTGCGCCCCGGCATCGACGCTGGCCCGCAGCCCACGATCACGGAAGCGAAACCCGGATGACCCGATCGATAACGACAGCCTGTGCGGTGCTCGTCCTCGCCGGCTGCGCCGGCGCACCGGCCGCCGGCACGGCCGGCCATGGCCCGGTGCGACCCGCCGAGCCGGGCCTGACGGAGACCTACGCCGCGTTCCGGGCGGGGCGCATTGCGGATATCGCCTATGCGCTCGAGATCGACCTGGTCGCGGACAGCGCGGCATTCACGGGCCGGAACACGATCACGTTCGACTGGCGCGGCGGACCGAGCGACCTGACGCTCGATTTCGCCGGCGGCGAAATAGAGGCACTTGCAATCAACGGGGTGCCCGTCGACGCAGCCTATAATGGCTTTTTCCTGACGCTGCCCGCGGCGAGCCTGGTCCGCGGCAGGAACCGGGTCGACGTCGCGTTCACGCAGCGCTTCACCGACAGCGGCGTCGGGCTCTATCGCTACGCGGACCCGGACGACGGTCGGGTCTATCTCTACTCCGACTTCGAGCCCTACGACGCAAACCGGGCGTTTCCGCTGTTCGACCAGCCGGACCTCAAAGCCCGCTTCACGCTCGCCGTCACGGCGCCCGGCGACTGGCAGGTCATCTCGACCCACCGGGAGACGGCGATCGCCGCCGCGGCCGATGGCCGGCACACCTGGCGTTTCCCGGCAACGCCGCTGATCCCGACCTACATCATGGCGCTGCATGCCGGACCGTACGCGGTCTGGGAAGACCCGGACTTCCGCATCCCGCTCAGGCTCTTTGCGCGCCGCTCGCAGGCGGAGTACGTCGCGCCCGATGCCGGGATGTGGTTCGACTACACGCGCCGTGGCTTCGACTACTTCGAGGACTATTACGGCGTCGATTACCCGTTCACGAAGTACGACCAGCTGCTCGTCCCCGATTTCAACGCCGGCGCGATGGAAAACGCGGGCGCCGTCACCTTTACCGAGCGCACCTTCATCCAGCGCGACGGCTGGAGCGGCAAGGAGGAGAAGTACCTTGCAACCGTGATCCTGCACGAGATGGCGCACATGTGGTTCGGTAACCTGGTCACGATGCGCTGGTGGAACGATCTCTGGCTCAACGAGACTTTCGCCACGTTCATGGCCTACCACGCGCTGGAGTCGCTCGGCATCCCGGGCGGCTGGGAGACGTTTTTCCTCGACCGCAAGTACCGCGCGTACTGGGAGGACCAGCGCAGCACGACGCACCCGGTAGAAGTCCCGATCCCGGACACGTTTGCAGCGAGCAGCCGTTTCGACGCGATCTCCTACTCGAAGGGCGGTTCGGTCCTGCGCCAGGTCGAGTTCCGGCTCGGCGCGACAATCTTCCGCGAGGGCGTGACGCGCTACCTCGAGCGGCACGCTTTCGGGAACACGACGCGGCAGGACTTCGTCGCGGCGCTGTCGGCCGCGGCGGGACGCGACCTCGCTGCGTGGGCCTCCGAGTGGCTGGGCACGGCCGGCGTCAACACGATCCAGGCCCGCTTCGACTGCGCCGAAGGCCGGATCACGACCTTCACGCTCCTGCAGAGCGCACCGCCGTCGCACCCGGTGCTCCGCGAGCAGACGGTAAAGGTGGGGCTGTTCCGCGATCTCGGCGGCACCGTGGTCACCGACGCCACGCTGCCGGTGACCTACGCCGGCACCCGTACCCCGGTGCCGGCAGCAGTCGGCCGGCCCTGTCCGGACATCGTCTATCCGAACCACGACGACATGGGCTACGTGCTGGTCCGGCTCGATCCGCGCACGCAGACCAACCTCCCGTCGATGATCGGGCGCATCGACGACAGCTTCCAGCGTGTCATGTTCTGGCAGACGCTCTGGGACAACGCGCGCTTCGCCCAGATCCCGGTCACGGACTATCTCGACGCCGTGTTCGCCTCGGCCGCGACCGAAGACGACATCGACAACGTCGACCAGGTTTACGCCTTCGTCGGCAACGCGATCAAGGCACTGCGGGCGATGGGCGCGCCCGGCGCGGCGGCGTTCACCCGGTATCGCGCGCGCGCGGAAGCGGTGACCTGGGCCAACGTCGAGCGCACGCGCGGCGACCTGCAGACCATGTATCTGGACCGCTACCTGGCCTTTGCCTCGAGCCCGGCCGCGCAAGCGCATCTCGTCGCGCTGCTCGAGGGCCGGGCTTCGATCCCGGGCCGCGATTTCGACCAGGACCGGCGCTGGGCGGCCCTCAAGATCCTGAGCGGCGAGGGGCATCCGGAGACGCAGGCGCTGCTTGCAGCCGAGCGGGCTCGCGATCCGTCGGACGACGGCCGGCGCGGCCTGCTGGCCGCCGAGGCCGCCTGGCCCGACATCGAGGTAAAACGGCGCATCATCGCCGACGTCGCGAACCGGGACTCCGGCACACCTTACGCGCTGCAGCGCATCGCGATGCGCTCGCTGTTCCCGCCGGGACAAAAGGCGCTGCGCGAAGCGCTGGCCGACGAGATTCTCGGGATCATCGCGGCCAACGAGGCGAACCCCGATCCGGCCCATTATTCACGCGCGGTCGCGTTTGTCGCCTACCTGGCCCCGACGGCCTGCACCCACGAGAGCGTCGCCCGGCTCGAAGCGGCGCTGGCCGAACACGCGTCGAGCCGCATCGCGATCCGCGACTACCTGACCGAGCGCTGGGAGGACGACATGCTCTGCGTGCAGCGCGCGGAACTCCAGGCCCTGCAGCCGGCAGGACCCGCTCAGTAGGCGAGGAAGACCGCCTCGAGTTCGTCCGGCTGCACGCCGTGCGCGAGCGCGAGCATGAGCAGGATGCGCGCCTTTTGCGGCGTCAGGTTGTCCGCCGAGGTAAAGGGCCGACCCGTCTGGATCCGGCCGAGGCCGCCGCGATGGCTCATGACGACCGCAACGCCCTCGGCTTCGGCTCTCTTGAGCGCCTGCTCCATCGCCGGGGTTGGCGAACCGGTCGGGAAGCCGGCGACGACGAGGCCCTCGGCGCCTGCGGCCACGGCCGCGTCGATCAGCTCGGGTCCGGCATCCGCCCAGGTGTAGACGATGTCGACGCGTGGCAGCTCGTCCGCGCGCGTGATGCCGTCGACCCGGAATTCGCTGCCCGTCGTGTGCCGGTACGTCGGGCTCCGGTAGAAGCGGATTCGGTCGAGGTCGGCGACACCGAGCGCGCCCAGGTCGCCGGAGCTCCAGGTTTCCGGCCGGTAGCTGACGGTCTTGGTCACGTCGCGCGCCGCGTGGATCAGCTCGTTGACGACGAGCAGCACGCCCTTGCCGACCGCGTCCGGGTGCGCGGCGACGCGGACGGCGTCGAACAGGTTGCGCGACCCGTCCTCGGACAGCGTCGTCCGCTGGCGCTGCGCGCCGACGACGACCACGGGAATATCGGTATCGAGTACGAGGCTCAGGAAGTAGGCGGTCTCCTCAGACGTGTTCGAACCGTGCGTGACGACGATACCGTCGAGGTCCGCATCCCGGGCCGCCTCCTCCGCGATCACGTGGGCAAGGTCGATCCAGTTCTGGACCGAAATCGCCGAACTGCCCACACGGATGTAGTCACGCACGCTGATGTCGGCGAACGCCCCGACGGCGGGCACCTGCTCGAGCACGGTCTCGACGGCCATGCGGCCGTCGGGCGAGTTCGCGATCGTCCCGCCCGTCGCAATGATCCGGACCTGCGGCCGTGGCGCGTCGCCGGACTCGGCCGGGACGACCGGCGGAACGAGCAATAACGCGGCAAGTAGAAACAAGTGGCGATGCATCGATGTCCTCCCCGTGGCGGTCCGTGCCGGGCGGCCGGTCCCTGTTGTCGCGCGACAGTATAACCGGGCATCATCGGCCAACCGTTTCAGCTGCAGCGAAACCGCGATGCACGAATCCGCAACGATGCCGGGTGTGCTGGCGCCGGTAGTCACCCCGTTCGGCGCGGACCTCGAACCCGATTCGGGGCGGCTGATCGCGCACTGCCGGTGGCTCGCCCGGCAGGGCTGCGGCCTTGCCGCGTTCGGCACCAACAGCGAGGCAAACTCCCTCTCCGTCGCCGAACGCATGACCCTGCTGGACGAACTCGTCGCCGCGGGCCTGGACCCCGGCTCGATGCTGCCGGGCACCGGGACCTGCGCCCTGCCCGACACGGTGGCACTGACCCGCCACGCCGTCGGCCATGGCGTGCGCGGCGTGCTGATGCTGCCGCCCTTCTACTACAAGGGCGTCGACGACGAAGGACTGTACCGGGGCTTCAGCGAGGTCATCGAGCGCGTGGGCGACGACCGGCTGCGGATCTACCTCTATCACATCCCGCAGCTGTCCGGCGTCCCGATCGGCATTGACCTGATCGGGCGGCTCTGCGACGCATTCCCCGGCATCGTCGCAGGCATGAAGGACAGCTCGGGTGAACCGGCCAACCTCGCACGCGTGCTGGGCGCGTTTCCCGGGTTCCGGCTCTACGCCGGCACCGAGCTGCTGCTCACCGACAACCTGCGCCTGGGCGGCGTCGGCTGCATCTCGGCGACCGCAAACATCAACCCCGGCGCGATCGTCGAACAGTACCGACACTGGCAGGACGACGCCGGCCCCGGCCAGCAGGCGCTCGACGCCGTGCGCCGCAGCGTGCAGCGCTACCCGATGATCGCGGCGCTGAAGCACGTAATCGCGCACTATCGCGACGATACCGAGTGGCGCCGACTGCGGCCGCCGCTCACGAGCCTCGCTGCTCTGGACGGCGCGGCGCTGATCGCCGAGCTCGAGGCGGTGCAATTCCGGTTCCGACCCTGAAACCGGCGGGGTCGATGGCCCGATGCCTGGCCGGGGGCACCGGCGCGATCGCTTGCGCGATTGCCCGCTGCCCAGAAGAATAGGCTCATGAACGAATGCTGCCATCACAGTGCCGGCGGTGCCGGCCACCGGGACCCCGTCTGCGGCATGACGGTGCGCGCGGACTCCGCGCATCGCTTCGATCACGCCGGCGAGGCCTATCGCTTCTGCTCTGCGGGCTGCCGCGACAGGTTCGCTGCCGACCCGGACGGCTACCTCGACGGGTCCCCCGCGCAATACGAAATGCCGGACGACGCGGACGGTACCGGGCCCTGGGTCTGCCCGATGTGCCCCGAGGTGCGCGAGGACGAACCGGTACCGTGCCCGAAGTGCGGCATGGCGCTCGAACCCGCGACGCCCGCCCCGCTACGGACGAAGACGCAGTACACCTGCCCGATGCATCCCGAGATCGTCCGCGACGCACCCGGCAGCTGCCCGATCTGCGGCATGGCCCTCGAACCCGTGACCGTCACGCTGGAGGAGGAGGAGAACCCCGAACTCGTCGACATGACCCGGCGCTTCGTCGTCAGCGTGGGACTGACGGTGCCGGTACTCGTGCTCGCGATGGGCGACATGCTCGGGCTGCCGCTCGGCGCCTGGCTGCCGCACCGGACCCAGGCCTGGCTCGAGCTCCTGCTCGCGACGCCCGTCGTGCTCTGGGGCGGCCTGCCCTTCTTCCAGCGCGGCTGGCAGTCGCTCGTCAGCAGGCACCTCAACATGTTCACGCTGATCGCGCTGGGCACGGGCGTGGCCTGGCTGTACAGCGTGGTCGCGACCCTGGCGCCGGGCATCTTCCCGGACTCGTTCCGCGACATGCACGGCGAAGTGGGGATCTACTTCGAGGCTGCGGCCGTGATCGTCACGCTCGTGCTGCTCGGCCAGGTCCTCGAGCTGCGCGCGCGCGGGCGCACCGGCGCCGCGATCCGCGCGCTCCTGGGCCTCGCGCCCGCGACGGCGCGCCGGATCGACGCGGACGGCAGCGAGCGCGACGTGCCGCTCGACGAGGTCCGGACCGGCGATCGCCTCCGGGTCCGCCCGGGCGAGAAGGTGCCGGTCGACGGCACCGTGCTCGAGGGCAAGAGCAGCGTCGACGAATCGATGCTGACCGGCGAACCCGTCCCGGTCACCAAGGCGGCCGGGGATGAAGTCGTCGGCGCCACCGTCAACGGTTCGGGCAGCCTCGTGATCGAAGCGACGCGCGTCGGTTCGGAGACACTGCTTGCGCGCATCGTGCAGATGGTCGCCGCCGCGCAGCGCAGCCGCGCGCCCATCCAGCGCCTCGCCGACGTCGTCGCCGCGTACTTCGTGCCCGCCGTCGTCGCGATCGCGGTGGTCACCTTTGTCGTCTGGGCCATCGCCGGCCCCGAGCCCGCAATGGCCTACGCGATCATCAATGCCGTCGCCGTGCTGATCATCGCCTGTCCCTGTGCGCTGGGACTCGCGACGCCGGTCTCCGTCATGACGGCCACGGGCAAGGGCGCGTCCGCGGGCGTGCTGTTCCGCGACGCCGAGTCCATCGAGCGGCTGCGCGAGGTCGACACGCTGGTCGTCGACAAGACCGGCACGCTGACCGAGGGCCGGCCGCGCCTCGTCCGGGTCGAGGTCGTCGCCGGGCAGGACGAAGCGGAGCTCCTCGCGCTTGCCGCGGCGGTGGAAAAAGCCAGCGAGCATCCGCTCGCTCTGGCCATCGTCGCGGGCGCGGAGGAACGCGGCGCGACGCCCCGGGCCTCCGGCGCATTCGAGTCGGTGACGGGCAAGGGCGTGACGGGGACCGCCGACGGCCGGGCCATTGCGATCGGCAATGCCGCGCTGTTCGAGTCGCTCGGCATCGAGGCGGGATCACTGCTCGAACGCGCCGAGGCGCTGCGCGCGGACGGCGCCACCGTCATGCTGGCGGCGGTCGACGGTCAGGCCGCCGGGCTCCTCGCCGTGGCGGACCCGGTCAAGCAGACGACGCCGGCCGCGATGGAGGCCCTGCATGCCGATGGCATCAGGATCGTGATGCTGACCGGCGACAGCGAGACGACGGCGCGCGCGGTCGCCCGCCAACTGGGCATCGACGAGGTCATCGCGGGCGTGCTGCCCGACGCGAAGGCGGACTACGTCGCCCGACTGCAGGACGAAGGCAGGATCGTTGCGATGGCCGGTGACGGCATCAACGACGCGCCGGCGCTCGCGCGCGCCGACGTGGGCATCGCGATGGGCACCGGCACCGACGTCGCGATGGAAAGTGCCGGCGTGACGCTGGTCAAGGGCGACCTCGGCGCAATCGTCCGCGCCCGGCGGCTGTCGCGCGCGACCATGCGCAACATCCGCCAGAATCTCTTCTTCGCCTTCGTCTACAACGCGGTGGGCGTGCCGGTCGCCGCCGGCGTCCTCTATCCCTTCTTCGGCGTGCTGATGAGCCCGATGCTCGCCGCCGCCGCGATGAGTTTCAGCTCGGTGTCGGTGATCGGCAATGCTCTCAGGCTCAATCGCGTGGAACTGTAGGCGGGCTCAGCGTTCGATCGCGGTCTCGGCCTCGAACAGCGCTTCGAGGATGCGATGCCATTCCGCGTATTTGCGATCCACCCAGGCTTCGAGTTCGGCAACGCGAATCTCCATCGCCTCGACCTTGTGGCCGACCTCGTTGTCGAACGCGACAGCGAGCCGGTCCTGTTCCTGTGCGACCACGCGCGTCCACTTGTAATTGTCGTACTGCGCCTTGAGCGCCTCGAAGCTGCCGCGGGGCGCATTTGCTCCCCCTGACTGCGCGCGCGTCTCGCTCCGTGCCTGGTACTCGAGATTTTTCCGGCGGTAGGCACGCCACACGTCGTAGACCGCGCCGATCTCGCCGTGGAGCTCCCTGAATTTCGCATCGATTGCGTCGGTGATGACGAACTCGGTCTCCCGCACGCGCCGGATCCGCGCGAGCATCGGGTCGTCCCGCGCGGGCAGCCGGCGCAGCGCATAGTGGCCTGCCGGCCCCTCTTCCAGATACCCGCGGAAAGCCGTCGGCGCGAGCCAGCTCGCATAACGCAGCAGGGAAACCGTCGCCACGGTCTCGAGCGCGCCGGCATCGAGCCCGGCGCGTTCTTCGGCCAGCGCGGCCGCAATTGCGGCATAGACGTCCGGGCCGCCGGCCGGTCCGGCAAAAGCGCGCTCGACCCAGATCCGGCCGGTCGCATCCACGGCGCGGATCGCAAGTTCGAGCACCTCGCCGTCCGAGCGCAGGATCCGGCCTGTCACCAGCAACTCGGCCCCGGCATCCGGTTCCGGCACCACCCGCACGGCGCCCCAGTCGCCGCTCGCCGCCAGCCGGTCGCGGAGCGCGAACGGCAACAGCACCGATTCGATCTCCCGGATCCGCGGAAACACCCCGAGGTCCCGGTAGCGCGCCGTGTCGGCCGGGACGCCCGGGTCGAAAGCGGCGATCGACACGTCGAGGCGCAGCGCATCGTCCGCGGCCGACGCCGGCCCGGCGAGTGCGGCCGCGAGCGCAATCGCGGCAAATGTCGCGCGCCGCGGGCTCACAGCTCGATCTCGCCCGTACTGCAGACGCGCTTCATCGACAGCGTTTCCACGCAGTTGAAGTCCGGCGCCGGGCGCTCGAAGCGGCGGTAGAAGCGGCGCAGCGTGAACGGCACCCGCGACGTCGGGGAATCGAGGGTCGTCACGACCCGCAGCTGGCTCCTGTCGGCCGAGACCGTGAAACGGTGCACGATCGTGAGCCCGTCGGCGAGATCGAGGCGGGACACGAGATCCGTGCCGTCCCAGCCGCAAATCTCGCGGCCGAAGGCGTTCTCGATGCCGACCGCCCGGCCGCCGTGAAAGGCGCAGGTCAGCGCGAAGTCGTCTTCACGCTCGACCTGGATCTCCCCTGCATCCTGCGAAATGCCGAGCACGTCGCCACGAGTGATGAGTTCGGCAAGCCGTGCGAGCGCGTAGAGCGCGGCCACGTCGCGCTCCGGCGGACCCGCCGGCGCCGCGCGGCCGAACTGCTGCTGGTCGGGAAAGGTCCGGGCGAGCCGGTAGTAGGCGTCGGCCAGCGCACCGCTGACCTCGTCGCCGCGCGCATAATCGCGCTCCCAGGAGCCGCTGAAGTCGGCCGGCAGCGCACCCCCGGCCGGGGCACCGGCCAGCGGTTGCCGTGGCGCCTGCGCGCAGGCGGCAACGAGCAGGCCCAGAACGACGAGGCTCAGGGTTCGCATCGAAAATTCACTCTCACACCGTGCGGATGCGCAAAGGGCGCCGATTGTCGCATGTCTCGCCCGGGAGACCAGAATTGCCTATGCTGTCCGGGTCATTCACCCGTCAACCCGGACCGCCATGCCCCGACCTGCCGTCCGCCTCCTGCTTGCCCTCTGCCTCGCATCGGCGGCCGCGCCCGCGGCAGCCCAGGTAGACGATCAGAGTGCGCCGATGCAGGCCGAGTTCCACTTCGCGCGGCTTGCATTCGGCATCAACGGTCGCAGCTTCACGGAAAGCCGGGGCGAACCGTGGCTCCGGGACTGGCCCGATGCGGAGTTTCACTTCCTCGAAGGCGTGAACCGCATGACCAGCCTCGATGCCGACGGCGAATTCCGCCAGGTGAGCCTGACCTCGGACGCGCTTTACGATTACCCGGTCCTCTACGCGGTCAAGGTCGGCTACTGGTACCTGAGCGATCCCGAGATCGAGCGCCTGCGCGAGTACCTCGAGCGCGGCGGTTTCCTGATCGTCGACGACTTCCACGGCCCGGGGGAATGGGAGCAGTTCGCGTTCTCGATGCGCCGCGTGTTCCCGGACCGGCCGATCGTCGACATCCCGGACGAGCACGAGATCTTTCACGTGCTCTACGACCTGGACGACAGGCAGCAGATCCCCGGGCGCAATTCGGTCTACTGGGGGGTGACCTGGGAACATCCGCTCGGCCGGCCCGAGTACTGGCGCGGCATTGCCGACGACGCGGGACGTCTCGTCGTCGCCATCAACTTCAACATGGACCTGGGCGACGCCTGGGAACACGCAGACGATGCCTTTTACCCGGAACCTATGACGGCACTGGCCTATCGAATCGGTATCAACTACCTGATCTACGCGCTGACCCACTAGATGCCGAGCGAACCCGTTGTTTGAGTTCCTGTTCAAGTTCCCGGCCGCCGAATATGTCCGCGGCGAACTCGTCTTCGCAGCAGGCTGGCCCGCCTGGCTGATGGCGGGACTCGGCCTGACTGCGGCGG
>JAWWBD010000084.1:0-12153 GCA_033721115.1 Woeseiaceae bacterium | reverse complement strand
GGCCGCGACCGGGGGCGAGACGGCCGCCACGCCCCAGCGCGTTCGTGGGCCGCTCCTACCTGATGAATACCAACGCTTCGAGTTTTAACAGTATAAGATTCGCGGCCAGGTCCGGCGTGATGTCGTCCGTATAGATGACCATCTCGGGGTTCTCCGGCACCTCGTAGGGATCGCTGATGCCGGTGAATTCCTTGATTTTGCCGGCGCGGGCCAGCGCGTAGAGGCCCTTGCGGTCGCGCGCCTCGCAGACCTCGAGCGGCGTGGCGACGTGAATCTCGATGAAGCCGCCGACCGGGCTGATCGTCTCGCGCACGGCGCGGCGCGTCGATGCATACGGCGCGATCGGGGCGCAGATCGCGATACCGCGGTTCTTCGTGATCTCGCTCGCCACGTAACCGATGCGACGGATGTTGAGGTCCCGGTGTTCCTTCGAGAAGCCGAGCTCGCTCGACAGGTTTTTGCGGACGATGTCCCCGTCGAGCAGGCTCACGGGCCGGCCGCCCATCTCCATCAGCTTGACCATCAGCGCGTTGGCGATCGTCGACTTGCCCGATCCGGACAGGCCCGTGAAGAACACGGTGAAGCCCTGCTTGTGCCTCGGCGGGTGCGTGCGCCTGAGTTCCTCGACGACGTCCGGGAACGAGAACCACTCGGGAATCTCGAGACCTTCCTGCAGCCGCCGCCTGAGCTCCGTGCCGGAGATGTTCAGCACGTGATCCTCGTCGGTGGTTTCGTCGACGGGCACGTACTGCGCCCGGTTCTCCGCATAGACCATGAGCCGGAACGGGACCATCGAGATATCGAGCTCCTCCTCGTGCTGCTGCAGGAGTTCCTGCGCGTCGTAGGGCCCATAGAAATCGTTGCCCTGGCTGTCCTGGCCCGGGCCCGCGTGGTCGCGGCCGACGATCAGGTGCGTGCACCCGTAGTTCTTGCGGATGATCGCGTGCCACAGCGCCTCGCGCGGGCCGCCCATGCGCATCGCGAGCGGCAGCAGGCTCAGCATCGTGGTCTGCTCGGGATACCGCCCGATCAGGTGCTCGTAGCAACGGACGCGTGTGTAGTGATCGACGTCGCCCGGCTTGGTCATGCCGACCACCGGGTGGATCAGCAGGTTGGCCTCGACGTCGCGCGCGGCGCGAAGCGTCAGCTCCTGGTGCGCGCGGTGCATCGGGTTACGGGTCTGGAATGCGACGACCTTGCGCCAGCCCAGTTTCTTGAACCGTGCGCGCAGCTCGCCGGGCCCGTCGCGCAGGTGCTTGAAATCGTAGTGCGTCGGCGGCTCGATGCCCTTCAGGCGACCGCCGACGTACACCGGGTGCCCGATGTTGTGCAGGTAGTTGACGGCGGGGTGCTTGAGATCCGTCGTACCGTAGACGCCCTTCGCCTCGGCGTCGAGGTCCGGCCGCCACACGTCCGAGACCTCGAGCGTCGCGATGATCACACCCTCGAGGTCGCGCAGCGCGACCCTGGCACCCGGGCCCAGGTTCGCCGCGAATTTCTCGCTGACGTCGAGCGTCACCGGGATGGGCCAGAGCACGCCGCTTGCAAGGCGCATGTCCGCGACGACGGAATCGTAGTCGGCCTTGCCGAGGAATCCCTCGAGCGGTGAAAACGCCCCGTTCAGGAGCAGCTCGATGTCACAGAGCTGACGCTCGGTCAGGTCCCAGGACGGGTAGTCGCCAGCCGCCTGTTTCTCGGCCGCTGCCGCATCTGCGGGCAGGTACAGGTTCTTGAGCTCGCCGCCGTGCGGTTCCTTGAAAGCACCCATTATCGGAAGTTTCCTGATGTCAAAGCGGCGCGAAACCGGGCCCGGTCGCGCCGCGGGATTGGCCGGTCTGCCGTTTGGTCAGAAAGGAATGTCGTCGTCGAAGTCGTCGGGACCCGGCGCAGGCGCCCCGCGCGAGCCGCCGGAGCCGCCGGAGCCGCCCGCGCCCGAACCCATGGACCCGGCCCCGCCCCCACCGCCGCCGCGGCCGCCGAGCATCTGCATCTCGTCCGCGACGATCTCCGTCGTCCAGCGGTCGTTGCCGTCGCGATCCTGCCACTTGCGCGTGCGGAGCTTGCCCTCGATGTAGACCTGTGAACCCTTGCGCAGGTACTCGGCCGCAATCTCCGCGAGCCGATTGAACATCGCGACCTTGTGCCACTCCGTTCGCTCTTTCTGTTCGCCGGTCTGCTTGTCTTTCCAGGTCTCGCTGGTCGCGACCGACAGATTGGTCACGGCCGACCCGCTCGGCATGTAGCGCGTTTCGGGGTCGGCGCCGAGGTTGCCGACGATGATGACTTTATTGATTCCGCGGGCCATGCATGGTCCCCTGCCTGTGATCGTGCGTTCGTGATTCGTGTCTTCGTCCCGTACGGCGCGGGGGCCGTCGAGGGTCGCCTATTGTAGAGCCTCGAGGCCGATTTGCCACCGTCAATTCGGGTCCGGCGACCCGGATTTGGGCCGGAAGCTGCCCATGGAGGCCAGCCAGAGCCCCGCGATCAGCACGCAGACGAAGAAGACGTCGGCCGGGCGCCCGGCCGCGAGGAACCGACCCCCCAGAAGCCCGCCCGCAAACGCGCCCAGGAACTGGGCACTCGAGAAGACGCCGAACGATGCGCCACGTCGATCGCCCCGCGCCAGGAGCGACAGGCGCGCCGGCAGGCCCGCTTCGAGAAAACTGAAGCCGCCGAAGAACAGCACGAGCGCGAGGAATACCGGCCAGACGCCGAACGCCCCGAAGGTCAGGACCAGCTCTCCGGCCAGCACGAGCCCGACGGCCGCCGAGACGGTCGCACGCCGGCCCTGCCGGTCGTCGGCCAGGACCAGCGGCACGGTGATGAGGAGCGACGCGACGAGTGCGCCGACGTAGACCTGCCAGTGGCTCGTGACGGGCAGCTCGAGCCGGCCGGTCAAAAGGAACGGCAAGGCCACGAAGTTCGCCGTCAGGATCGCGTGCAGCAGGAAGACATAGGCGTCGAGCCGCAGCAGGTCGGGCCGCAGTGCCGGGCCGAGGCGCGAACCCCCGCTCGCAGCGGGCCGACCGATGCCGGCCGGCAGGAGGGCCAGCAGCAACGCGCACGCGCCGGCGAGCCCGGCAGCGATCCAGAACAGGGCCGGAACGTCGTAGCGGGCAGCGAGCATCGGGCCGGCGACGATCGCGACGAGGAACGCGGCACCGATACCGATGCCGAGCACGGCCATCGACCGCGTCCGCACCGCTTCGCGGGTCGCGTCGGACAGGAGCGCGGTCAGCGTCGCGGAAATGGCGCCGGCGCCCTGCAGCAGGCGCCCGGCGACGAGCATCGTGATCGAGTCGGCGACCGCGGCGAGCACGCTGCCGGCGGCAAACAGGGCGAGCCCGCCCAGGATGACCGGGATCCGCCCGATGCGGTCCGACAGTGCGCCCAGCGGTATCTGCAGGCCGGCCTGGGTCAGCCCGTAGCCGCCCACCGCGATGCCGATCAAAAGCGGCGTCGCGCCCTCGAGCCCGGCCGCGTGCAGTGCCAGCACCGGCAGCATGGCGAACAGGCCGAACATCCTGAGCATCGCGATCAGCGCAATCACGCCGACGGCGCGCGCCTCGGCCGGGAGTAACGCGCTTTCGTCGCGGGCCGGCTCGTCGGGCTCTGCGGTCATTCTTTGCGCCGGAGTTGAAGGGCGGCGTATATTAGCAGGTTGGTCGGCGATTCCTTAGTCCCTCCCGAATGAAGTTCATCGACATCCGCGGCGCGCGGACGCACAACCTGGCGAACCTCGATCTCCGCCTGCCGCGCGACAGGCTGATCGTCTTCACGGGCCTGTCCGGCTCGGGCAAATCATCGCTCGCGTTCGATACGATCTACGCCGAGGGGCAGCGCCGCTACGTCGAGTCGCTCTCGGCCTACGCGCGCCAGTTCCTGTCGATGATGGAGAAACCGGACGTCGATCACATCGACGGCCTGTCCCCCGCGATCTCGATCGAGCAGAAGTCGACCTCGCACAATCCGCGCTCGACCGTGGGGACGGTCACCGAAATCTACGACTACCTGCGGCTTTTGTTCGCGCGCGCCGGCATGCCGCGCTGCCCCGATCACGGCACGGACCTCGAAG
This sequence comes from Woeseiaceae bacterium, assembly GCA_033721115.1. GTDB lineage: Bacteria > Pseudomonadota > Gammaproteobacteria > Steroidobacterales > Woeseiaceae > UBA1847. Next base: position 8,078 of record JAWWBD010000084.1, on the reverse strand, counting down.
CGCAGACCGTGAGCCAGATGGTGGACCAGGTGCTCGCCCTGCCCGAGGGTACGCGACTGATGCTGCTCGCCCCGGTCGTCGCCAACCGCAAGGGCGAACACGTGCGCCTGATGCAGGACCTGATGGCGCAGGGCTTCGTGCGGGCCCGGATCAACGGGGAGATTTACGAGCTCGACCAGCCGCCGAAACTGGACCTGCGCCGCAAGCACAGCATCGACGCGATCGTCGACCGGTTCCGCGTCAAAGAGGACATGCGGCTCAGGCTCGCCGAGTCCTTCGAGACGGCACTCAGGCTCGCCGACGGCGTCGCGCGCGTCGCCTGGATGGACGAACCGGGGCGCGAGGAACTCGTCTTCTCCGACCGCTTTGCCTGCAACGTCTGCGGCTATTCGCTCACCGAGCTCGAACCGCGGCTGTTCTCGTTCAACAACCCGAACGGCGCCTGCCCCTCCTGCGACGGCCTCGGCGTCCGGCAGTTCTTCGATCCGGACCGCGTCGTCGTCAACCCGTCGCTGTCGCTCGCGGGCGGCGCGATCCGCGGCTGGGATCGCAGGACGACCTATTACTACCAGATGATCAGGAGCCTGGCGGCGCATTACGGCTTCGACCTCGAGACCCCGTTCGACGAACTGGCCGACACGCTCCGCGACAAGATCCTGTACGGCAGCGGCAAGGACAAGATCGAGTTCTTCTACGAGAACTCGCGCGGCCTCGAGATCCGCAAGTTGCATCGCTTCGAGGGCGTGATCCCGAACCTGGAGCGCCGCTACCGGGAAACCGAGTCCGGCGCCGTGCGCGAGGAGCTCGCCAAGTTCCTGAACAGCCAGGCCTGCCCGGAGTGCGACGGCACGCGGCTGAACCGCGCGGCGCGGCACGTGTTCATCCTCGACAGGACGCTGCCCGACATCACGGGGATGTCGGTCGGCCACGCGCGCGAGTTCTTCGAATCCTTAAGCCTGGAAGGCTGGCGTGCGACGATCGCGAAGAAGATCGTCAAGGAAATCGGCGACCGGCTGGGCTTCCTGTCGAACGTCGGTCTCGACTACCTGTCGCTGGACCGCAGCGCCGACACGCTGTCCGGCGGCGAAGCCCAGCGCATCCGCCTCGCGAGCCAGATCGGCTCCGGGCTCGTCGGCGTCATGTACATCCTCGACGAGCCGTCGATCGGCCTGCACCAGCGCGACAACCAGCGCCTGCTCGACACGCTGACGCACCTGCGCGACATCGGCAACACCGTGATCGTCGTCGAGCACGACGAGGAAGCGATCCTGACGGCGGACCACGTCGTCGACCTCGGGCCCGGCGCCGGCGTGCACGGCGGCAAGATCGTCGTCTCTGGCACCCCCGCCGAGGTCAAGAAGAGCGCGCAGTCGCTGACAGGGCAGTACCTGTCCGGCAAGCGCCGCATCGAGGTCCCGGACGAGCGCGCGGCCGCCGACCCGGATCGGCAACTGGAGGTCCGTGGCGCGCGCGGCAACAATCTCAAGGGCGTCGATGCCGCGATCCCGGTCGGGCTGATGACCTGCGTCACGGGCGTCTCGGGCTCCGGCAAGTCGACGCTGGTCAACGACACGCTCTACAAGGCCGTCGCGGACCGGCTGAATCGCTCGAATCGCAATGCGGCCCCGCACGACGAAATCCTGGGCCTCGAACACGTCGACCGGGTCATCGACATCAGCCAGAGCCCGATCGGGCGCACGCCGCGCTCGAACCCGGCGACCTACAGCGGCCTCTTCACGCCGATCCGCGAGCTGTTCGCCGGCACGCAGGAAGCGCGCTCCCGCGGCTACCTGCCGGGGCGCTTCAGTTTCAACGTCAAGGGCGGGCGCTGCGAAGCCTGCCAGGGCGACGGCGTCATCAAGGTCGAGATGCATTTCCTGCCCGACGTCTACGTGCCCTGCGACGTCTGCCGTGGCGAGCGCTACAACCGCGAGACCCTCGAGATCCGCTACAAGGGCAAGAACATCCACGACGTGCTCGAGATGACCGTCGAGGACGCGCTCGTGTTCTTTCAGAACGTGCCCGTCGTCGCGAAAAAGCTCGCGACGCTGAACGACGTCGGCCTGTCCTACATCCGGCTCGGCCAGAATGCGACGACGCTCTCCGGCGGCGAGGCACAGCGCGTCAAGCTCGCCAAGGAACTCTCCAAGCGCGACACCGGAAATACGCTGTACATTCTCGACGAACCCACGACGGGCCTGCATTTCCACGACATCGAGCAGCTGCTCGGCGTGCTGCACCGGCTCAGGGACCGCGGCAACACGATCGTCGTCATCGAGCACAACCTCGACGTCATCAAGACCGCGGACTGGATCATCGACCTGGGCCCGGAAGGCGGCGACGGCGGCGGCGAGATCATCGCTGCCGGCACGCCCGAGCAGGTCGCGGCCTCCAAGCGCTCCTTCACGGGCCAGTACCTGAAACCGCTGCTCGGGCTCGGGGTCAGGGCGAAACGCGCCTGACGGTCTCGATCAGCACCGGCTCTTCGAGCAGCTGGCCGCGAAAATACTCGAACTCCGTCGGCGCGTCGGCGGGCGCGGCATGGATCGCGCGCACGACGTCCATGCCGTCGACCACCCGGCCGAACACCGCGAAGCCCAGGCCATCCGGATTGCGCGTGCCGCCGGAGTCGAGGGCCGGCTGCGCGCCGATGCAGATGAAGAATTCCGTCGTCGCGGTGCCCGGTTCGGTGCGCGCCATCGACACGCTCCCGTCGACGTGCCGGAGGCCGGTCACCGACGTCGGCTCGTGCGCGACGGGCGGCAGCGGCGCTGGCGCATCGCCGACGCCGCCCTGCACCACCGAGATGACGGGCGTGCCGTTGTCATTGGCCGGCGAGACGGTCCGGTAGAAGCTCGCACCGTCGAGATGGCCGCCGTCGACGAGCTTGAGGAAGTTGTTCGCCGTAACGGGCGCATTGACCGTGTCGATCTCGAGCACGATGACGCCAAGCGACGTCTCCATGACGACGCGGGGCGCTTCAGCGGCACAGGCGGCGGCGCACAGGAGCACGACGCCCGAGAGGACACGAGCCGTCACAGCGCCGCCAGCTGCCGGTCGTGCACGCGACCCAGCAGCGCGAGCGCCGCGACGACCCCGATGAGCGCAGTCCACATGTCGGCCTGCGTATCCCACTGGTAACCCTGCATCGACAGGAACGCCTCCGCCGTTTCCCCGGACAGCAGCGCGACCCACCATTCGAGCAGCTCGTAGACGGCGGCGACGGCGACGCAGAAACAGACGATGAAAAAATTGCGCCAGGCTGCGCTCGAAAACACCCGCAGCCGGATCACGACCTCGCGGGCGATGATGGCCGGCACGAAACCCTGGGCGAGATGGCCGAGCTTGTCGTAGTTGTTGCGCGACTGGCCGAATGCGTCCCGCACCCAGTCACCGGCCGGCACCTCGGCATAGGTGTAGTGCGCGCCGACCATCAGGATGATCGCGTGCACGAGAATCAGCCCGTAGGCGAGCGGGGTCAGCGGGAACCGCCTTCGCGTGGCCCAGAGCACGGCCGCCGCAACGAGCGCCGGCGCCGCCTCGAGGATCCAGATCGTCACGTCGTGCGGCCGCCAGGCCGACCAGGCCAGCACCATGACGAAAACGACGGCCCAGAGCAGGGGCCCTGCCGACGCCCGGCGTGCGTTTCCGTTCATCGAGCGTGTCCCGCACGTGCGACGGGCGTCAAAAGCAGCACGAACGTCCTGTCGGGAAAGATCATCTCCTGCCCCCGGGCACTCTCGGCAGTTCCGGTCAACCGCGTCACTATAACGTAACGCAATCGTGGCGCCACGCCGGCTTTCAGTGTGACCGGCACGGCGTGATAGCCTCGCCGCATGACGCTCGTGCGCTTCGACCAGGTGGGTCTCGCTTTCGGCGACCAGGCGATTCTCGACGCTGCCGACATGGCGATCGAGCCCGGCGAACGCGTGTGCCTGATCGGCAGGAACGGCGCCGGGAAGTCGACGACCTTCCGGCTGATCACGGGCGAGATCGAGCCCGATCGCGGCGAGATCGTCCGCGCGGCCGACCTCGTGATCAGCGAGCTGACACAGGGCCTGCCGGACGCGATGGACCTGCCCGTCCGCGACGTGGTGCGCCAGGGCCTTGCCGGCATCCGCCAGCTGCGCGAGACCTACGAAACGCGCTCGCAGGCTGAGCTCGACCGCGACGGGCTGCGCGAACTCGAAGCGCTGCACGCGAAAATCGACGCCCACGACGGCTGGCACATCGAGCAACGCGCCGAGGAAACGATGACCGAGCTGGACCTGCCGCCCGACCAGTCGATGCGCGAGTTGTCCGGCGGCTGGCGCCGCCGCGTCGCCCGCGCCCGGGCGCTGGTGCAAAAGCCCGACCTGCTGCTGCTCGACGAACCGACGAACCATCTCGACATTGCGACCATCCGCTGGCTCGAGGACCGCGTTCACGCATTCCGGGGTGCCGTCCTGTTCGTCACCCACGACCGCGTTTTCCTCAGGCGCCTCGCAACCCGCATCCTCGAGATCGACCGGGCACGGCTCACGAGCTGGCCGGGCGACTACGAGAAATACCTCGAGCGCAAGGAAGCGGCGCTCGACGCCGAAGCGGCGGCCAATGCACGGTTCGACAGGAAACTCGCGCAGGAAGAAGAATGGGTCCGGCAGGGCATCAAGGCCCGCCGCACCCGCAACGAGGGCCGCGCGCGGGCGCTCGAAGTGATGCGCGAGGCGCGCGCCCGGCGGGTCGGACGCGGCGACCGGGCCCGCATCCACATCGAGGAAGCCGAACAGTCCGGGCGCAAGGTGATCCGGGCCCGCAATGTACGCTACGGCTACGGCGAGGAACCCGTGATCGACAATTTCTCGATCCGGATCATGCGTGGCGACCGCATCGGGCTGATCGGCAACAACGGCGTCGGCAAGACGACGCTCCTCAAGCTGCTGCTCGGGGAACTCGAGCCCGACGCCGGCACTGTCAAGCACGGCACGCATCTCGAGGTCGGTTACTTCGACCAGCTGAGGCAGTCACTCGATCCCGCCAGGTCGGTCGCCTACAACGTCGGCGAGGGCCGCACCTACATCCGGCTGAACGGCAAGGACCGGCATATCGTCGGCTACCTGAAGGGATTCCTGTTCAGCCCGAAACGATCGATGATGCCGGTCAGCGCCTTGTCGGGCGGTGAGCGCAACCGCGTCATCCTGGCGAAACTGTTCACGCGCCCGGCCAACCTGCTCGTCCTCGACGAGCCCACCAACGACCTCGACATCGAGACCCTCGAGGTCCTCGAGGAACGGCTCTGCGAGTTCGCCGGCACGCTGCTCGTCGTGAGCCATGACCGGGAGTTCCTCGATAACGTCGTGACCTCGACGATCGTGTTCGAGGCGGACGGCCGCATCCAGACATACGTCGGTGGCTACAGCGACTGGCTGCGGCGCGGCCGGCGGCTCGCCGAGACCGACGACCCCCGCCGCAAATCCCGGCGCGAGGCACAGGACCGGCGGCGGCGCGAACGCGCCCCGACCAAGCTCGGCTACAAGGACCAGCGCGAGCTCGACGCCCTGCCGACCGAGATCGAGGCGCTCGAAGCCCGCGTCGCCGGGCTCCAGCAAAAGATCGCAGCGCCCGGCTTCTATGCGGGCGACGAGGAGCGGATCCGCGACACGCTCGCCGAACTGGCGGCCGCGGAGACCGACCTCGACGCACGCATCGAGCGCTGGGGCGAGCTCGAGTCCCGCAAAGCCGCGTTGGAGAGCGGCGACCCGCTGCTAGAGCAGGAGCTCGAGGATCAGCGTCACGATTGAGGCCCAGGCGATGGCGAACGTGATCGTCCGCAGCCAGGGTATGCCGAAGCCGTAAACGAAAAAGTGCGCGACGCGGGCCCAGAAGTACACGACCGCGGCCCGCGCCGTCAGGTCGGTGCTGATGCCGGCGGCGTGCAGCGTCAGGATCAGCGCAGAAAATACGACCAGGTTTTCGACCGCGTTGTAATGCGCTGCTTTCATGCGCGTTGCCCAGGGCGCGAGCGGCTTGGGATTTTCCGGGTACCCCACGGCGTCCGCGAGGCCCCGCACCATGATCATGTTCAGGATGTAGGGAATCCAGAGCACGGCTGTGAACGCCGCGACCCAGGTCAGCATCGTCAGTTCGGTCGTCATGGAAAGCCTCCTTTGCTGTTGTGGTTTTTCAGGGCGGCTGCGGCCGGAACACCGGCCGCGTCAGGTAAAAGCATTCGTCGGCGAGCGGGGCGCCCGGCGGATAGGGGCTGACCCGGAAACCAAGCGCCTCGTAACAGGCGAGCGCGGTCGCGTTGTCGCGGTACACGAACAGCGAGTATTCGGCGCACGGAAACCGCGCACGGCCCTCGTCGAGCAGGCACCGGACCAGGCGCCTGCCCAGGCCCCGGCCGCGGCGGCCCGGCTCGACGACGAGCCGCGCGAGATTGATCCGGTCGAAACGCTCGTAAAGCTGCCCGAACCCTGCCGCCTCGTCGTCCGCGGCAACCAGGCTGAATGACGCGATGCGGCCCCACTGCATGTCCTCGGCAAACGAGTGCCGCGTGAAGGGATAGCGGAACGTCGGTCCGCCCCAGACCCGGACCGACATCTCGTCCGGAAACCACCTGAGCAGGCGGTCGACGTCACGGGCCGTCGCCTCGCGGAGCGCGAACTGCGCGGTCTCTGCTGCGGCAGCCACGGGCTTCACTCACCCGGCATCGTTTCCGAGAAATAACGGTCGAAGGCGCGGTGCACTACGTGGTCCGGGACGTCGATCGCCGCCATCGACTGGTTGAAGCGCTCCATCTCCGCGACCTCGCGACGGCCATCCGCCGCGATGACCTTGAGCGCCATCAGGGCGATATCTTCCTTCTCCTGCTCCGACAGCGTCTTGCCCAGCTCGGCCAGGAGGTCGCCCAGCTCGGGTTTCTCGGCAAGCTCGCTCATCGCCCGCGTCAGCAGTCGCAGCGAATCTGCGCCCGCCAGCTGGAAATGCTCGTGGATCAGCGCCAGCATCTGCGCCGTCTCCTCGGGTTCGATGGTGCCGCTGCCGCGCGCCACGTAGATGAGGAGCGCCGCGACGAGGAACTGCGAATCATAGGACTCGGTCCCGTACTTCGACTCCACGATAAGCGCGTCACCGTCGAGCTTGTAGCTGATGATCGTGTCGCTCACCGGGCTCAGCTCGTCGGGTACTTGTCGCGCATGTACGCGACGGATTCCCGGATCAGCTCCTCCAGCACGGCTTCGTCGACGTCCTCCAGGCGCTTGATGTAGAGGCAGGACTTGCCGGTCTTGAATTGCCCCAGTTTCTTCAGAAGGGCAGCGTAGCGCTCGAAGCCGGGCATGATGTACACGGACAGGCTGCCCTTGCGCGGCGAGAAGCCGACGAGCGGCCAGTCGCCCTCGCGACCGCTCTCGTACCGGTAGTGATAACTGCCGAAACCGACGATCGACGGCCCCCAGAGCGCTGCACGCTTGCCGGTGGCCGACCGCATCATGGCCGAGAGTTTCCTGGCGTCGGCCCGCTGCCGGGGATCCTCGACCGCGTCGAGGAAAGCCTTGACGCTCCCCGCGTGCTTCTTCGTTTTCGGCTCCGCCATGCCGATCCCCCTTTCGACCAGCTGCCCGAATGATACCGCTGCGGGCGGCCGGGTGCCCAGCCGCGGCGCGCCCCTGCTAGCCGTGCGAGGTGCCGAATAGCCTGTCGCCGGCGTCGCCCAGGCCGGGCACGATGTATTTGCGCTCGTTCAGGCGTTCATCGATCGCGGCCGCGTAGACCTCGACATCGGGATGTTCGCTCTCGACGCGGGCGAGGCCCTCCGGACAGGTGACGATGCAGACGACGACGATTGCGCCGGCACCTGCCGCCTTGAGTTCCTGCACGGCGGCGGACGTCGAGCCGCCGGTGGCCACCATCGGGTCGATGATGATGCAGGTGCCGCCTTCTACCTGGGGCGGGAAACGCTGGTAATAGCTGACTGGCTCCTTGGTTTCTTCGTCCCGATAGAGGCCCACGAAGCCGACGCGCGCAGTCGGCACCAGTTCGAGGATGCCCTCCAGCATCCCGATACCGGCCCGGAGTACCGGCACGACGACGATGTC
>JAWWBD010000083.1:0-12159 GCA_033721115.1 Woeseiaceae bacterium | reverse complement strand
CCTCCCGGCCGGGCGGGCCGCTCGAGCTCACGCGCTTTCGTTTTCTCGGTGCGCTCGTAGGCGACGAGCGCACGCAGCATCCCGAGCGCGAGGTCGGCGTCGAGCCCGTCGGCGAGCCGGTAGATCTGCTCGTAGTACCAGCCGATCTTCGCGAAGCCGTTCACGACCTTGACGAGCGGCACCCGCGAGTGCGGACCGAGGAGCCCGGACCCGAAGCGCAATGCGCGATCGACGTCGGGCAGCGCCCCGGTCCGGCCGGCGAGCAGGTCACCCGGCGCGGCCGGGTCGAGGCACAGTGGCCGCGCGATGCCGATCACGTCGGCGGCGCCGCTCGCGAGCGCCTCGTCCATCGCGGCCGCGGATCGGAAACCGCCCGTGATCATCAGCGGCATCTTCGCGACGCCGCGCGCCGCTGCCGCATAGTCGAGGAAATAGGCCTCGCGCAGCCGGGTGCTCTCCCGCACGCGCTCCTCGAAAGCCGGCTCGAGCCCCTCGATCCCGAGCAGCTTCGGCTGCTCGTAGGTCCCGCCCGAGATCTCGAGCAAATCGATGCCCTCGTCGTTCAGCAATTCGATGACCGCGAGGCAGTCGTCGAACGAGAAGCCGCCCTGCTGGAAGTCGGCGGAATTCAGCTTGACCGCGACCGGGTAGTCCGCACCGACCGCGCGCCGCGCGGCGCGCACGCATTCGACCAGGAGCTGCGCGCGGTTCGCGACGCTGCCGCCCCAGGCATCGCTGCGGCGGTTGACGCGCGGCGACAGGAACTCGCTCAAAAGGTAACCGTGCGCGCCATGGACCTGGACGCCGGTGAAGCCGGTCTCCTTCGCAACGGCGGCCGCGTGGCCGAAGCGCCCTATGACGTCGCGGATCTCGTCATCGCTGAGCGCGCGCGGTGCGCCGAAGCGCCCGCCCGGGATTTCCAGGCCGACCGGTGAGGGCGCAACGGGTTCTGCCGTGATCAGTTTCGGCGTCTGCCGGCCCGCATGGCTGATCTGCATCCAGAGCCCGGCGCCGCCGGTCGTGCCGGCCGCCGCCAGTGCCGCGAGCCGTTCGAGTTCGGCGCCGGCCGCGGGCTTTTCGATCGCGATGTTACCGGCCCGCTCGAGGTAGCGGCGGTCGACCTGGACGTTGCCCGTGATCAGGAGCCCGGCGCCGCCTTCGGCCCAGCGCCGGTACAGCGTCACGTGGCGACCCGTCGCCCGGTTCGCGGCGTCCGCCAAGCCCTCGGTCATTGCCGCCTTCGCCAGGCGGTTCTTCAGGGTTGCGCCGCAGGGCAGCGCCAGCGCGTCACCGATCGCGGGCGCCATCAGTCGTCCGCGTGGTCTGCGCTCACCCCGAGCCGCTCGTGCATGATCGGGCTCGTCGTCGTGTACTGCACGTGCACCTTCCTGTCCGGCTCGAGGCGCTGCTTGATCGCGAACGCCGCCAGCGCGGCCTCGTGGAAGCCACACAGGATCAGTTTCTTTTTGCCCGGGTAGTAGTTGATGTCGCCGACGGCGTAGATGCCGGGCGTCGACGTCTCGAACTTCTCGGTATCGACGTTGATGGTCTTGCGATTGATGTCGAGGCCCCACTCCGCGATCGGCCCGAGTTTCGGCGCGAGCCCGAAGAACACCAGCGCGTGATCCGCCGGGACCTCGAACGTCTCGCCCGCCTTGTTCTCGACGGTCACTGCCGTCAGCACGCCGCCCTCCCCGTGGAGCGCGGTCGCTTTCGCGTTTTCGATCAGGTCCATCTGGCCGGCATCGACCAGGGCGCGCATCGCCGTGACGGATGCGTCCACGGCACGGTATTCGTCCCTGCGATGGACGAGCGTGATGCGCTCCGCGACGTTGATCAGCTCGAGCACCCAGTCGAGCGCCGAGTCGCCGCCGCCCAGGATGACCAGCCGCTTGCCCGCGAACTGTTGCGGATCGCGGACCCGGTAGTGCACGCAGGCCGGAAAATCGTCGACGCCTGTGGCGCGCAGCGGCCGCGGCTGGAACGAGCCCACGCCGGCCGCGATGACGACGGCCCGGGCCTCGAACTCGGTGCCCTTGCCCGTCCGGAGATAAAAGGAATCATCGCGGGGCTCGACGACCGCGACCTCCTCGCCAAGGTGCATGCCCGGCGCGAACGGCTTGATCTGCTCCAGGAGCCGCTCGGTCAGCTCCTCGCCGGTGCAGACCGGGATCCCCGGAATGTCGTAGATCGGCTTGTCGGGATAGAGCTCGCTGCACTGCCCACCCGGCTGCCGGATCGAGTCCACGACCTCCGCCTCGAGACCCAGAAGCCCCAGCTCGAAGACCTGGAACAGGCCGCAGGGGCCCGCCCCGATGATAACGACGTCCGTTTTGATCATGATTCTGCCTGCCTCGGGTCACCAGGGCCCGGCCCGTACGGGCGGCGCGCATGATGCCACGCCACGCGGAGCGCTGTCGATTCGCTTCACCTGTAAGCGTTATTGCCATGCGATCGCGCTATCATGACGAAAAACCCGTCATGCCAGCCCGTCACCGAGAAATCCGCATGCTGTCAGCCGCACGGCTCGGCACTCTGCCCCGCACGATCGTCCTCTGCCTGCTCGCAGGAGCCGCCGGGTTCGCCGTGGCGGACGATGCCGGCCTGCGCGTCATCACGGGTGCGACGATCATCGACGGTGTCTCGGACGAGGCGCTCGCCGACCATGCCCTCGTCATCGAGGGCAATACGATCAGCGCGCTGCTCGCCCCGGGGGAACCGCTGCCGCGCGGCGCGGACGTCATCGAGCTCGACGGCCGCTTCGTCATACCCGGCCTGATCGACTCGCACGTGCACTGGCTCGACTGGATGGGCGAACTGTTCATCAATCACGGGGTGACCTCCGTCGTCGCGCTGGACAACCTGCCGCGGGCACGACGAGAAGCCAGCCAGGCCGCCGCCGACGTACCGCGGCTCTACCACAGCGGCCGCCGGCCGCCGTTCGGCAACGACGATTCGGCCGCGGAGATCCGCACGGTGATCGCCGAGTGGCTCGGCAACGAGCCCGACATCGCGCATTTCCCCACCCACAACCGGGACTCGGCCCGCGCCTACGCGCTGGCGGCGGCCGCCGTGCACGAACACGGCTTCATGGTCTTCGGACATGCCGAGAACGCCGTCGACAGCATCGCCGACGGCCACGACGTCATCGAGCACGTCTGGGCATTCACCCAGGCGGCGATGTCGGCGCGCGAACTTGCGGCCTTCCAGGCCGGGGAGCACCTGACCTGGGCCACGTTCATGAGCGACGACTGGGACGCGCTCGATGCGATGATCGCCGACGCCGTCGAACGCGGCGTCTACCTGAACCCGACGATCGTCTACGAGTGGGGCGGCATGAGCCGGGATGCCGCCGCGCGCGAGCTCGACGACTACCGGCTCCTCAGCAATCCGGACCTGGTTTACTTCCCGGGCAACATCGCCGACAGCCTGCTGGCCAAGCACCGCCAGATCAAGAACTTCTCGCGGCGCTACGGCAACATGCCGTTCATCAGGTACCTGCCGGACGCGGATCGCCGCGAGTTCGAGGCCGGCTTCGAAAACGTCAGGGAATTCATCCGGCGCTTCGTCGCGGCCGGCGGCCGGATCCAGGCCGGCACCGACACGATCACCGGCGGCATGCCGGGGCTCGGTCTGCACCAGGAAATGCAGATGCTGGTCGAGGCGGGCCTGACGCCGATGCAGGCACTGAAGGCAACGACCCGCTGGTCGGCGGAACTGCTCGAGGGCAAAGACGGAGCCCGCGGCCCGGCCGCGGTGGGCTCGATCGAACCGGGCCGGCGCGCCGACCTCGTCGTACTCGCGGCCGACCCCCTCGCCGACATTTTCAATACGCAGAGCATCGTGCGCGTGATGAAGGACGGGCGCTGGATCGAACTCGGCTACACGCCCGAGTACTACACGTTCACCGAGCCCTCGCGCTCGGTGGCCGCCTCGACTTTCGCGCCCGTGATCAGCGCGATCACGCCGGCCAGCGTGCCGGCCGGGCAGCCGGCGACCCGCGTCGTGCTGGAGGGCAGCGGTTTCCAGATGACGTCGCTCGTTCGCGTGGACGGCATCTCGGTGACCACGCATTTCGTCAGTCCGCGGCGCGTCGAGTTCGACCTCCCGGCCGGGCTGATGGCGAGCCCGAAGCCCGATCCGTACCGCGCACCCGGGCCCTGGCAGCAAACCGGCATCGTCGGCTATCGCTCGATCGCCGTGCATGCGTTCAACCCGCCGCCCGAGGGCGGCACCTCCAACACCGTGCACCTGATGGTGCGCCCGGCCGGGATGAAAGAATGATGCAAACACGGCTGCTGGCATTCGTCCTCATCTGCACGGGTACGGTCGCACTCGCCGACGACGAACTGCCCGAGGACGAGGGTCGGGACATCGTCGAGTACGCCTGCACGCAGTGCCACGACCTCTACCAGGTGACCCAGGCGCGGAAGACGCCGCGCCAGTGGGAGTATCTCGTCAACCAGATGATCAACCAGGGCGCGCCGATCGAAGACCACGAGGTCGAGACGGTCGTCCGCTACCTCGCAACACACTTCGGAGCAGAATGATATGCCGACCCGCCGCACCCGGAGCCTGATCGCGCTTGGCGCCCTCACGGCCTTTGCCTGCGCGCACGCAGAACTCGCCGACTACGAGCCCGTGACAGACGCGGAGATCAACGCCGCCGCGGCAGCCGACTGGCTGCGCTGGCGCGGCAATCACAACGCGAACGGCTACAGCCCGCTGGACCAGGTCACGCCTGCCAACGTGGCGGACCTCAAGCTCGCCTGGGCCTGGAACATGGAGGCGGGCGAATCGCAGCAGGAGCCGGTCGTGCGTGACGGCATCATGTTCCTGCCCCATACCAACGGCAAGGTGCAGGCGCTCGACGCCACCGACGGCACGCTGCTCTGGGAATACCGGCGCCGCCTGCCCCGCGGCAGCGCGAACGCGTCGACGCGCGGCCTCGCGCTGTACGGGACCAAGGTCTATCTCACGAGCGACGACGGGTACCTGATCGCGCTCGATGCCAGGACCGGCGAACTTGCCTGGGAAGTGAAGACGGGCAACCCGGAGGAGCGACTCAACTACTCGTCGCCGCCGATTGTGGCCGACGGCCGGGTCTTCGCGGGGCAGACCTGCGGCACCGGCACGCCGCATGCCTGCGCACTGATCGCGCACGACGCGGAGACGGGCGAGATCCTCTGGCGCCGCGAGTCGGTGGCCGGCCCCGACGACCCGGCGGCGCACGAAGCGACCTGGGGCAAGGTGCCCTACGAGATGCGCCGCAAGGCGTCCTTCTGGCTGACCGGCAGCTATGACCCGGAATCGAAGACGGTCTACTGGACGACGGCGAGCGCCTATCCGTACCCGGAGATCCTGAAGGGCGATACGCAGGGCGGCGACCTCTTGTATTCGAACTCGATCCTCGCACTCGACGCCGCAACCGGGGCCATCAAGTGGTTCTTCCAGATGCAGCCGCGCGACAACTTCGACATGGATCACCAGGACAACCCGATCCTCGCCGAAGTGGAAATCGACGGTAAAAAACGCAAGGTCGTGTTCGTGCTCGGCAAACCCGGCATCCAGTGGGCTTTCGACCGCGAGACCGGCGAGTACCTCTGGCACCGGCTGCTCGTCGCCTCGCAGAATCTCTACGAGTCGATCGATCCGGAGACCGGCGCGATCCGCATGAACACGGCGCTGATCCCGACGAAGATCGGTGACAACCGCGTGGTCTGCCCCGGCATGCGCGGCGGCAAGCTGTTCCAGACCGATGCCTTCAATCCAACGACCGGGATGCTCTACAGCCCGGTCAGCAACGAGTGCACGAACTACGAGGTCGTGCCGCTCGACGTCAACGTGTCCGGCGTCGACTACAGCAAGATCTATCACATGGACGGCTCGGACGGCCGGGTCGGCCGCCTTGCCGCGGTCGATGCCGGCACCGGTAAGGTTGCCTGGACCTACGACCAGCGCGCGGCGCTCGGGTCGGTGCTGACGACCGCCAGCGGGCTCGTGTTCGTCGGCGACCTGCATCGTTATTTCATGGCCCTGGACGCCGGGTCGGGCAAGGTCCTCTGGCGCATTCCGCTGGCCTCGCCCGTCACCGGTTACCCGGTCAGCTACGCGGTCGACGGCCGGCAGTACATCGCCGTCGGCACCGGTGGCGGCTCCGCCGGCGCGCGCCACCTGGCGCAGCTCTATCCCGAGATCGACGTGCAGCACGGCAACAGCATGCTGTTCGTGTTCGCCCTGCCCGACTGAGGTCCGCCGCGATGCTGACCCGGTGCAGGCACGGAGCGATGCTGGTGCTGCTTGTGCCGCTGGCCGCCGCGGCCGGTGTCCTGCACGACCCGCGCGAAGTACACCTGGCCGAGGTGCGCCAGCTGACCGCTGGCGGCGAAAACGCGGAAGCGTACTGGTCGCCTGACGGGTCCGAGCTGGTGTTCCAGTCGACCCACGGCGAGTATGGCTGCGACCAGATCTTCCGGCTGCCGCTATCGGATCCCGCATCGCTGTCGCTCGTTTCGACCGGCACCGGGCGCACGACCTGCGCGTACTTCACGGCGGACGGCGGACGCATCATCTTCTCCTCGACGCACGCGGCCGATGCAGCCTGCCCCGCCGTACCCGATCGCTCGCGGGGCTACGTGTGGCCGCTCTACGCCGGCTACGAGATCTACTCCGCTGCGCCGGACGGCTTGGACCTCGAGGCGCTGACAAATACCGGAGTCTACGACGCAGAGGCAACGGTCTGCCCCGTGGACGGCTCGATCGTCTTCACGTCGATGCGCGACGGTGACCTCGAGCTCTACCGGATGGATGCCGACGGTGGCAACATGCAGCGCCTGACGGAAACCCCCGGCTACGACGGCGGCGCGTTTTTCTCGCGCGACTGTTCCCGCATCGTCTGGCGCGCGTCGCGCCCGGAAGGTTCCGCGCTCGACGACTACCGGGCGCTGCTCGCCGAGGGCCTCGTGCGCCCGGGCGAACTCGAGATCTGGGTCGCGAACGCGGACGGCTCGGAGCCGCGGCAGGTCACCTACCTAGGCGGCGCGAACTTCGCGCCCTATTTCTTCCCGGCCGGCGACCGGATTCTCTTTTCGACCAATCACCACGACCCGCGGGGCCGCGAATTCGACATCTTCGCGATCAACGTCGACGGCACCGGCCTCGAACAGATCACGTTCACCGAAGGTTTCGACGGCTTCCCGATGTTCTCGCCCGACGGCTCGGCACTCGCCTTCGCATCGAACCGCAACCAGGGCGCCCCGGGCGAAACCGACGTCTACGTCGCGCGCTGGGTGAACGCGCCGGCGAAGGTGATCAGCGGCGCAGCCGACCGCTTTCTCGACGACGTGCGCTGGCTCGCCGACGACGCGCGCCAGGGACGGGGCCTCGGCACGCCGGGCCTCGCCGCGGCGGCGGACTGGCTGGCCGCAAGGTTTGCGGACATCGGGCTCGAGCCCGCCGGGACTGCAGGAAGCTACCGGCAGGGCTTCGACGCGGTCGTCTCGGTGACCACGGGCGCGGCCACGGAAATCACGATCGACGGCGATCGCCTCGCACCGGACGAGTTCACGATCCCGGGATTCTCCGCCCGCACGTCCGCCGCAGGCGACGTGGTCTTCGCGGGCTGGGGCATCGCCTCGGACGAGCACGGCGTCGACGATTACGCGGGCATCGACGCCACGGGCAAGATCGTCCTCGTGCGACGCTTTACGCCGGCAGACGGCGTGTTCGCGGACGAGGAGGTCCGGCGCCGGCTGGGCGACATCCGCTTCAAGGCCTTTGCCGCGCGGGAACGCGGTGCCGTCGGCCTGCTGGTCGCCGACCTGCCGGCGGACGCGGGCGTCGAGGAGGCACCGTTCCCCGCCCAGGCGGTCGACCGGCAGGGCGACGCCGGGCTCCCGGTCGCCGTCATCAGCCGCGCACGGGCAGAGCACCTGCTCGACGGCGGCCGCGCCGCGCTCACCGTCGAACTCGTCGAGCAGACCGAGCCTGTCGAGAACATCGTCGGCCGGCTCACCGCGCCCCGGCGCCGCGCCGGTGCGGTCATGCTGGGGGCGCACTACGATCATCTCGGCCTCGGCGGTCCGGGTTCCCTGGCGCCGGAGTCGGACGAACCGCACAACGGCGCCGACGACAATGCCTCGGGCGTCGCCGCTCTGCTCGAGGCTGCCCGGATTCTCGCCGCACGCCGGGACGAACTCACGCGCGACGTCGTCTTCGTCGCTTTCACTGCCGAGGAATCGGGCCTGCTCGGCTCGACGGAACTCGCGAAGAACCCGCTGCCCGGCACGGCACCTTCGGGCCTCGTCGCGATGCTCAACATGGACATGGTCGGCCGCGTGCGCGACAACCGGCTGTCGGTGCTGGGCGGCGAGTCGGCGGAAGAATGGCCCACCCTCGTCGACCCGCTCTGCGCGGAACTGCGGATCGGCTGTACGCTGGGCGGCGACGGCTACGGGCCGTCGGACCAGACCCCGTTCTTCGCGGCGGGCGTGCCGGTGCTGCATTTCTTCTCGGGCGCGCACGAGGACTACCACACGCCGGCAGACGACAGTGCGCACATCAACGCGGCCGGCGGCGCGCGCGTGGCGCGCCTCGTCGCCGAACTGGCGCTCGATCTCAGCGCCTCGGACGGCCTGACCTATCGCGAGTCGTCCGCGCCGGCGCCGCAGGGTGACGTGCGCGGCTACGGGGCATCGCTCGGGACGATTCCCGACTACACCGGCGCGCCGGACGACAAGACCGGCATGCTGCTCGCCGGCGTTCGCTCGGGCGGACCGGCGGACCGCGCCGGGCTCAGGCGCGGCGACCGCGTCGTCGAGCTGATGGGACGCGAGGTGCGCGACATCTACGACCTGATGTACATACTGCGCGATGCGAAGCCGGGCGAGACGGGCACGGTCGTCGTCGAACGCGGCAGCGAAAGGATCGAGGCCGAAGTCATCTTCGGCACCAGCACCCGCATGCAACGCTGAAGACCGGAGGGGGTACACCATGACAGGCAACAGGTTCAGGGGGATATTCGGCATCGCGGCACTCGGACTGGCCGCCTCAGCGATGGCCGACCGGCACTTCGTCTCCAAGGAGATCGAATACCGTACCGACGACGGCTGGACCATCAGCGGCACGCTCCGGCTGCCGCCCGGCGCCGGCCGCAACAACGAGTTCGCCGCGATGCTGCTTTTGCACGAGAAGGAACACGAGCGTCTCGACGTCGGCGACAACGACGAGGAACTCGCACACCGGCTCCCGATCGAGGAAAACGTCGCGACCCTCGCGATCGACTGGCGCGGCCGCGAAAAAAGCATGGGCGAGCACCAGCCGATCCCCGACGAACTGCACGATTTCTCCGCAAAGGCGCGCGAGCAGATGTACCTCGACGTCAAGGGCGGTCTCGAGTTCCTCGCCGCCTACCCGGGCGTCGACCGGCTCAGAATCGGCGTGCTCGCCTCGCAGTTCAGCGCCGAGCCGGCAATCCGGGGCATACGCGAAACGGCGTCCCTGCCGACCCGGGCGATCGTCATGCTCGGCGGCGAGAACTTAAGTGCCGAGTCGAAAGCCTGGCTCGCGGAGACCCGCACGCCGCTCTACGTCGGCGCGAGTATCCTCGACAAGCCGGTGTTCCTCGACATGGCCGAAGTCTACGTGCACGCGCAGAACCCGGACAGCCACATGTTCGCGCCCTACTCCGCGGGGCGCGGCTTCAACCTCGTGCGCCGCGGCACCCGGCCGCAGGTCGAACTGCAGAACCTGATCGACTGGATCGCGGTCCAGGTCCGCAACCTCGGCCGCACGCGCTCCGTTTCCTTCGAGACCGAGGACGGCTGGACCATCCACGGCAACCTGCGGTACCCCGACGACCTCGGGCGCGGCGGCAGGCTGGTCCCGGCCGTCGTCCAGGTCTCCGGCGCGCGCTCGAACCGCCACTCGATGTACCGCTTCGAGGAGGAGTTTGCGCGCCGGGGCTTCGCCGTCCTGAGCATCGAACTGCGCGGCCGTGGCGCCAGCATGGAGGGCATGCTGTTCGATGCGGACGAGGTCTTCGAAGTGCGCGAGAATCTGCTCGCGAGCCCCTTCGAACTCGACACCGAGGCCGCGATAAATTACCTCGCGAAGCTCGACGGCATCGACGCGACGCGCATCGCGATCGTCGGCGAAGCGCGCGGCACGCGCTCCGCGCTGCTGGCCGCCGAGGGCGACGACCGCGTCGCCGCGATGATCCTGATCTCGGCCTACGAGGCCGACGAGCGGATGGAGCAGGCGGCCCGGACGCTCGACGTCCCGATGCTATTGATCGATACGGAGACCAACTGGGCGCGACCCGGCACCGAGGCCGTGCACGGGTGGGCGAAGAAAAGCCAGCTCATGATCTATCCGCGGCTCGGGCATTCGCACCACATCCGCTACTTCCACCCGCAGATGGTCGGCCTGATGGGGGACTTCCTCGAGCGCGAGCTTCAGCCGCCGTCCGACTGAAGCCCGCCCCAGCCGGGATGCGCGAGCGCCGCGAAGCGGTGTCCGGCATCGATGTCGATGACCGTGTCGGCATAGCCCGGCACGCTGTCGAGCATGTGCCGGGTCAGGCGCTCGTAGTGCATGATGAAGATCGCGAGCTCGGCGTCGGTCTGCCCGGCGCCGGGCCGACGCTCGCGCAGCTCGTGCTCCTGCCGGCGGCGCCATTCCCGGACCTTCTCGAATGACGGCACGCGCAGGTAGACCAGCGCGTCGAGGGTTTCGAACAGCGCCGCGTAGTCGCCCGCCAGGCGCTCGTTGACGTAGCCGCGCCAGCGGCCGGTCGGGTCGCCCTCGGCCTCGAGGACGTTCAGCGGCTCGGCCAGCAACTCGGACGGCTGCGGCCGCGCGCCGACGCACCAGCCCTCGAACACGACGACGTCGACGGGCGCGTCCACCACGGGGCCCACCGTACCGGGCAGCCGCTCGTCGCTCCCCTTGTCAAACGCCGGCAGCGTGACCGGCCCCGGGTCATCGGTGTCGGTCAGGGCCTTGAGCGCGCGCCGGCCGGCCTCCACGTCGTGCGTTCCCGGCACGCCGCGGGTTGCGAGCAGCGGGTGGACCGTCTGTGCCAGCGTCGCGCGCATCGCCTTGCCGAAATAGAAGTCGTCGAGCGAGACCCGGATGCTGCGGAGGCCCGTCTCGTGCGCGAGCCAGTTCGCGAGAAACAGGGCGAACGTGGACTTGCCCGCGCCCTGCGCGCCGGCCATGCCGATCACGACCGGCCGGTCCAGCGCCTCACGCAGCCCGGCGATGCGCCCGGCGAGCGCCGCGGCGGCACCGGCAGCGATTGCGGCATAACCGTCCGGGACGAGCTCCGCGAGCTCGAGGCGCTCGATCCAGTCAGCGTCCGCCGGCAGCTCAGTTCTCCCGCAGGTAGCCCCAGGTATGCAGCCTGTCGTGGTCCTCGAACCAGCGATCCCCGATGTCGGTCCGGTAGTACATGTTCGGGATCAGGATGTTTTTCACGCGCTGGTAGGCCTGGGCCTGGGCCTGCTTTACCGAGGGTCCCATGCCGGTGACGATCAGGACGACACCCGAGTGACCCGTGATCAGCCACTCGCCGTTGTACAGCCGGACGTCCTCGATGTGGATGCCCTCGAGATTGGGCTTCCTGAAAATGATGACGCGGTCCTTCGAGTTCGCCGCGAAGGTCTTCGGGTCGTCGTAGGGAAACGGCGGCACGACGATACGCAAACCGATCTGGAATCCTTTCTTCGTCTTGAACTCCTTCAGTTCCCCGCTCGCCATGCCGTGCAGGAAGTCGGCGACGGGCATCGAGATGCCGTCGGCCTGGATACTGATGGTCGGGTAACCGAAGCGCGCCGTGAATTCGAGGGGATAGATGCCCTGGCCGTTTACGATGCAGTTGACGTCGATGTAGCCGACGTAGCCTTCCTCGGCGAGCTTGTCCCGGAGCTTGGCGAGCGTCGCCGCGAACAGGCGATTCGGCTCACTCCAGTACATGCAGGTGCCCATCTCGCCCGTTGCGGGACCGATATCGCCGGGGAACAGCAGCTTGTGTTCGAAGTTGACGTTGATCGGCAGCATGAACTCCTTGCCGTTGAAGAACGCGCCAACCGCCACCTCGACGCCGCGCACGCGCTTTTGCAGCTGGAACTGCTTCACCGTGTCGGAGTACACGGCCTT
>JAWWBD010000082.1:0-12259 GCA_033721115.1 Woeseiaceae bacterium | reverse complement strand
TTTCCAACCGGTTTGCCTGGCGGCAATAGCGAGCGGGAACCACCCGATCCCATTCCGAACTCGGAAGTGAAAACGCTCAGCGCCGATGGTAGTGTGGGGTCTCCCCATGTGAGAGTAGGACACCGCCAGGCTTTATATTGCAAAAAGCCGCAGCCCACGGGTTGCGGCTTTTTTTATTCGTCCCGGACGGCAGATTTTCCTGCCATCGACTATGATCGCCGGGTAACAACGGGGAGCTTGCCATGAAATTGCACCAGACCATCCTCGCCCTGGCCCTCGCGGTCACGGGCTGCTCGGAGCAGGCCGACGACACGGCCCCGACCACGGATCCCTACGCAGCCGCCGTTGCCAGCGCCTCGCGCCCTGCGGCCGACCGGGAACGCGATGCCGCGCGCAAACCCGCGGAAGTCCTGAGATTTTCCGGCATCGGGCCCGGCGACCGGGTACTCGAACTGTTCGCGGGCAGCGGTTACTACACCGAGCTTTTGGCCCATGTCGTGGGCGCGGAGGGATCGGTCGTCGCGCACCTGAATACCCCGATACGGCGTTTCGCCGGCGAGGACTTCGACGTCCGGCACGCGGACAACCGGCTGCCCAACGTCGAGATCCTGATGGCCGAAAACAACGAACTCGACCTTCAGGCCGAGTCCTTCGACGCGGTGACGCTGGTATTGAACTACCACGACCTGTACTGGGTCTCGGACGAATACGGCTGGGAGAAAATCGACGTCGAAGCATTTCTCGCAGAGATCTACGAGGGCCTGAAGCCGGGCGGCACGTTCCTTGTCGTCGATCACGCCGCCGAGCCGGGCTCGCCGCGCGAGACGGGCGGGACGTTGCACCGTCTCGCGAAGGCACACGTGCTCGCCGATCTCGCTGCTGCGGGATTCGAACTGGAAGGCGAGTCCGACGTGTTGCAGAGCACCGCTGACGACTATACGAAAAGCGTCTTCGATCCCGAGGTCCGTGGCAAGACCGATCGGTACGTGCTCCGCTTCGTAAAGCCGGCCGCCGGGAACTAGTCTGTCCCGCAAGATGCGCGGGCCCGAGCGGTGTTGCTCAGTAACGGAAGGTGTAGCTGAGTTTCGCCACCAGGTTCGATTCGAGCGAACGCCAGGTCCGGCTGCGGTCGGGCAGCGGCTCGTCGACCTGGAAGCCGTGATTCACGACCAGGATCATTTCGCGACCTGCGCGCGGGATCCAGCGCAGCCGGCTGTTCACCGACATCGTGTCGCTCTCGTTGTCGTACTGCGCCAGCGTGTTCCAGGACCAGGTGCTGGACATCGCGACGTCCGTGCGTAACGTGGCGAGCCGCGTGATGAATTCGCCCGCCGGCAGGTCGATGTCGTTGTAGTCCAGTCCCGCCCGGATCGCGAAGTATTTCGACGGCTGCCAGGTCACACTGGCCGTGTAGCGTTGCCGGTCGCCGTCGTAGAATCCGCCGCCGGCCACCGTCCCTTCGAGCACGATCTTGCGCTGGTCGCCGGTCGCCGCGACCAGCTCCGTCCGGTTCCAGCTGTAGTCGTCGGGCGCGATCACGACGCCGTCCGAGATCTCGAACGGCGCGACGAGTACCTCTCGTTGACGGGAAAACAGCAGCTCGAGCCGGTCGTCGGCGTTGGTATTGATGTTGACCGGTTCGAAGGTAATCTCTTCCGACTCCGTCCTGCCGGCGAGGTCCGTAATCCACCTGGCCTCGAGTGCGACCAGCCAGGACTGCAGCAGGCCGTCACGCGGCAGGTGGCGGTAGCCGATCTCCGCCTCGTTGTCGCGGATGCCGTTGCGATTCACGAAACCGAGCGCGGGCCGGTAGTTCCGGCCCAGGCGTTCGTGCCGCAATTCGGCGAACCAGCCTTCCGCGCGAGAAGTGGCAAGGTCGACGCCGTATGCTTCCTCGCTCGAATCCAGGCCGTCCGTTTCCGACGCCAGGTACCAGAGGCTGGCCTGCAGGCCCTTGTCATCGAACAGGTCGCGATTGATGTAGTTGAAGTCAACGCCGGTGACCGAATTCGACACGTCCGGATCGGGGGCGCCGTTCGTGAAGATGAAGCCGAGCGTCGACAGGTCGAGTACGTTGACGAATCCGCGGCCGACGAACAGGTTGACGTCCTCGCTGCCACCGTCCTGGACCACGTCGAGGATGCCCAGGTTGACGGGTCCGACCCGTCCCGTCAGCTTGGCGCCGCCGCGGATATCGACCGGTGCCCGTTCGCTGCTGAGCCCGATGCGCCTCGAGAAGAAAGGGATTCCGTTTTGCTCGATGCCTGCGAACGAGTAGATGTCGGCATCCTGCAGGAAGAACGCGCGCTTTTCCGGAAAGAAAACCGGGAATCGCTCGAGGTTGACGACCCGGTCGTCCACCTCGGCTGCGGAAAAGTCGGTGTTCACGGTCAGCGCCGCGGTCAATTCGGGCGTGAGCTTGTAGAAAACGTCGAGCGACGGCTCGACGTCCAGTTCGTCCCGGCCGGTCGTGAAATTGTGAATCCGCTGCACGGACAGTGAGGGCACGATGTCGAGACCGACACCCTGGTCCGCCCGCGCCACGCCGGTCATCGTGCCGAGCGTGCCGGGCCGCACGACCCGGTTCTGTGACGTCCAGGCGATCTGCTCGTTGCGCGCGTTGACGTTCAGGGAAAAAGAGATGCCCCAGGTCGTGTTGTCGGGATCGAAATTCAGGGTCTTGAACGGGATGGCCATCTCCGCCGTCCAGCCATATTCGGTCAGCCGGGCCTTGCCGTCCCAGATGCCGTTCCAGTCCGTGTTCGGGCGCCCGAGGAGCCCGAAGAGACCTTCCTCGCGAACGCCGTTGGGGTTGATCCGGAAGTCGTAACCGCTGCGCTCGTTGTTGTAGGGATCGATGATGACCTTGAACCGGTCGTCCTCCTGGATGTCGCTGCCCTGGGCCAGGCGAAAGGCCGTCATGTCGGCCGTATCCCGCATGCGCACATCGACCGCGACGTACAGGTTGTCCTCGTCGTACAGCACCCGGACGACGACCGTCTCCTGCGGCTCCGAATATTCGATCGGATCGACTTCGTGCATGTCGTCGATGACCGGTGCGTTCCGCCAGACGGCGTCGTCGATGCGCCCGTCGATGGCGGGCGCAACCGGCGTGTAGACGGCCTCGAAGTTTTTCTGACCGACGCCCGAGGGCGAGCCGGCGGCCGCTGCAGAGCAGAAAAAAGCGCAGGCTCCGGCGATCAGGCAGGATCGCGCAGGGATGGTTGCGGATCGGAAATCGCGCTCGGGCATTACGGGTCCGTCACGGGTCGAACGGCACAAAATAGCGAATTCCCAGGCGGAATACAGTTACAGGGCCAATGAATAAGATCGGGGTCTGCGCGTCACCGCAACTGCTACACTGCGCAAGGATTCGACGGGCAGGGGCGACGAGTGTCTTTCGCTGAAGTATTCCTGCGCCTCGGTGTGAGCCTGGTCGGCTGGATGATGCTCTACGCCTACCTGCTCTGGCTCGCGGCGGCGCGGGTCGCAGGCTGCGGCGCCGACGGCGCGGAGATGTACGCAGTACTGCTGGGCCTGGCGCTGCTGGCCGCTCCGTCTGCATTCGCGGTCCGCGCGACGCGGCCTTTCGCGGAGGTCCACGGGTTGCTGCGCTGGCTGGCCGTGCCGCTCGCGCTGCTGACGCCGCTCGCCCTCGCCACCGTATGGCAGGTCTTCGGTCGCGTACACGGCGAAGGCGAGGCGCTTTGCTCGGCGCTGGCCCCGCCCGCCTGGCAACAGGCCTGGGTCGCCGCTCAGCTCGCGGCGCTCGGCCTGATTCTCGTCGTCCTGTTACGCCTCTGGCGCGGAAATCGAGCCCCACCGGGCTAGCGACATGCGCCCTTTTCGTTGCAGGCACCGGGATTGAGTGTTACAACCGGGCGGTTATAACAAGCATAAGGGGAACCCCAGATGTCCATGATGTCGGAATTCAAGGCATTTGCCATGCGCGGCAATGTCGTCGACATGGCAGTCGGTATCGTCATCGGCGGCGCGTTCGGCAAGATCGTGTCGTCGTTCGTCGCCGACGTGCTGATGCCGCCGATCGGGCTTCTGCTCGGCAACGTCGACTTCTCGGATCTCGCGGTCACGCTGAGCGAGGCAAGCGAAGGGGCTGAAGCCGTCACGCTCAACTATGGCATGTTCATCCAGACGGTCGTCGACTTCATCATCATCGCGTTCGCGATTTTCATGGTCGTGAAGGCCATGAACAGCATGAAGAAGAAGGAAGAGGCAGCGCCACCGGCGCCGCCGAAGCCCAGCAAGGAAGAAGAACTGCTGACCGAGATTCGCGACGCGCTCAGGTCGCGCTGATCCGGCGCAGTAAAGACGAGGGCCGGCGCTCTCCCGAGCGTCGGCCCTTTTTCATGCCCGGCTGAACGCGGGAATCGTCAGTCCAGCGGGATCCGGATCTTCTGACCCGGGTAGATCTTGTTCGGGTCCGGGATCAGTTCCTTGTTGGCGGCATGGATCTTGGTGTAGAGCGATGCCTTGCCGTAATAGCGCTTGGCGATACCGCCCAGCGTGTCGCCGCTGACGATCTCGTAAATCTCGAACTTTTCCTTCTTATCCTCGGGCTTCGGCTTGGGGAAAGTCAGGTCGTCGGCAACGACTTTCTCGACGCCCTTGACGTCGCCCGCGATCAGGATCGCCGACGTCCGTGTCGCTTCGTTCGGGCATTCGCCGCACAGCGTCGCGACCCCGTCGTCATATTTCACGTCGAGGTTCTTGATCCCCGAGAGCTTGATCTCGAGATGTTGCTTGATGTTGTCGGCCGCTTCGCTGTCCGTGTTGAACAACTGGCGGCCGACGTCTTTCGCAAAGTCCAGAAGACCCATGGTCGACTCCTCAGATATTGCTGAAATGGTTGACGCCGGGCCCGCAAAGATCTGCGGGCCCGGGCGCGGAATCAGGCCGTGAGGTCTTCGATCTTGGCGCCGGTTGCCGCCTTCGTGACGCTCTTCATGCCGGCGTCGCAGGCCGCTTCGGTGTTGTAGTTCTCGCTCTGGCCGATGGGCTGGCCGTTGGTGGACTTGAGCGCAAACCGGAACTTGCCCGACGGCGTGGTCTTCTTCTCGAAGCATGCCGGGTTGGAGCAGTTCTTCTGCACCGAAGCGATGCCGTTCTTTGCGGATGCCTTGGACTTGTAGCCCTCACTCGCGAGCACATTCTGCCCGTTGCTGGCCTTGAGGCGAAAACGGAACTCGCCTGCCTTGTCCTTGTAGATTTCGAATTTTCCAGCCATTTTGGTTCCTTTGTTGCTGTTGATTGTTAACGTCTATTGTCGTTGGTTTACGGGCCAAAAAATTCATACGCCCCGCAGGCCCCGGCCCGGCTCTGGATGGTCAAACTGCGTTGCCGCCCGCCGGGCTCGTTGTTATCCGGCTCAATGTGCCACGCTGGCGCGCCGCAGGCAAACCCGTGGGTGCCGGCGCCGGCCCGGACCCCGCCCGGCAGGCCGCCGGACGGCAGGGCTCCTGAATGACATCGGGCGCTCGCTGTGGCACATTCACCCGCCTTTTCCGGCTGCGGGGGGAGCCGACTGCATGAAGCCCGGTCATTGGATTGACGGACTGCTGGTCGCGGCGCTGGCTGCCGCGCTTGCCGGCCCGTCGCCGCTTGCTGCCCAGGAGACGGACGAGGCGGAAGCCGGGTCCGACGTGATCAGCGAGATCACCGTGCGGGCCACGCGGGTCGCCAACACGCGCCCGGCCGGCACCTACGCGACCGCGGCCACGGTGCTGCGCTTCGATCCGGTTACCGAGCTGCAGTCGCGCGGCCTGCCGGAGGGCCAGGCTGACGTCACGGTCCGCGGCGGGCTGTTCGAGAACACGGGCTTCAGGGTCGGCGCCGTCACCGTCATGGATCCGCAGACCGGGCACTACGTCGCCGAGCTCCCGATCGACCCGGCGCTCCTGTCGCCGCCGGAACTGCTGACCGGCATCGACAACGCGCTGGCCGGGTTCAATTCGAACGTCGCGACGGTCGACTACGCGCTCCCCGCGCTGACCCCCGGCGGCGCGGTGCAGGCCGGGGCGGGCAGCGACGATCTGCGCTTTGGCCTGCTGCGGGCGGCCGGCATCGTCAGTCGCGGCGATGGCGCCGAGGTGGCCGTCGCGGCATCGGCGGCGGGATCGTCCGGCGACGGCACCGTCGACAACGGCGATCACGAGTTCGCGCGCTACAACCTCCAGCTCCAGCGCCGGGGCCGCGCTACGCAGTCCGACCTGCTCGTCGCCTACCAGGACAAATTGTACGGCTGGCCCGGTGCCTACACGGGTTTCGCGAGCCTAGCCGAGACCGACGACACGCAGACGACGCTTGCGCTCGTCAATCACCGGGCCGAGCTCGACAGCGGCTGGTGGCAGCTCGGCGCGTTCTACCGGCGCCTGGTCGACGACTACGACTTCGACCGTACGACCAGCGAGTCGGGTGCACCGGGTTCCTTCGACCACGAAACGCGCGTCTGGGGTCTGGGCCTCGACGGGACGTTCGATGGCGCCGGGCTCCAATGGGACTTCGCCGGCCAGCTGACGGCGGACGAACTCGTCCGCTCCACCGACCTGACGAACAGCGACTTCACGTCGCGGTCCTACGCGAGCCTGAGCCTGGTGCCCGCGCGCCGGATCGAGCGGCCGTCGGGTCGCAGCGTGACGTTCCGGTTCGGCGGTACGCTCGACGCATCGAACCGGGATGCCAGCGCGTTTTCGCCGGTCCTCGGCATGACGGTCGAGGAGACGCTGCCGGACGGCACGCGCCACGTCACGCTCGAATACGCGGCGACGAGCCAGCTGCCGGGCTACACCGTGCTCGGGTCGGGTCCGTCAGGACTCTTCGGCGGCAACCCGGACCTCGGCCGCGAGAAAGCGCGCCAGCTGTTGCTGTCGGTCGGCCAGCAGGCATTCGACTGGCGGGGCACGATCACGGTCTTCTACCGTGCGGACGACGATCTCGTCGACTGGACGTTTTCTAGCGATTCGCCGTTCGCGCGCCAGGCCAACCCGGTCGACATCGACGTCTTCGGCGTCGAGCTGCTGTACAGCAGCACGTTCGGGCCGGCGCGCGTGAGCATCGGCTACACGTGGCTGGACAAGGAGGCGGACTACGGTGAGGCCGACGTGGACGCGAGTTTCTATGCACTCAATTTCGCGCGCCACCGCGCGACGCTCGCGCTGCGCTACCGGCTGCCGAGGAGCCTCGAGCTCCGGCTCGACACCGAGTACCGCGAGCAGGAGGAGAACGCGCTGCGCGCGAGTTCCGATACCGCCGTCGTCGTCGCCGCGAGTCTCGGCTGGCAACACGCGAACGGCTTCGGCGTCGCGCTGATTGCGGACAATCTCACGGACGACGACTACCAGCAGTTTCCGGGCACGCCGGCCGTGGGCCGGCAGGTCAGCCTGCGCGCGCGCTACGAGTGGTAGCGGCGATCCAGTCGAGCCAGTCAGCCGTTACCTCGTCGCGGTTGATCTCGTTCAGCATCTCGTGGCGGCCGCCCTCGTAGATCCGCACCTTGAGCCGGCCGTGCCCAGTCTGCGCATAGTGCGTCGCAAGCCGGGTCAGTGCGCGTTCGCCGCCGACCGGGTCGTCGGTGCCGCCCGTAATCAGTATCGGCAGGTCGGCCGGGATACGCTCGAGTGAGCGATTGCTGCCGAGCGGCATGAGGCCCTCGAGCAGGTCGCGCCACAGCCGGGTCGTGTACGGGCCGCCGCAGAGCGGGTCGGCGAGGTAGCGGTCGACCTCGTCCGGGTCGCGGGACAGCCAGTCCAAGGCGGTGCGCGCGGGCTCGAAGCGCCGGTTGAAGTTGTCGAAGCCCAGCCGGTGCAGCAGCGCGCTCATGCCCCTCGGGCCGTGACGCCAGGCCTCGACCCGGGCGACGACGCCGAGCAACGCGAGTTCGCCGCGCCGGGGCCAGGTGGAAGCCGACAGCAAGAGCCCGGCGAGCAGGGCGCCCGAATGCATCGCGAAATGCTGGGCGAGGTAGGAGCCCATGCTGTGGCCGAGCATCACGACCGGCAGGCCGGGGAAGGTTTCCCGCAGCGCCTCGTTGACGATGCCGGCATCGTCAACGACATGCTGCCAGCCACCCTCGTCCGCGAAGTGCCCGGGGTGCGGGCTGCCGGGTCCGTGGCCGCGGTGGTCGTGAGCACCGAGCGCGAAACCGCGTGCCGCGGCGGCTTTGGCGAACCGTGCGTAGCGGCCGGCGTGCTCGCCGAGCCCGTGCAGCACCTGGATGACGGCCGTGGGTTGGCTCTCCGGGTGCCACGTGAGCACCCGGATCTCGTGCCCTGCCGCGGCCTTGAGCCGGTTTTCCTCAGGCTGCATGCCCAAACCTCCCGGCCGGCCGTATGGCAAGCCCGTTCCGACCCCTTATACTGGCAGGCCCGGCGACCGTTGTCAGCGTGATGCATGATCGATCTGTATTACTGGCCCACCCCTAACGGGCACAAAATCTCCATCATGCTCGAGGAATGCGGGCTCGAGTACGAAACCATCCCGGTCGACATCGGTAGCGGCGACCAGTTCGAGCCCGGCTTCCTCGCGGTCAGCCCCAACAACCGGATGCCGGCCATCGTCGACCGCGACACGGGCATCTCCGTCTTCGAGGGCGGCGCGATTCTCATGTACCTGGCCGAGAAAGCGGGCCGGTTGCTGCCGGCCGCAACCGCGCCGCGCTACGAGGTGCTCAAATGGCTGTTCTGGCAGACGGGCGGCCTCGGGCCGATGGCAGGCCAGCTCTCGCACTTCGTCAGCTACGTCGACCAGCCGGTGCCCTACGCCGAGGCGCGGTATTCGAACGAGTACGACCGGCTGCTGGCCGTCATGGAGGTCAGGCTTCGTGATCGTGATTTCCTCGCCGGCGACTACTCGATCGCCGACATCGCGGCGTTCCCGTGGGTGCGGCCGTACCGGCGCCTGGGCAACGACCTCGACCGCTTTCCGAACCTCAGGCGCTGGTTCGATACGCTGAAAGCACGCCCGGCGGTCCGCCGTGGCATCGACCTCGGCAAGGACTGGCG
The DNA here is from genome assembly GCA_033721115.1 of Woeseiaceae bacterium. Lineage (GTDB taxonomy): Bacteria > Pseudomonadota > Gammaproteobacteria > Steroidobacterales > Woeseiaceae > UBA1847. Next base: position 3,242 of record JAWWBD010000082.1, on the reverse strand, counting down.
TCGCGACGAGTCGAAGAACCGGGAGGCGAAGGCACTCCTGTTCGGACAGAATGCCGAGACCGTGTTCCGTGCGGCCGGCGCTCGGGAGAAACGGGCCGGAGCGAAATGACATGAAACTCTACGACTGCAAGACCGCGCCCAGCCCGCGCCGCGTGCGGATCTTTGCCGCCGAGAAGGGCATCGAGCTCGAGACCGTGGAAATCGATCTTGCGAAGGGCGAACAGTTCGCCGCCGACTACCGGCGCATCAATCCGGACTGCGTCGTGCCCGCGCTCGAGCTCGAGGACGGCACCGTCATCACCGAGGTCCTCGCGATCTGCCAGTACCTGGAGGAATTGCATCCCGAGCCGAAGCTCTTCGGCCGCACCCCCGAGGAGCGCGCGCTCGTGACGATGTGGAACGTCAAGGTCGAACAGCAGGGGCTCTGGCCGACGGCGGAGGCTTTCCGCAACGCGGTCAAGGGATTGAAGGGCCGCGCGCTGCCCGGCCCGGACGGCTACGAGCAGATCCCCGAACTCGCCGAGCGCGGCCGGGAGCGCGCGGCGAAGTTTCTCGCGCGCCTCGACGCGCACCTGGCCGGCAACGAATTTCTCGCGGGCGAGCACTTCTCGATCGCCGACATTTCGGCGCTGGTCGTCGTCGACTTCGCGACGCGGCTCAAGATCGTGATGCCCGACGACGGCGCGAACCTGGCGCGCTGGCATGCCGCGGTCTCGACGCGCCCGAGCGCCGCCGCCTGAGGCCCGCCATGGCGCAGCAGATCGAATCCCAGATCACCAACGCCGCGTTCATGATCCGGCCGGTGCGGTTTCGCTCCAATCCCGAGACGGCGGACTCCAATCGGTTCCAGGACCCGCCGGACATCCCGGCGGCGCGGCAGCAGGAACGCGCCGCCGCCGAATTCGAAGGCTTGCTGGCCGCGCTACGGGGCGCCGGAATCGAGGTATTCGTGTTCGACGATACGCCGGAGCCGCACACGCCCGATGCGCTGTTCCCGAACAACTGGGTCAGCTTCCACGCCGACGGCCGCGTCGTCATCTACCCGATGGAGGCGGAGAACCGCCGCGCCGAGCGCCGCTCCGATATCGTCGATGCGCTCTACGAGCAGGGGCGGTTCGACGTGCGCGAGGTGATCGACCTGACACCGCACGAGCAGAACGGCCACTTCCTCGAGGGCACGGGCAGCCTCGTGCTCGACCGGGTGAATCACGTCGCCTACGCCTGCCTGTCGACGCGCACGCATCTCGAGCCGCTCGGCGACTTCGCGCAGCGACTCGACTACGAGATCGTGGCCTTCGACGCGGTCGACCGCGGGGGCGTGCCCATTTATCACACGAACGTCATGATGAGCGTCGGCGAAGAACTGGCATTCGTCTGCGCCGAATCGATCCGGAACGCGAAGCAGCGCGAAGCCGTGCTGGGCCAGCTGAAGGAGACGGGCCACGAGGTCGTCGAACTCGGCTACCAGCAGCTCGAGGCTTTCGCCGGCAACATGCTCGAACTGAAGCGCAAGGACGGCGGGCGCGTGCTCGCGATGTCGACGCAGGCGCGCGCGGCGCTCGATGCACAGCAACTCGAGCGCGCCGTCTCGAACGGCGACGTCGTGACCGCGCCGATCGATACCATCGAGGCTTCGGGCGGCGGCAGCGTGCGCTGCATGCTGGCGGAGATCCACCTCCCCCGCCGCGGCTAGGGCAGCCCGCAACGTCAATAACAAGAGCAAGGACGATACAGTGAGCAAACCGAAAGACCGCATCCTGATGTGCCCGCCGGACTATTTCACGGTCGACTACGTGATCAATCCCTGGATGGCCGGCAACGAGGGCTCGCTCGACCTGAGTCTCGCCAAGCGCCAGTGGCAGACGCTCCGGGACCGGGTCGCCGAGTACGCGGAGATCGTCATCATCGAGCCACGGCCGAAGCTGCCGGACATGGTCTTCACGGCGAACGCCGGCGTCGTCTATGGCAGGAAGGCCATCGCGAGCCACTTCATGCCCATGGAACGGCGCCCCGAGGAGCCGATCTTCAAGCAGTGGTTCCGCGACAACGGCTTTGAGCTCTACGAACTGGACGAAAAGATCGGTTTCGAGGGCGCCGGCGACTGCCTGCACGACCGCGGCGGGCCCTGGCTCTGGACGGGCTACGGCTTCCGCACCGAGATCGAGGCGCACGCGGAGATCCAGCAGTTCTTCGACGTCGAGCTGGTCTCGATTCGCCTGACGGACGAGCGCTTCTACCACATCGACACCTGCTTCTGCCCGCTGACCGACGGTTTCCTGATGTATCACCCGCCGGCGTTCGACTACGAATCGCGGATCGCGATCGAGAGCCGGATCCCGCCGCACAAGCGCATCGTCGTCGACACGATGGATGCCGGCAATTTCGCCTGCAACGCGATCAACATCGACGACCAGGTGTTCCTGCACCGCGCGTCCGATCCGCTGAAAGCCCGGCTCATGCTCGCGGGCTTCCACGTCCACGAGATCGAGCTGACCGAGTTCCTGAAAGCGGGCGGCTCGGCCAAGTGCCTGAGCCTCAAGCTGACCGAACCGGTGCGCAGGCGGTGAGCCAGCCGCACCACTACCGTATCCGGCCGCTGAATCCCGAGGCGCACCTGTTCGAGGTCAGCCTGACGGTTGCCGAGCCCGACCCGGCAGGCCAGGTGTTCGCGATGCCGGCCTGGATACCGGGCAGTTACATGATCCGCGACTACGCTAAGCACGTCGTCGCGATCCGCGCGGACGCCGACGGCCTCGGGGTCCCGCTCGAGAAGCTCGACAAGAGCCGCTGGCGGGCCGCGCCCGTCACCCGGCCGCTCACCGTCACGGCCGAGATCTACGCTCACGACGCGAGCGTGCGCGGCGCGCACCTCGACACGACGCATGCCTATTTCAACGGGCCCTGCGTGTTCCTCGAGGTCGCGGGCCAGGCCGAGGTCCCGTGCCGCGTCGATATCGAGCCGCCCGAGCCCCCGCTCGGCCGCGACTGGCGGGTGGCGACGGCGATGCGTCGCGACGGCGCCGAAGAATACGGCTTCGGCCGGTACGCCGCGGCGGACTATGCCGAGCTGATCGACCATCCGGTCGAGATCGGCAACCTCGCGATCGGCGAGTTCGCGGTCGAGGGCGTGCCGCACGCGATCGCGATCCGCGGTCGCACGCGCGTCGACATGGCGCGGCTCGTGCACGACCTCGAAACGCTGTGCGCAGAGCACATGCGGCTTCTCGGCAAGCCCGACGACC
>JAWWBD010000081.1:0-12281 GCA_033721115.1 Woeseiaceae bacterium | reverse complement strand
CAGGCTCGATCGAGATCGACGGCACCGACATCACGGGAAAGCCGCCCTACCGCCGTCCCGTCAACATGATGTTCCAGTCCTACGCGGTATTCCCGCACATGGACGTCGAGACGAACGTCGGCTACGGGCTCAGGAAGGAAAACCTCGACAAGGCGACGATCGGGAAGCGGGTCGCCGACGTGCTCCAACTCGTCAAGCTCACCGACTTCAGAAAGCGCAAACCCGACCAGCTGTCCGGCGGACAGCAGCAGCGCGTCGCGCTCGCGCGCGCGCTCGTCAAGCAACCGAAGGTCCTGCTCCTGGACGAGCCGCTGGCGGCGCTCGACAAGAAACTCCGCGAGCACACGCAGTTCGAGCTCATGTCCATCCAGGACCAGCTCGGCATCACGTTCGTCGTCGTCACCCACGACCAGGAAGAGGCCATGACGCTGTCGACCCGGATCGCGGTAATGGAAAAGGGCCGGTTCCTGCAGGTGGGCACGCCGAAGCAGGTCTACGAATATCCGGACAACCGTTTCGTCGCCGACTTCATCGGCACGATCAATACTTTCGACGGCAAGGTCGCGAAGGTCGATTCGGACACGATTGTCATCGCTTCGGACGAAGCCGGCACCGAGCTCTACGCCCGCCCGGAGCGCGAGGTCAGTGCGGGACAGGCGGTCTGCGTGGCCGTGCGGCCCGAGAAGATCTTCGTCTCCCGGGAAGAGCCGGACGATTCTGCCGGCGTGCGCCTGCGCGGCGTCGTCCACGACCTCGGCTATTTCGGCAACCTCTCGCTCTATCGCGTCCGGCTCGGCACCGGCAAGGTCATCCAGGTCAGCAGCCAGAACCGGCTCAGGTCGGCCGAGCGCACGCTCGAGTGGGAAGACGAGATCTGGGTCTCGTGGCAACCGCAAAGCGCGGTCCTGCTGGTCGACTAGGCGGCAGGCGTGGCGGCGGTCAGGCGGGAATGGTGGCAGCGCGCGATCGTCGCCGCGCCGTATCTCTGGCTGCTGCTCTTCTTCCTGCTGCCGTTCGCGATCATCCTGAAGATCAGCCTCGCCGACCCGGTCATCGCCCAGCCCCCTTACACGCCGCTTTTCGATGCCGGGGGCAATCTCTCGATCACCTTCGAGAATTTCCTGTTCCTGTTCACCGACAAGCTGTACGCGGTGACCTACCTGAAGTCCGTCTTCATCGCGCTGGCGGCGACGGCACTGTGCCTCGCGCTGGGATTCCCGATGGCCTACGCGATCGCCCGTGCCACCCCCACGACCCGTGGCCTGCTGCTCCTGCTCGTCGTGCTGCCGTTCTGGATCTCGTTCCTGTTGCGGGTCTATGCCTGGATGGGGCTCCTGAACAACTATGGCGTGATCAACAACCTGCTGATGTCGCTCGGGATTACCGAACAGCCGATCCAGATCATGTACACGGATTTTGCGATCTTCATCGGCATGACCTATTCCTATCTCCCCTTCATGATCCTGCCGCTCTACGCCACGCTGGAACGGCTCGACCAGGACCTCGTCGACGCCGCGCAAGATCTCGGCGCTTCGCGGCGGGAAGCATTCTGGGACGTCACCTGGCCGCTCGCCCGGCCCGGCGTCATCGCCGGCTGCCTGCTGGTCTTCATCCCGGCGATGGGCGAGTACGTGATCCCGTACCTGCTCGGCGGCCCGGATTCCCTGTTGATCGGCCGCGTGCTGTTCGACGAATTCTTCGTCAACCGTGACTGGCCGCTTGCATCGACCGTCGCGATCGTGCTGCTGCTGATCCTCGTCGTGCCGATCGTCTTCCTGCAGCGCAGCCAGGCTGCCGACGAGGAGCGCGCGGCATGAAAAACTCGCGCTTCCTGGTCACCGTCCTGGCATTCGGCTACGCGTTCCTCTACATCCCGCTGGTCTCGGTCGTGTTCTATTCCTTCAACGATTCGCAGCTCGCGACGGTCTGGGGCGGCTTTTCGACGCGCTGGTACGGCGAGCTGTTGCGGAACGAGGAGATCCTCGAGGCGGCATGGCTGAGTCTCAGGATCGCGGCGCTGTCCGCGACGCTGGCCACGGTATTCGGGACGATGGCCGCGTTCGCGCTCGCCCGCATCGGCCGCTTCCGCGGGCGGACGCTGTTCTCGGGCATGATCACGTCGCCGCTGGTCATGCCCGAGGTCATCACGGGACTCTCGCTGTTGCTGCTGTTCGTCAGCATGCAGCAGCTGATCGGCTGGCCGGGGCAACGCGGTTTCTCGACCATCACGATCGCCCACACGACCTTCTCGATGGCCTACGTGGCAGTGATCGTGCGCTCGCGACTGGTCGCGTTGGACACGTCGCTCGAGGAGGCGGCGATGGACCTGGGCGGGCACCCGTTCAGGGTCGTGTTCGACATCACGCTGCCGCTGATCGCGCCGGCGATGATGGCCGGCTGGCTGCTGTCGTTCACGCTGTCGCTCGACGACCTCGTCATCGCGAGCTTCGTCTCGGGCCCGGGCGCGAGCACGCTGCCGATGTACATCTTCTCAAAGGTCAAACTCGGCGTGACGCCCGATATCAACGCCCTCGCCACGCTGATCATCCTGGTCGTGACGCTCGGGCTCGCGCTGGCCTGGCTTGCGACACGCCGGAGCCGAGCTTCCTGAGGTACCACTCGACGAAGCACTTTTCCCAGTACTCCATGTTGGAGAACGGGCCCGGCCGGTAGCTCCGGGATCTCACGCCGCGCCAGTTGTTGACGATGATTTCCTTGTCGGCCTGTGTCGTGACGTCCCAGAGCCAGGTCAGCTCGCCGACATCGTAGTCCCTGCCCGCTTCGGCATCGCCGCGGACGAACCAGTAGACGTCGCAGCGGCTGTTCCCGATATCGACGGGCGTGAAGACGTAGCCGACGACGTGGTCGCTGTAGGCAAGCAGGAAAGACACCGGACCGATGACGAAGTCGGACGCGCCCCCGTCGTAGTCCGTGAGCTCGCCCAGCAGCGGAGCGACCGGCGCGCCGTCCCGGCTGCCGGTCCGGTAGCCCTCGAACAGCGCGGTACGGCTGTACCCGTGTGCCAGCTCGCCCTCGCCCGCCTTGCCGAACGTCGCATCGATGTAGATATCACGCATGCCGCAGGCGGACATCCGCTCCCGCATCCCGGCCTGCAGGCGCTCGCGCTTCGTATCGTCGAGCATCAGCGTGTGCAGCTTCGCATAGTCGGGATGAGCGGTCGCGCAATGGTAGCACTCGGCATAGTTCTCGACGGCCAGTTTCCAGTTGGCGGGGATCGGGTAGCGCCTGTGCGCGGCGACTTTCAGGTTCTCGAAGCCGAAGAGGCCGAGCGGCTCTGCCATCTCCGCCCGCGCTCGGCTCACGGCAGGCGGGCTCGCGGCGAACGACAGCAGGAGGAGCCCGCCCAGCGTCTCGACGGACAGGGACTTAAGCCCGTGCGCGCCTTGCTCGAAGTCGGCCGGCATGTCGCGCGCGGCGACGAGCCGGCCTTCGAGGTCGTACATCCAGCCGTGATAGGGGCAGGTGAACCTGCGCACCGAGCCGCTTGCCTCGAGGCAGACCAGCGAGCCTCGGTGACGACAGACATTGGCGAAGGCACGCAGCGCACCGTCCGCGCCCCGGACGATGATCGCCGATTCGCCCGCAACCTCGATCACCTTGTAATCGCCGGCTTGCGGCAGCTCCGATTCATGACCGGCCAGCAGCCAGTCGGCGAGCAGGATGCGCTCGAGCTCCAGCGCGAAAATCTCGGGCTCGACATAAAAGCGCTGGTCCAGGCTGTAGCCCGGCCGCTGGTTCGCTACGAGTTCGCCGATCGTCATCACGTCACGCTGCGCGGCTGTCCGGCCGCCGGTCTCCGGGAGGCATGGGAAGCCCGGAAGATAGCACACGGCCTCGGGACAACTACCTATTCTAAGGGCGGAACGGGCGGCGTAGCTTCAGGGTATAAACTCTGCCGGAGCTGTCGCCGTGAGCACGATCCAAGCCGCCGGACACCTCGTCGAACTCGACACGGCACAACCTGTCTGGGACCGGTTCTTCACCGTTGCACCCCTGGTCCTGGTCGGTACGACCGATCCCGACGGGACGCTCGACCTGGCGCCCAAGCACATGGCAATGCCGCTCGGCTGGCAGAACTTCTTCGGCTTCGTCTGCACGCCGGCACACGCCACCTGTTCCAACGTCGAGCGTACGGGCGAGTTCACCGTCAGCTTTCCCAGGCCGACCCAGGTGCTGTTCTCGAGCCTCGCGGCAAGCCCGCGCCAGAATTCGGGAGCAAAACCCGTGCTCGATTGCTTCGCTACCTTTCCGGCAGACATCGTCGCGGGTCCGTTCATCGAGGACGCATACCTGTTTCTCGAATGCCGGCATGTGAAAACGGTTGATGGCTTCGGCGACAACTGCCTCATCACCGGCGAGATCGTCGCAGCGCGGGCCGATCCCGCTTTCCTCAGGAGCAACGAGATTGATGACCAGGCGCTGCTCCGGGCCTCGCCGCTGCTCGCCTATCTGGCGCCGGGCCGTTTTGCATCGGTCGAATCCACCAATGCATTCCCGTTCCCGGCCGACATGCAGAAGTAGACCAGAGGTGACGGTGCTCCCGGCACGGGTTCTTGGGCAGGTACAGGCCCTCGAGCCCGTATTTACCGGGCTGCTGAAAGACCTCGTCGAATCGGAATCGCCGTCCGCGCACCCCGCCGCCCACGAGCGCGTGCGGCAGACGCTCGCCGCCGCACTCGACAGCGTCGGCTACCGGGTCCGCGAAGTCGCGCCGGCCGGCGGGCCGCGCCATCTCTACGCCCGGCCGCAGGTGCGGCGTCGGGGCCGCCCCCTGCAGCTGGTCGTGGGTCACTTCGATACGGTCTGGCCTGTCGGGACGCTCGCGGAGCGGCCTTTCACGGTGGACGGCAACGTCGTCAGCGGCCCCGGCGCTTTCGACATGAAGGGCGGGCTCGCGATGCTCGTCGTGGCGCTCCGCGCACTGAACCAGCTCGGGCTCGAACCGCAACTCGATCTGGTGATCTTCGTCAACGCGGACGAGGAAATCGGGAGCCGGTCCTCGACACGCCATATCGAGCGGCTCGCCCGCCGCGCCGCGCGCGCATTCGTCCTCGAGCCTGCGCTCGGTGAAACCGGCGCACTGAAGACCCGGCGCAAGGGCATCGGCCGGTTCACGATCACGGTGCACGGCAAGGCGGCGCACGCGGGGCTCGACCCGGGCGCCGGCGCCAGTGCGATCCTCGAGCTGTCCCACGTGATCCAGAAGCTGTTCGCCCTGAACGATCCGGCGCGCGGCATCACCGTCAACGTGGGAACCGTCGACGGTGGCATCCAGCCGAACGTCATTGCACCGCACTCCACGGCCGTCGTCGACGTCCGGGTGCCGACCGTCGCCGACGGGGAAGCCATCGAGCGCCGGATCCAAGCGCTCGAGCCCGAGACGCCCGGCGTGCGCCTGCGCATCGAGGGCGGCATCGGGCGGCCTTCGCTCGAGGCGACACCGCAGAACCGCCGCGTCTGGCAGCTCGCGCAGCGCACGGGGCGGAGCCTGGGCCTCGAGCTGGAAGAAGCGGAAGCCGGCGGCGGCTCGGACGGCAACACGACGAGCCGTTTCACGGCCACACTCGACGGGCTTGGGCCGGTCGGCCACGGCGCCCACGCGCCGCACGAGTTTCTCTACCTCGACCGGACGCTGGAGCGGGCGGCGCTGCTGGCCATGCTGCTGCTCGCGCCCGCCGGACAGGAAGGAGCAGACCCATGATGCGCCCGATCCTCGCATCGCTCGCACGGATCACCGATCTCGCAGCGGAGCCCTACGCGATCGAGGCGCGCGTGCCGCAATCCTGGCGCATGGGAGACTACGTCCTCGCACGTGTCGTCGGCACGCCGACTTCCCTGTACCGGATCGAGCACGTCGACGGCGAGATGATTCCGGTCCGGGCCGGCAACACGGTGATCGGCGCGCTCGGCGAGCGGGCCGCGACGCTCGAAGGCGTCGGCAGCTTCCGCGCCGTCAGGGACGGGCGCCTGCACGCACTGACCAGCGCGGGCCTGTTCGGCGCATTCACGTCGCTGTCGCGCTACCTGCCGGCGCCGCTCGCGCTCGACTACGTGGGCCATGTCGTGCGCGGCGGCGAAGCAGTCAACATGCGTGCCTTCGCCCTGGGCATGACGGGCGCCCGGTTTGCCGTGCCGACCCTGTTGCTCGTCGGCACCTCGATGTCGGCCGGCAAGACGGTCACGGGCAAGCTGGCGTGTCGACTGCTGGCAACTGCGGGTCGCGACGTCGTCGCCGCCAAGCTGACCGGTGCCGGCCGGTACCGCGACATCCTGGCTTTCCGGCGCGCGGGGGCCCGAGCCATTTTCGACTTCGTCGACGGCGGCCTGCCCTCGACCGTGGTGCCGGAAGCCGACTTCCGGCGCGCGATCCGGCCCGTCCTGAGCCACATCGCCGCCCGGAATCCCGAGCTGCTGGTAGCCGAGGCCGGTGCGTCCCCGCTCGAGCCCTACAACGGCGAGGCCGCCATCGACGAACTGGATGGACACGTCGCCGCGACGATTCTCTGCGCCTCCGATCCGTACGCGGTCGTTGGCGTGATCAAGGCTTTCGGTCTCAGGCCCGACCTCGTCACCGGCCCTGCGACGAACACGTCCGCCGCGATCGACCTGGTCGACCGTCTCACGGGCATCCCGGCGCTCAACGTCGTCGACCCGGCCGCGGAACCTGCGTTCGGCGACTTCCTCGCGGAGAAGCTGTCCGCCGCGACCGCCTAGCTCCGCTCGCGCAGTCGCCATCGGGCCGCAATTTGCGATAGTTTGTGGCGCATCGTCACCGTCGAGGCCCGCCCATGCAAAACTATGCCGACGTCCCGGAGCTGCTTCGTAAGCTCGCGCCCGTGGACCCGGTCTACTGTATCTACCCGCACGTCTACCGGGCCGCCGCACGGCGCTTCCTCGACGGCTTCCCCGGCCGCGTGCTGTACGCCGTGAAGGCGAACAACGACCCGACCGTGCTGCGCTGCCTGCTGGACGCGGGCGTCGGGCATTTCGACTGCGCGTCGCTGCCCGAGATCGAACAGGTCCGTGCGCTGACTCCCGACGCCGCCTGCTACTTCATGAATCCGGTCCGCCTGCCCGGCACCGCGGCGGCGGCGCAGCAGCGTTTCGGCGTACGCCACTTCGTCGTGGACCACGCCACCGGCCTCGAATCGCTGCTGGCCGAAATCGACCCGCGCAACGCGATCGTGTTCGCGCGCATGGCGGTCAGTCACGAGACGGCGCGCGTCGACCTGTCGACCAAGTTCGGCGCGAGCCCGGAGGACACCATCGCACTGCTCGAGGCGATTGCGGGATCGGGCGCCGAACCGGCGCTGGCCTTCAACGTGGGCTCCGTCGTCATGAGCCCTGCTGCCTACGTCCACGCCCTGGAAGCGGCCCGCGGCGTTCTCGAAGCGCTGCCGTTCCCGATCCGGCTGCTCGACATCGGCGGCGGCTACCCGAAGTCCTACCCGGGCTTCGAGGCACCGCCGCTCGAGGCCTACTTCGACGCAATCCGCGGCTTCCGCGACCTGCCGCTCGCCGCCAACGGGGAACTGCTCGCGGAGCCCGGTCGTGCGCTGGCCGCGCGCGGGCTGTCGGCGGTCGTCCGGGTGTTGCTCCGGAAAGACGACCGGCTGTACCTCAACGACGGCATGTACGGTTCGTTCTGGGAACTCCGGTTCAAGGTGCAGACCCGGTTCGCCGCCCGGGCCTATCGCGGCGACCAGCCGCTGGACGGCGAGCGCGCGGCATTCCGGCTCTACGGACCGACCTGCGACTCCGGCGACATGCTGCCCGGCGACGTCGAACTGCCGGCAAACATCCGGGCGGGGGACTGGATCGAGTTCGGTTCGATCGGCGCTTACTCCCTGCACGGGCGGACGGACTTCAACGGCTTCTACAGCGACACGATCGTGACCATCGACGCGGCGGATTCGCTGCCGCCCGCATGAAACGCCATTGACCAGCTAGTCCCGGGCGGGCGGCGCGAGCCAGCGGGGCTCGGCTGCCGGCGGCGCGTCGAGCGTCAGCAGGAATGCCTCGAGCTGGCGCAGCTCGCGCCGGTTCAGGCCCAGGGGCTCGATGTCGGAGTGCCCGATCATCGCCGGCGGGGCCTCGTTGTAATGCGCGAGCACGTCGGCCAGCGTTGCGAGCTGGCCCTTGTGCATGTAGGGCGCCGTGCCGCCCAGATTCCTGAGCGAGGGCGTACGGAACGCGCCGAGCAGGTGCGGCCCGCTCAGAATGAACTCGAGTTCCGCGCAGCCGCCCGGGCCCGCGTCGCTGAATTCGCCCCGGCAGTTGAACGGGTCGGCCTCGACCTCAGGGATGCCCGCGATGCGCCCCTGGTCGGGGACGTCGCCGGGGAACGAGATCGTGCCCGTGTTGTGGAACTCGTTGTTCGTGAAAAGCGGCCCGTTGTGGCACTGCGTGCACTGCGCCTCGCCGATGAAGAGTTCGAGCCCCGCGATTTCGTCGGGCGTCAGTATGTCCCGTGCCTTCCCGTCGTCGCCGGCGAGCACGGCGTCGACGTAGCGATCGAAACGCGCTGGCCCGGGAACGAGCAGCCGCTCGTAGGCGGCGAGCGCCTTGCCGACGTTCGCAAAAGCGCGGTCGACGCCGGCTTCGCCCGAAGTGTCGGGCGCCGAGCCGAACACCGCCGTGTAGGCCTCCCGGTACTCCGGGTCCGTCGCGACGAGCGCGACGACATCGGCCCGCGTCGTGCCGTGCTCGTTGACGTCCTCGAGCGGCGTCAGCGCCTGCGACCAGAGGCTGTCGCGGCGCCCGTCCCAGTACAGCCAGGGGCTGTAGGCGGCGCCGATGACGCTCGGCGCATTCCGCCCGGCGAGCCCCATCCCTGCGGCTTTCGGCAGCCCGTCGGTGAAGCGCCGGGCCGGCTGGTGACAGGTCGCGCAGGCAACGCCGCCGTTGCCCGACAGGCGCGTATCGAAGAACAGCGCATGGCCCAGCGCCGCGGCGCCGCGGTCGTCCGCGACCGCGTTGCCGGGGCTCGGCGGCGGCGTGCCCAGGGTGCCGATCCGGAGCGAGGCGAGCAGGTCGCGCTCCGCCGCGCTCCAGTCCGCCGCCGCACCCGGGGCGGCCCCGAGTGCGAGAACCGCGAACGCGAGCGGGGCGAATCGCTTCACAGCGCCAGGTCGAAAGTCACGCGATCCCGGACGTCGCCATGCCGGATTTCGAAAGTGACCTGCCATGCACCCCGCATGTGAAAGCGCAGGCCCTGCACGCGGTAGTCGCCGCCGCCCAGGTATTCGGTGACCCGCGGCTCAGTCGGCAGCCCGTGGTCGTGGGCCGGCATCCCGCCGTCGATCGTGATCTCGGCCTCCTCGACCGGGTCGCCCGCGGCGGTTTCGACGTGCAGCGTCCATTCGTGCATCCGGTTGATCGGCACCGGGTCGAGCGAGCTCGTGTACTGCACGCGGAAGTGGCCGTCTTCGGTTTCCTTCGCGTCGCCCGCGGCGGCGACGGCCGGCACGGCCAGGATCGCGAGCAGCAGGAGCGAGTGTGTTCTGATGGTTCGTTCAGTCTTCATCCTTTCCTCCGGGTACCACTTTGAGCGACGGTTCCCCGATCCGGCGCGCGGTCAGCCAGCGGCGCAGGCGGCCGCTCATCCACAGGTACTGCAGCTGGACCAGGATCACGGCGCCGACGACCCAGGGCCAGACGCCGGCACCCGTGTAGCCGACATCAAACGGGAAGACCGCGACATGCCGGCGATCGCCCGTATCCGGGCGGGCCGTCACGATCCCGATGTAGCTGCCGGCCGCTTCGAACTCGTGTACCGCTGTAAAGACATGGGGCTCGATCGCGGGTTCCCGGTAAAAAACCGTCACGGCCTCTATATCGTCGATCGCCGCAATGTCTTCCCAGCGCGCGAACCGACCCTTGCCCGTCACGTTTTCGATGATGCGGAACTCGAGCGGCACCCGGCCCATCTCGTCGTGCAGGTACTCCATGACGAACACGCTTTCCGCGGGTTCCGGCAGGTCCTCGCAGTACTCGGTATGGCCCGCGCTCCGCGGCTGGTAGACCTTGAAGTGCGCCTTCAGGTAACTGATCCGGATGAGGCACGCGTCGTCCTCCTCGACCACGCCGCCGTGCCCGAGCACGGCCCCGCCGGGCAGCGCCAGGGTCGACAGTACCGAGGCGAGCAGCAGCGCCCGTATCGCGAGTTGAACACGCATAGCGGCCGAGTAAATCCGAATCGGCCGGGCGATTCAATTTCACCTGCACAGAATGCGATCACCGCAGGCAGCGGACAATACGCACAAGTCCCGAGCCACGCCCGGCGGGGACGCCCCGGCTCCGCTGCGTTGAAATGCGCGGCAAAGACAGGCATAAGGGCTGGCGGAGCCCGTCCCTATGAAGAAATCCCCCGCCTCCCCCCAGCCGGACGATCCCGTACGCCTGCGGCAATGCCTCGGCCGTTTCGCGACGGGCGTGACGGTCGTAACCTGCGCGGCGGCCGACGGCTCACCCCGCGGCATCACGGCCAACAGCTTCAGCTCCGTCTCGCTCGAGCCGCCGCTCGTGCTCTGGAACATCGCCAGGGTGTCCAACTCGCTGCAGTCCTACCTCGGCGCCGAGTATTTCGCCATCAATATCCTCGCCGCGGACCAGCAGGATCTCGCGGAACACTTCGCGCGGACGGACCATACGCGCTTCACCGGAATCGACTACGGACGCTCGGAGGACGACGTCCCGGTGCTGCCGGGCACGCTCGCCTGCCTGCACTGCAGGACCCACGAGATCCACGACAGCGGCGATCACTACATCATCATCGGCGAGGTGCTGCGCTTCGAGTACAACGACGCGGAGCCGCTGCTGTTCGTCAAGGGCGACTACGCGACCCTCGGCTGAGGGCCGTACGCTAGAATCGCGGACGAAGTCGAAGGAGCATCCGAGTGGGCAAACCGGGCAACACGGGCATCAGGCGCATACTCAAGGCCACCGGCTACTCGGCGCAGGGCCTGGCGCTGGCCTGGCGCCACGAGGCCGCGTTCCGGCAGGAGGTGGCGCTCGCCGTCGTCCTCGTCCCGGCCGCGCTGTGGCTCGGCCGGACCGCCTTCGAGCGCGCGGCGCTGGTCGGCGTGCTGCTCATTGTCCTGGTCACCGAGTTGCTGAACTCGGCCGTCGAGGCCGCGGTGGACCGGATGGGCGACGAGCACCACGAACTTGCGGGGCGTGCCAAGGACTACGGTTCGGCCGCGGTGTTCCTGAGCCTGGTGCTGGTGCTCCTGACCTGGGGCACCGTGGCTTCCAGCCGCTTTCTCGGCGGGTCGGGGTAGCCGTACGATGAAACCCAAGGTGTTCTGCATCGGCTTCCACAAGACGGGCACGACCAGTCTCGAGGTCGCGCTGCAAAAGCTCGGCTACCGCGTGACCGGCTCGTTCGGCACCAGGGACCCGGACATCGCGAACAAGGTGCACGCGCTCGCGCGCGAGAAAGCCGCGCAGTTCGATGCGTTCGAGGACAATCCCTGGCCGGTGCTGTACCGTGAGCTCGACGAGTGGTTCCCGGGCAGCAAATTCATCTTGACGCGGCGCCCGGCCGCCGACTGGATCCGGAGCCAGGTCAAGGATTTCGCGACGGCCGAGACGCCGATGCGGCGCTGGATCTACGGCGACGACGCCGGCTGTCCCGAAGGCAACGAGGAGATCTACGTCGCGCGCTACGAACGCCACAACCGCGAGGTGCTCGAGTATTTCCGCGACCGCCCCGACGACCTGCTCGTCATCGACTTCCCGCAGGACGCGCGCTGGGACAGGCTGTGCGGCTTCCTCGGCCACGCAGTGCCGGACGAGCCCTTCCCGCACGCGAACAAGGCGAGCCTGTCGCGCAAGTTCAAAAACTGGCTAAAAAAACAATCTAGATAACCGGGGTCAGAGCCCTTTCGAAAAAGGCTCTGACCCCTTTTGAGGGCCAAAGCCAGTATTTCCGCCGTTTTCGTCTCCGAAAACCTGAAAAGGGGTCAAAGCCCGTTTTAAAAGGGCTCTGACCCCTTTTGCTTATCGCTCGAAGCCGAGGGCGGCGAATTCGACCTTGCAGTTGCGGTAGATCTGGTCCTTGACTTCGTCGCTCAGCAGTTCACGCGCGGGCTTGCGCTCGGCGCGGTACTTGTGCTTGGTTTTCGGATAATGCGCCGCGACATCGTAGCCGAGTTTCTCCGAGAGCGTCACGAGATCCTCGGCCCTGCGCTCGAAGTTGACGATGAAGTCGACGATCGGGGTCCTGCTCTCAGAGTAGATCGGGTAGCTGATGTAAT
>JAWWBD010000080.1:0-12388 GCA_033721115.1 Woeseiaceae bacterium | reverse complement strand
CGCAAGCGACGAGCACTTCGGCAGCATGCACAACCTGAACGTGCCCGGGCGCGGCATCAACATGGGCGACGGCTGGGAGACTGCGCGCCGGCGCGGGCCGGGCAACGACTGGGTGGTCCTCGCACTGGGCCACCCCGGCGTGATCGAACGGGTCATCGTCGACACGGCGCACTTCAAGGGCAACTACCCGGACCGGGTGTCGCTCGAAGCGGCGTTGCTGCACGGAAGTCAGCTGCCCGATCCGGCGGGAACCGACTGGCAGACACTGTTGCCTGAAGCGAATCTCGAAGCGGATCGCGAACATGAATTCACCGATGCGCTCCGCGACGTCGGCATCGTCAGCCACCTGCGAATGGCGATCTATCCCGACGGCGGCGTGAGCCGCCTGCGTGTCTTCGGTCGGCCGCAATCGCCATGAGCGGGATCGAACTCCGGCCTGAACCGCTGACGCGCGAGGCTTTCGCGTCCTGCGGCGACGTGATCGAGGCGACATCCGGGACAGCCGCAGCGATGAACGACGCGCGATTCGAACGCTTCGACGCTCTTTGCGCCGTCGACGCGCAGGACGGCCGGGTGGCCGTCAGTATCGCGCGCTGCAGGACGCCCTCGACGCTGCCTTACACCTTCGACACGATCGAGCGGCACCCGCTCGGCAGCCAGGCCTTCATCCCGCTCGCGACTTTTCGCTTCGTCGTCGTCGTCGCGCCGCCCGGCGAGTCGGTGACGGCAGCCGATCTGCGCGCCTTCGTCACCAACGGCCGGCAGGGCATCAACTACCGGCGCGGCACCTGGCACATGCCGCTGATCGCCTTCGAGGCGGGCCAGGAATTCCTGGTCATCGACCGGGCGGCGGGTGAGCCCAACTGCGAGGAGCGCCGGCTCGACCGGCCGATCACGCTGCTCGCCCCCTGAATCATGGCTTCCAAAAAGGTGTCAGGTTTATTTTTCGAAAAATAAACCTGACACCTTTTTGGACACCTTTCTGCGGATGCTTTTCGCAGCCGCGCACTAGCCTTCCGACGTTGACAAACCCTTTTGGTTGGGGAAGAATGACAGCGCTGTCATACAACCGCAGCTGGCGCGGATCACCGCGGCCCGCGCCGGGGAAAATCGAAAAAAAGGGGGTCCCCATGCACGACGACGATTATCGGCCGATCGAGGCATCCGGCAGGGTTTTCCGCGCACCGCGATTCGCGTTGCCGCTTTTCGCTTTGCCCTGCGTCGCAACCGGACAGGTTCTCTGGAGCGACGAGTTCAACTCGGGCTCAGCGCCAGATCCGACCGTCTGGTCGTACGACCTCGGCGCCGGCGGCTGGGGTAACAGCGAACTCCAGGAATACACGAGCGATCCCGCAAACGTCCGGGTTGAGGGCGGGCACCTCGTCATCACCGCGCAGGAACAGGTCCTCAAGGGCAATCGCCGCAAGTTCACGTCGGCGCGGATCCGGACCGAAAACAAGCTGACCTTCCAGTACGGCACGATCGAGGCACGCATCATGGTGCCCGACCTCGCCAACGGGTTATGGCCCGCGTTCTGGACGCTGGGCAACAACTTCGGGGAGGTCGGCTGGCCGGACAGCGGCGAACTCGACGTCATGGAGATGGGCTCGGCCGCTGCGATCGCGGACGGCGTCGTCAACCGCCGGGTCGGCTCGACAGCACACTGGGAACACAACAACGGCTACGCGGGATACGGACTGACCTACGATGCCGCGTCGGACCTGAATGGCTCCTTCCACAACTTCCGCATGGAGTGGACGCCCGACCTGATCTCGACCTACATCGACAACAACTGGATCTGGTCGATCGACATCACGCCTGCCTCGTGCACCGACTGCACAGAGTTTCACCAGCCACACTTCATCATTTTCAACCTCGCAGTCGGCGGCAGCTTTACCGGCCTGTATCGGGCCAACGACATCACCGCACCGTTCCCGGCCGAGTACCGTGTCGACTGGGTGCGCATCTCGGATAACGGCTACACGATTCTCGGCGGCTCCGCGATCGGCGGTGGCAGCGGAGAGTTCGCGCACGTCGACTCGATTACACCGTCGAGTACCGGCGGAGGGCCGAACAAGCGCGCGAAAGCCACAGTCGTGATTCTGGATGAGAACGGTGCCACCGTCGAAGGCGCCAGCGTCACGGCAACGTTTACGGGCAGTCACAACGAGACGGTGACCGCACAGACCGATGCGAGCGGCACAGCAGAACTGGTCACCGGCGCACGCAGCCGTACGGTCTCGTTCAACGTCTGCGTCGACGACGTCGTTAAACCCGGGATGACTTACGACGAAGCCGCAAACACAGAGACCTGCGACGCCTTCTGATCCAGAGGCGCCGCATCGGACCTGGCGCCAGGTCGAGCTGCTTCGCGCAGCCTGAAGTCGACGATTTCGGTGAGCGGGCCGGTAACGCAGCGCGCCTCGTATCGATGGGTGGCGTTTCCGGCATCGCGTTCGGTGACGGCAGTCTCGATACGCACCTCGGTTTCCGCGAGGTTCTTTTGCCGGAACCCCGTCACACGGTGCAGCACTTCGGCCGCCTGCGGGTATTCCAGTCTGCGGCCAATTTCGGCGACGCAGGCCCGGATCATTCGATCCGACCGGCGCGCATCGCGCTCCGGGCCCGCCTGGGCATTTTCCGGGACCGCGCTCGCTCCGACGAGCAGGATTGCGGCGACGAGGCAAACGGCTGAGTCGTTTTTCATTGGACTTCCTCCTTTCGGCGTTCAAAGACCGGTGGCGACTCCGTAACACGTGCGAAGCGCGCCGCATACCCGGGATGCTCGGTGCCCATCCAGCGATCCCACCAGGTGAAGTAGAGGCCGAAGTTCCAGCGACCCGACGAATGGTGCAGATCGTGATGGGTCGTCGTCGTGACCAGGCGCAGGACAGGTACCCGGAGCCACCAGGCGGGAAAGAGCTCGACACCGGCATGGCCGATGACGTTGCGGATGATCATGTGTGTCACGAACAGCAGCGCGGACAGCTCGTGCATCGGCATCGCGAGCGCGGCAAGCGGCATGATGGCCGCTTCGAGCAGCGCCTCGGGTGGCGCGAAGGCATAGGCGGCCCACGGCGTCGGCGTGCGCGACCGGTGATGCAGGCGATGCACACGCCGAAACAGCCACCGCGTGTGCATGAGCCGGTGCGCCCAGTAGAAGTAGGTGTCATGAAGCAGGACGACGGCGCTGACGTCTCCGGCCCGCCTGCATGCCGGTGGAGGCTGGACCCCGTAGAGCTGGAGTGCGCCCAGCCGAGCGCCCGCGTAAACCGCGAATCCGACCAGCGAAAACACCAGTGTCGTTGCCAGCGAGAATCCGATTTCGCGGCATATATCGGCCCGCGTCGCACGGCCAAGCTGTATCCGGCGCCCGGCGAGTGCGCGGCCGAACAACGCCAGCACCAGCACCAGGGAGCCGGCCGCGACCAGGTAGCGGGCTAGGTCGAGCGCGAAAATCGTCGGCCAGGCCGCGACAAACAGCTCGGTGAAGCAAAATGACGATGACATGACGGTAATCCCGGCAATTGCAGTCGGGATACACGCTAGCGGCCGCCGGCAGCCCGGTCTCGCCGGCGCTGACCGATCCTTGCCGATTTCGAAATCGGCGTGCTTTATCCGGATTCGGCGGGCGGGGCACCGAGTTGCCGGCGCCGGTACTCGGTGGGGGTGACGCCGGTCCGCTCCCGGAAGCTGCGGTTAAAGGGGCCGATTGACGCGTAACCGAGGTCGAGTGCGATGGTCAGCACGGGGGTCCGTGCCCGCTCCGGGTCGGCAAGCTGCCGCCTGGCTTCGTCGACCCGATACCGATTAAGGAAGGCTGAAAAGTTACGATAGCCGAGGTGGCCGTTGATCAGCCGCCTGACCTGGTGCTCCGGGTAACCGACCTCCGCGGCGAGCCTGCCGATAGTGAGTCCGGTTTCTCGATAAAAGCCGCCCTCCACGAGCCTGAGCAGCTTTTCACGCAGAACAGCGTCGCTCGGGGGCAGTTTTTCCGGGTCCGTGTCACGCGACGGCAGCGCGCCCGCCTTCCTCGCAGGAGAGAAGAAATCCACGTTCAGGCTGAGCATCGGCACCGCCAGGACGAGCGTCAGTAAGCCGATCATCGTGACGTTGAGGGTATCCAGCCAGCCCGGCACCGACGCAGCACCGAATGCGAGTTCGACCATGAGCACCGCGACGACCTGCACCGCCACGACACCGACGAAGACGAGGCGAAAGGCACGCCGGGATTCGACGAGGTCGTCGCCCCTCCCGGCCCAGGCGATCCACAGCGCGTGACCAACGACGACGAGAGACAGGATCCTGACCGCGTCCGCCGCCAGATCGGCACTGGCCGGCGACACCCAGGCGTCGGCGGTGGCCAGGCTCCAGCCGGTAACGACGGCAGCGGCAACCGCGACCACGATCCGCGCGTCCGGCCATGGCACCTCGAACACGGCCCGCGAGAACCCCCACAGCGCATAGGGCGCGGCAATCGCGAGCAGCGAGGTCAGCGGCAGGAGGTACGGCAGTGCCTCGCGTAGCACCGGCCCGGAAGTGACGAGATACCCGGCCACGCACAGCACCAGCAGCGCGCCACTGACCCGGATGGCCGCTGCACCTCGTCCCGACAGAAACACGATCGCGACCAGCAGTTCCTGGCCGATGACCAGGAGCCGAATCGCCGTATCTGCTGTCAATCCGCTCAAACCGGCCGCTCCTGTTCCCGATCTGCCCCGCCTATCTTAATGCAGCAGGGCGTCGTTTTATGGCTGTCGATTGGGTCAGGCCCGGCGCTGCCAGGCGCTGATCAGCGCCCGGATCTGCGTCACGCCCTCCGTCAGCGCAGCCGGACCCGGCTGCAGGATCACCGCCGACTTGATCTCGTAGATATCACCGTTCTGCACGGCCGGGATGGCATCCCAGCCCGGGCGCTCCGCCACGCGCTCCGGGCGAAACTTCTTGCCGCACCAGGAGCCTATGATGATGTCGGGCGCGCGCCGGACGACTTCAGCCGGGTCGGCGATGATCCGGTCCCTGCCGAGCGGCTCGCGCGCGAGTTCCGGGAAACAGTCGTCGCCGCCCGCGATGCCGATCAGCTCCGATACCCAGCGGATGCCGGAGATCTGTGGGTCGTCCCATTCTTCGAAATACACCTTCGGTCGCGGCGCATCCGCGACAGCGGACTCCGCGCGCATCTTCTCGATCCCCTCCTCCAGGCGCGCTGCGTAGGCTTCCGCCTGCTGCTGCAACCCGATGAGCGCACCCAAGGTCCGGATCATGCGCAGGATTTCCGGCACCGAGCGATGGTTGAAGACGTGCACCTCGACGCCACGCCTGACCAGGTCCGCCGCGATGTCGGCCTGCAGGTCGGAGAAGCCCAGCACGAGATCGGGCTCGAGCGCGAGAATCCGGTCGATTTTCGCGCTGGTGAACGCGGACACCTTCGGCTTCTCCTTGCGCGCACGCGGCGGCCGGACCGTGAATCCGGAGATCCCGACGATCCGGTCCTCGGCGCCCAGTTCGTAGAGGGTCTCGGTCGTCTCCTCGGTCAGGCAGACGATGCGTTGCGCGTATCCGTTGCTTGTCTTCACGGTCCGGCTTTCTCCGGTACGGCGACTGTCGGTATCGTGTACCGTAACGGCAAGGCAAGGTTCTGGACAACAGCATGCAAATCGGACTGATCGGACTCGGCAGGATGGGCGGCAACATGGCCCGGCGCCTCCGGCGCAGGGGCCTGGGGGTCGTCGGACTCAACCGCGACCTCGAGACGACCGAAGCGCTCGCCGCCGAGTGCGGCGTCGTTCCCGCACGGACGCTGCCGGACCTGGTGGCCGGCCTCAAACCGCCGCGGGTCGTCTGGCTGATGCTGCCCGCCGGTGACATCACCGAGTCCTACGTGCGCGAGCTGCCGCCCCTGCTCGAGGCAGGCGACGTCGTCGTCGACGGCGCCAACTCCTTCTACAAGGATTCGATGCGCCGCGCCGCGGAATACGCGGCCGCGAACCTGCAATTCGTCGATGCCGGCGTATCGGGCGGCGTGTGGGGCCTCGAGAACGGCTACGCGCTGATGGTCGGCGGCAGCGCCGAAGCCGTCGCCAGTCTCCGCCCCGTGATCGAGGCACTCGCGCCGGGGACCGACCGCGGCTGGGTGCACACCGGACCGGCCGGCAGCGGTCACTTCGCGAAGATGATCCACAACGGCATCGAGTACGGGATGATGCAGGCCTATGCCGAGGGCTTCGCCCTGCTCGAGGGCCGCGCCGACTTCGACCTGGACCTCGCGGCGATCGCCGAGTGCTGGCGCCACGGCAGCGTGGTCCGGAGCTGGCTTTTGGACCTGACCGCCGAAGTCCTCGCGGAAGACCAGCAGCTCGCGGCAGTCGAGCCCTACGTCGCCGACTCGGGCGAGGGTCGCTGGACCGCGCTCGAAGGCATAGAGCAGGGCGTGCCGACGCCGGTCATGAGCCTGGCGCTGATGGCGCGGTTCCAGAGCCAGGGGCGCCAGGACTACCAGGCGAAGCTGCTCGCGATGATGCGCAACCAGTTCGGCGGGCACGCTGTGAAAAAGCAGGGAGAAGACTGATGCGCAAGCTGCTCGTCTGCGCCTGGCTGGTGCTCGGTTGCGCCGCCGGCCCGGCGGCCGCACAGGATGCGCCGACTGCCTACGCGCTCACGAACGGGCGCATATTCGACGGCATCCGCGACCGGATCCGTGACGACGTCACGGTACTCGTCGCCGCCGGCCGCATCGAGCGGCTTGCACCGGCGCGCGACAGGATACCGCCGGAATACGAGGTCATCGATCTCGAAGGCTTCTGGCTCATGCCCGGGCTCTTCGACGTGCACACGCACCTCGAGACGATCGACCAGGCAGAACGCGCACTCGAATCGGGCGTGACGACGGTGCGCTCCGCCTCGGTGCCGGCCTACCAGGACGTCGGGCTGCAGGCGCTGGTCGCGGCCGGGCAGCTGGCCGGTCCCGAGGTCGTTGCAACCGGCGTCTACGTGACGCCCGACCTCGGCGACACCGTGCTCGCCGACCCGCGCCTCGCACCGCTCGCCGACGGCGTCGAGAGCGATGCGGACCTCCGGCTGCTGGTCCGCGTCAACGCCGGGCGCGGCGCCGGATTCATCAAGACACGCGGTACCGAGCGCGCCGGGCTGCCCGACACCGACCCGCGCCAGCAGGTCTACTCCGAGCGTCAGCTCCGGATCATCGTCGAGGAAGCCGGACGCCACGACCTGCCGGTGATGGTGCACGCCCACGGCGACGAGGGCGCACGCGCGGCCGTACTCGCCGGCGCCCGGAGCATCGAGCACGGCACCTACCTGTCCGATGCGACGCTCCGGCTGATGAAGGAGCGCGGCACCTGGTTCGTGCCGACCTACGTCACGATGGACGAGATGAACGAGGAGCGCTACGACTACGTCCTCCGGCTGCGCGGCCGCCACATGCTGCCGCCGCTCGAACGCGCGATCCGCGCGGCGCATCGCATCGGCGTCAGGATCGCAACGGGCGCCGACAACTACTATACGGCGGACTCGATCAACCGCATCGCGATCGAGGTCGAGCACTTCGTCACCTTCGGCATGAGCAATTTCGAAGCGCTGCAGACGGCGACCGTGAGTTCGGCCGAACTGCTGAGAATGGGCAACCGGACCGGCCGCATCGCGGACGGGTTCGAGGCCGACCTGATCCTGCTGCCCGCCAACCCGCTCACGGATATCCGCGCACTGCAGGACGTGCTCATGGTCATGAGCAACGGGCGCATCGCGGTGAAGCGCATCCCGTTCGGTCTGCCGGCCGACTAGCCGCCCCGGCGTTTCAGTCCGCCGGCACGGCCTCGATCGTCTCGGCCGCAACCGCGTCCTTCGCGCGCAGCACCAGCGGCAACGTCTCGTTGACGAGCCAGATCGGCAGCAGGTTTGCGTAGGTCGGATTACCCGGTACCGGCACGCCGCTCGTGCCGCCCGCCCAGATCGAGCGTGCGTTGCTCGAGAACGCCCCCTGCGGCTCGCTCGTGTAGCGTCGCACCGGCCCGCCGCCGAAGCGGAAATCGTCGAACCCGTCGGCGCGCGCACTGTGCGACGACGCGTCGACGACGTTGAAGCCGCCGTCGGTCGGGAAGCCCGCGAGTCCCGGCACGGGTTGCGGGAACGCGGCCGGCGGCTGCGGCGGCACGCTCGCCTGCGGGATGAACGGATGGTCGAAGACGATCCGGTGCAGCTTGCCCCACCGGTAGTCGCCCTGGTCCGCCGAGCCGGCGAACGCGGGCTCGAATTCCGGGCCGGCCAGCAGGTCCAGCGCCGCGACCAGCGCCGCGAGCAGCTTGTAGTCGCGGCGATCGGCGAACGCATCGATGCCGGGAACCGCGAAGAAGTCCACGATGCCCGTGCCGCCGCCGGTGCGCAGCAGGTGCTGCAGCGCGGTCACGGCATTGGTGCTACCGGGCCGCGGCAACGGGCCCAGCGGATCGTCGACGATCGAGCGGACGGCCTGGCCGCGCCAGACGCTGTAGATCGTCGCGGCGACGCTCGCGTCGATCTCGTCCTGGCCTGGCTCGGGCAGGAGCGACCAGTGCGGCACGACCGGGTCGCCCGCGTCGTAGCCGGCCTGGATGCCGGTCGGCGTCGTGAAGTCCCAGTCGGCCAGCCGGCCGACGGCCTCGGCAATGCGCGGGTCGCCGGCGAGTTCCGCCAGCATCGGGTGCGCGCCGGGCGTCGCGGCGTTCCCGTACGCCATGAGAATCCACGGCACGAACCAGCGCGCGTCGAGCAGCGAAACGTCCGCCTGGATCGAAGCCAGGTCCGCCTGGGCGAGTTCGCCCTGGGCCGCGACATAGTCGCGAATGCGCCGCGTGATCGTCCCGGCGCGGAAGCCGCCCGCGTAGCCGGGATTGAGATAGTAGATGCCCCCGCCGCCCTGCCGCAGCTGGTTCAGCGGATCGTTGTCGAGCACGGTGCCCGCCGGATCGTTGTTCGCATTCACGAACCAGCCGGCCGGCGGGTTCACGGTATGCGGCAGTTCGTCCTGGCGCAGCACCTCGTAGGGCACCGCCTGGCCGGGCTGCGGGTTCTCGACGGGCAGCCACTCGTGGTCACCGCTCGTACCGTCACGGATGAACCACGGCGGCACCGGGACTCCCGGCGGGAAAAAGCCGGGCAGGGTTCCGGGCGCAACAAGGCCCTGCGCAAGGTCACTGCGCACCGGCATCTCCGCGCTGGCGAAGTACGCGACGTTGCCCGCGTTGTCGCCGTACACCCAGTTCTGCGAACCGAAATCGAAAAAGCGGAGCCCCTGCTCGAAGTCCTTCAGGTTCTGCGCTTCGTTCCAGATCCGGAATGTATCGAGTTCGCGCGTCGCGCTGAATCCCGTGTACTGCACACTCAGCGCTGGCACGACGGCACCCGGTCCCGGCGCGCCGAGCAGTTCGACGATCGGCCCGTGATTTCGGCGCGGCACGATAATCGTCGCGGCCGGAACCTGCACGCCGGGAACGGCTTGCGCGAGCGTGCCGCCCGCATTGAAGAAAAATGCCTCCGGCACGAGCTCGACGGGCTCCGGCTGGTTCCGGAACAGCGTCGCAGCGGGATTGCCGTCGCCGTCGAATACGAGCAGCTCGACGAAGGTATCCGTGACGTCCATCGGGTTGGTCGTCGCGCCCCAGTGCACCTGCCTGTTGTGGCCCAGCACGATGAAGGGCACGCCGGCGAAACTGCTGCCGAAAACGGTCATCCCGGGCCGCTCGAGCCCGATCGGGTAAAAGGTCGACGGCGTGTTGAGCGCGAGATGCGGGTCGTTGGCGATGATCGGCCGGCCGTTGGCCCCGAGCGTACGCGTCACGCCCCACTCGTTGGAACCGATCGTGCCGTCCGCGTCGAGCCGTGCGCGGATCATCGGCGAGCGCCGCAGGCTGACCGCCGCTTTCGCAGCGAGATGCTCGAGCGCCGCGCCGGGCGCGGCTGCTCCGCCGGAGTGGCCTTTCGCGAGGCCCTTGCCGTTGCCGACCGGGACGATCTCGGGCGGCGGGCAGGCGAACGGGTTCGGGAACGGGGACGGGACCGGGATGAAGGGCAGCGTGCCCGTCGCGTCCGGCACCGTCGACGCGCAGTCGAAGGGCTGCGCACGAAACACGTCCTGCGTGAACACGAGCGCTGCCGCCGGGCCGAAGGCATCGGCATAGGCGGCGAGGTCCAGCGTCAGGTCGATATCGAGGTCGAACGACAGGCTGAACGCGATCGCCTTGCCGATCACGATGCTGTCGACGACGTTCCAGGGCCGGAAGTCCTCGCGGTCGGTGAAGCCGAGCAATGCATATTCGGGCGGCAGGCCCGGTCCGTGCATGACCCAGTCGTTAACGCCGCGCGCGTAGGCCTCGAGCGCGGCGATGGTAGCGGCGGACAGCGCCCCTGCCGATCGCTCGGCAGCGCGCCTGAGCCCGATCGTCCGCGCGGCGACGTCACCGCCGAGCGACCCGGGACCGAACAGCTCGGCCAGCGTGCCGCTCGGCTGCCGCCGCGTCAGATCCATCTGGAACAGCCGGTCCTGTGCGTGAATCCAGCCCTGCAGGTAATAGAGATCGGCGGCGTTTTCCGCCCGGATGTGCGCGATGCCCTGCTGGTCGCGAACGATCGTCGCGGGCTCTGCGAGTCCCGGCAGTTCGAGCGGGGCGGCGGCCGCGCTGCCGGCGGCGAGCAGGAGAGTGAGCGGGAGAATCAAAGTTGCGATGCGTGCGGACATGTTCTTGCCTCTTGTTGTCGTCGTCTGCGCGACGTCATTATTCGAAGGCTAGCACATCCGTTTTATCCTGCAGCCGCTGAACGGAAAGCGAAATTGCTTCGATTCTCATTCACTCGCGGGGGGTGTCCTGTCGCGCAGGCATTCGTAGAGGGCGGCGCACTGCAGGATGTCGAGCACGATGTGGGCGACGATCGGCAGCCAGATCGATCCTGTCAGCAGGTAGTAGGCGCCGAACGCGATACCGATCAGGGTCACTCGTCCGATGCCTGCGATGCCCTGGTAGGAATGCCCGAGGCCGAAGGCCACGGCGGAGACGAGTACGACCGCCCACATCGGCATGAGCGGCGCGAGGTACCAGAACACGAACCCGCGATAGATGATCTCCTCGACGATGCCCGCGGTAATCGACAGCCCGACAATGCTCCGGAACTCGCGCCGCGTGTGCGGCAGGAAGTGCCGCAGGTCGCCGAGCGAGTCGACGAACTTTGCCCGGTCCTCGCTGCTCGAGCGCCGCGCCTGCCGCCAGGTCCAGGCGAGATAGCCGGTGGCCGCGACGAGCAGCGCGATCCCGAGCCAGAACCCGGTGCCGGATGGCAGGACGATGCCGAGCGCCGCCGGTGGCCGGCCAAGGGACAGCCACGCGATCGCCAGCACCGCGAACGCCGTCCATTCGAGGAGGTAGGTGGCGCGATACTGGCGCAGCCGGTCGGGCGGCTCCCCCGCCCTGATCCTGGCCATGTACCGTGCCCACGCCCAGGCGCCGTGCACCGGCTGCACGACGAACAGGAGAAAAATCATCAGGTGGTCGACAATCGCCATGGCAGCCGCTAACCTCATCATTCACAAAACCGTGAACAATAATATTCACGCTTTCGTGAACAATCAAGCAGTTTTTTCCCGGAGCCAGGCAAAATGCGCGAAACCTACCGTGTCAGCGACCTCGACCAGCTCAGGCTCCTGGCCGACCCCCTGAAGCTGAAGCTGATCCAGGCCTTTGCCGAGCAACCCCGAACTACCCGCGAAGTGGCCGATGAACTCGGGGAAAACCTGACGCGGCTGTACCGGCACGTCGATGCCCTGCTCGCTGCCGGCCTGATCGAAATCACGCGGGAGGAAAAAAAGCGCGGCACGGTCGAGCGCACGTTCGCGGCCGTCGCCCGCCGCTTCGAGGTCGATCGCGCGCTGTTGTCGGAAACCGACGACCACGTCGACGCGGTCCGCGAACTGCTGCGCGCCGGCGAGGACGAACTCATCGCCGCGCTCGATCGGCACGACGCGGACAGCGAGCCGCTGTTCATGCGCCTGCGCATCAAGGGCTCGCCGGCGCGTTTGCGCGAACTGCAGGCATCGCTCGAAGCGTGGCTCGAGTCGGCGCAGGAGCTCAAACCGGATGACGAAGACAACGCGGCCGCCGAGGCGGGCGCCATCATCGCTTTCTACCCCGTCAGGCGCGAATGACGGGCTCGCCGCCCGTTCCGAATGGTGACCACGCCCGACCGGATTGCCACGCCGGCACCGAACTTCGGGCCGATACGCCTGTCCATCGAACGGACGCTGCCTGCGAGGCACATCCTGACCGCGCACTGACCGAGCCTGTCCGCAGGCGGTCCGCGCAGTCACCGATCACCACACGGCGCCGGGGGGAATGACCGTGGACAACAT
>JAWWBD010000079.1:0-12428 GCA_033721115.1 Woeseiaceae bacterium | reverse complement strand
GGCCGCGCGGCTGCCGGCCGACGAGGCCTTCATCCCGGTCATCCTCGTTCGTGCCGGCGACTATTCCGCTGCCCTTCTGACCGACGAAATGCTTGCCAGCCGCGAGATCGTCGTGAAGTCGGTCGGCCCGCAGCTGGCGGGCATCCAGGGCATCTCCGGCGCGACTATCCTGGGCGACGGCCGGATCGTGCTGATCCTCGACATCGCGGCGCTCGTGCGCACGGGCGCACCGGTCGTCGAGCTGAAGAAGGCGGCACCGACGCCGACCGACGAGCGGCCGGTAGCGCTGGTCGTCGACGACTCGATCACGGTGCGGCGCGTCACCGAGCGCTTCCTGCAGCGCAGCGGCATGCGCGTCGTGACGGCGAAGGACGGTCTCGACGCGATCAGCGTGCTGCGCGACACGCGCCCCGACGTCATCATCCTCGACATCGAGATGCCGCGCATGGACGGCTACGAATTCGCCTCCCACGTCAGGAACGACGAACGCGTCGCGGACGTGCCGATCATCATGGTGACCTCGCGGGTCGGTGACAAGCACCGGGCGCGCGCCATCGAACTCGGCGTCAACGACTATCTCGGCAAACCCTACCAGGATGCCGAGCTGCTCGCGGCCATCGAGCGGCAGCTCGAGGATCGGGGGATTTCGCTCGGATGAACACGGCCGTCGAAGAGCTCTACAGTCTGCTCGTGCCGCTTTCCGGCGAGCGTCTGATCGTGCCGCGCGCCTGCGTCGTCGAAGTCGTGCGCTACGCCGAGCCGGAGACCGAGCCCGGCGCGCAGCCGTGGCTGCTCGGCGAAGTGAGCTGGAATGGCCGGCAGCTGCCGGTCGTGTCCTTCGAGGGAGCCCTTGGGAAGGACGTGCCGGCTGCGACCGGCCGCACGCGGATCGTGGTCTTCTACGCGCACACGGGTCAGCTAAAGACCGGCTATTTCGGCATCCTGACCCAGGGCTTCCCGCAGCTCGTCCGCGTGAATCGCGACGTGCTCAAGTTCGAATCGGCCGACGCCTGGCCGGAAGGCGCGCCGGTGTACTGCCGCGTGCGGATGATCAACGAGTACCCGCTGATCCCGAACCTCGAGAAGCTCGAGGGCATGCTCGCCGAAGCGTCGGTCAAGGCCTAGGCCGCACCGAGGTCGCCCCAGAATGCCTGCGCGATCGCGAGCGCGGCAACCGCTGCCGTCTCCGTCCGCAGGATCCGTGGCCCGAGCGCGACGCGGGCAAACCCGGCGAGCGTGGCATCCTCGAGTTCCGCCGGGCTGAGGCCGCCTTCGGGACCGATCAAAAGCGTCAGCCCGGCCGCCGGCGGTGCGAGCCGGGTGAAAGGCTCCGTGGCCGCCGGGTCGAGCACGACCCCGAGACCGACCGCCTCGTTCGCGCCGAAAAAGTTTTTGAGCGGTATCGGCGTGCCGATCGCGGGCACGCGGATGCGACCGCTCTGTTCGCAGGCGCTGATCGCGACTTTCTGCCAGTGCAGGCGCCGTTTCTCAGCGCGCCCGGCATCGAGCCGCACGACGCCGTACTCGGTCAGCACCGGCGTGATCTGCGCGACGCCGAGTTCCGTGGCCTTCTGCACGACGAAATCCATGCGCTCGCCGCGCGAGATGCCCTGCACGAGATTGAGGGACAGCGCGGGCTCGGTTGCGGTCCGGACGCAGGCGCCGATCCGGAGCACGGCCGAGTCCTTGCCGATGCGCTCGACCGCTGCGTCGAACTCGCCGTGTTCGCCGTTGAAGACACGCAGGCCGGCGCCGGCCCTCAGGCGCAGGACGCGGCCGATGTAACGGGCCTGTTCGGAGCCGAGTTCAAGCAGTCGGCCGGGTTCGAGCGGGTCCGGGTTGAAGAGGCGCGGTAGGGACATCGTGCGTTGACAGCGGCCGTGGCCAGCGCGGACTATCGTACCTTGGCAGCGGGGAGCAGGGTATTGGCGCAGGCATTCACGATCGACGCGGCGCACGGCCGCATCGAACCGGCCGCAGCGGTCCCGAGCCCGAACTGCGACGCGCGGCCGGCCGGGGCAGAACCGGAACTCATCGTCGTGCACGGTATCAGCCTGCCGCCCGGCGAGTTCGGCGGGTCCGGGATCGTCGACCTGTTCACGAACCGCCTCGACTGGGACGCGCACCCGTACTACGCCGGGATTCGCGGCCTCCAGGTTTCGTCCCACCTGCTCATCCGGCGCGATGGCGCACTCACGCAGTTCGTGCCGTTCACGGAGCGCGCGTGGCACGCCGGCCCCTCGTGGTTTCGCGACCGGGACTGCTGCAACGATTTCTCGATCGGGATCGAGCTCGAGGGGACCGACGACATGCCGTATGAAGACCCGCAGTACGCGGTACTCGCGGGCGTCATCCGGGCACTGATCGCGGCCTATCCGCGGCTGTCCGCGCGTCGTATCGCCGCGCATTCCGACATCGCGCCCGGTCGCAAGACGGATCCGGGTCCTGCTTTCGACTGGCGACGACTGTATGATGGTCTGCGCGGCGACGGCGCGACAGAAGCGGCGCGTCGCGCGTAATTGCAAGGCCGGACTCAATGAACCTGATCGCGCTGCTCATCGGACTCGTCGTCGAACGACTGGCGACCCATCTTTTCCACCTGCGTCGGCTGCGCTGGCTCGAGCGCGTCATCGACGCAGGCTTCCGGCAGGCCGGTCGGCTCGCGAACTGGCCGGCGCTCGTGCCCGTGATCCTGCTGGTGCTGCTGCTGGCGCTGCCGGTTGCCGTCGCGGTATTCGGCGTCACCGCGATTCCCGAGGAGTCGGGCGCATTCGCTTACATGCTGCTGGCTATCGTCGTGCTGTTTTTCTCGTTCGGCCCGAAGGATATCGGCGAGGATGTCGACGAGTATTGCAAGGCGCTCGAGGACGGTGACCAGGAACGTATCGAGCAGACGGCGCGCGCGCTGATCGAGGGCGAGGTGCCGGCCGATCCCCTGGCACGCATTCACGCGGTGGAGGCGGCTGTCTGCGTACAGGCCAACAACCGGCTGTTCGCGGTGATCTTCTGGTTCATCGTCGTCGGGCCGCTCGGCGCCTGGATCTACCGCCTGACGGACCTCGTGCGCCGGCGCGCCGTGTTCAACGCCGCGCGGGCCGAGGAAGAAGATCCGAATGCCGGACGCATGCTGGAAGCCGCGCTGACCCTGCACGGCTGGCTGGCCTGGATACCGGCACGGCTGACGGCGATCGGTTATGCCACCGCGGGCCATTTCGACGCAGCGCTGGGCGCGTGGCGCGCACCCACCGAAGAGAGCGACGAGAGCCTGGCGGCACACAACGAACACCTGCTCGCCAGGGTCGGCACCAGCGCGCTGGCTCTCGAGGACGACGACGAAGAAGACCTGGACGAGCGCGGCATTCGCGGGGCCACGGCGGCAAACCGGCTCGTGTTCCGGCTGTTCCTGATCGCGGCCGTCGTCATTTCCGCCATGACGCTGTACGGCCTGACCCAGTGATTTCGCGGCGGGCGCTGGCGCTGGCACTCGCAATGCCGGCCCTGGCGGCCTGTGCGCCGGAAGCGGGACCGGCTGCGGACGGCGCCGCTTACGAGCGCGTCGTTTCGCTCGCTCCCGGGCTCACGGAACTGGTTTTCGCCGCAGGCGCGGGTGACACGCTCGTGGGTGTCAGTGCGTATTCCGACTATCCGCCCCCGGCCCGCGAGCTGCCGGTCGTCGGCGACGCGTTCACCGTGGACCGCGAGCGACTCGCGCTGCTCGAACCCGATGCACTGTTCGTCTGGGAGAGCGGTACGCCCGCACACGTCGTGCAGGAACTCGAGGCTGCGGGCTTCACCGTCGAGGTGCTGCGCACCCGGCAGCTCGCGGACATCGCGGCGGCGCTCCGGCGGATCGGCACGCTGACGGGCCGCGAAGCCGCGGCGGCCGCCGCGGCCGACGCCTTCCGCGCCCGGCTGGCCCGGCTCGAAGCGGAACACGCCGGCCTGGCACCCGTGTCGGTGTTCTACCAGGTCGCGCGGCGGCCGCTGTACACGATCAACGGCGAACACTACGTTAGCGAGCTGATCGGGCTCTGCGGCGGCCGCAACGTGTTCGCAGACCTGGCCCAGCTCGCGCCGACGGTCGACGTGGAAGCCGTGGTTGCCAGAGATCCGGAAGCCATGCTGGCGAGCGACGAGGCGGGGACGGAAGCGTTTACCGAGTGGCAGCGCTGGCCGGCGCTCGCGGCAAATCGCTACGGCAATCACTTCCTCGTGCCCGCCGACGAGATCGGGCGCGCGACGCCGCGGGTCGCCGCTGCCGCCGCCGTGATCTGCGCGGCCCTCGAAACCGCGCGCGCGCGCCGGGCTGCGGCCGCCGGTCGGGCGGACGGCAGTCCGTCTCAGGACCGCTTGCGGTCCCAGAGCACCTCTTTGCCCGACTCCGCGCGCGCCAGCACGCGCGCGCAGACGAAGAGCAGGTCGGACAGCCGGTTCAGGTAGCGATGCACTTCGGGACGGACGAGTTCCGAGTGTGCGAGCCGGGTCACCCGGCGCTCCGCGCGCCGCACCACCGTGCGGGCGATGTGGCAGGCCGCCGCCGCGCGGCCGCCGCCGGGCAGGATGAAGTCATCGAGCGCGGGCAGGTCCTCGTTCAGCGCGTCGAGGTGCCGTTCGAGGCGCTCGATGAACGCATCGGTGATTGCGCTGTGACCGGGGATACAGAGTTCGCCACCCAGTTCGAACAGGTCGTGTTGCACGTCGCCCAGGATCGCGGCGACGCCGTCCGGCACGGTCGGTTCGGCGAGCACGACGCCGATGGCGCTGTTCGCTTCGTCGACGGTACCGTAAGCCTCGACGCGCAGGCTGTCCTTCGCGACCCGCGAGCCGTCGCCGAGCCCGGTCGTGCCGTCGTCGCCCGTCCGCGTGTAGATTTTGCTCAGTCGCTTGCCCATGATTCGTCTCCCGGGTCTAGCGCCAGCGATACGCGAGTTCGACGAACGCGCTCCGCGGCTGCATGCGAAAGCCTGCCGCGGTTTCGTAGTCCGTGTCGAGCAGGTTTTCGATGCGGGCCGTAAGGCGCCAGTACCTGCCCAGCGCGACCTGGCCGGTCAGGTTCGCGAGCACGTAGCCGGGCAGCCGGGTGCCGCCGAAATCCACGCGGTCACCGCTCGCGAGCAGCGCGAGACCGAGCCGGTGTGCGCCGAAGTCGCGCGCGAGGCTCAGAGTCGCCGAACGCTCCGCGCGCCGGAGCAGCCACGTGCCGGTCGCCGCGTCCTCGGCCGACTGCCGGTTCAACGCCGCCCTGAACGTGAACTTTTCACCACGAAACTCATAACCGAGTTCGGCGCCGCGGATCTCGGCCTCGCTGATGTTCTCGAGCGTAAAGGTCTCGAGGTCGAACTCGATCAGGTCGCGGATGTCGTTCGCATAAGCCTCGATGCTGAACGAATGCCGGAGCGCCGGCGCATAGCGCAGCCCCAGCTGCGCCTCGTCGGCGAGTTCGGGCTCGAGATCCGGGCTGCCGCCGAACCCGTAGCGATCGGTTGCGTCCGGCGCCCGGAAGGCGTGGCCGAGGCCGGCATTCAGCGTCAGGCGGTCGCTGATCTCGAACGCGTACTCGGCGTTCCAGGTGACGTGATTGCCGAAGGATTCGTGGTCGGTCAGCCGCAAGGCGACGAAGGACCGGTGCCGGCCGCGCGCCCACTGGTCCTGGACGAACGCGGCGCGCACGGCGGTGTCCTCGTCGAAGCCGGCGCCGAAGGACAGCGCGGACGCCGTCTCCTCGATCGCGTAGAGCCCGCCGGTCACCGTGTGATCCGCGAAGCCGGCGTTCAGCTGCCAGTCGAGGCTCAGACGTTCGGATTCGACGAAGTCCTCGGCCTGGTGCTGGTGGATGCTGTCTTCCATCCGGGCCAGCACGAGCTTCGTCGATACGCGCAGCCCCGGCCGGGCCGACAGCTCGAAGGCCGTTGTCGCGTTGCGGAAATCCTGGTCGACCGGGGTGAGAAAGAAGTCGAGGTACTCGACGTTGCCCTGTGCCTGCCAGTGCCGCAGCGAAATCTCGGTGGTGCCAAAGCGGCGGCTGCCGTACAGGTTCGCCGACACGTTGTCGTACCCGCGCCGGGTGTCGGAGTCGAGCCGCGGGGCGAACCCGTCGGTGGCCTCCCAGTTGAGAATCGCGCCGAAATCGCTGTGTGTGCCCCGCGCGCCGCCCGCGACAAAGCCCGAACGTGAGTCGAAGCTGCCCGCACCGGCGCCGGCCTCGAAGTGCGCGTCGTCGGCGCGCCGCGTGATGATGTTGATCACCCCACCGATCGCATCGGTGCCGAACAGAGCCGATCGCGCACCCTTTACGACCTCGACCCGCTCGATCATCTCGGGCGCGATGTGCTGGACGGCGGCGCCGCCGACAGTGCCGGGATTGATGCGCACGCCGTCGACGAGAACGAGCACGTGGTTGCTCTCGGTGCCGCGGACGAACAGCGAGGAAGCCTGGCCTGGCCCGCCGTTGCGGCCGAGGTCGATGCCGGCCTCGAAGCGCAACAGTTCCGCGAGGTCGGTTGCGAGTGAGAGCTCGATGTCCTCGCGGGAGATGACGCTGACCGGCACGATCGCGTCGCCGAGCGGAATCTCGGTGCGCGTTGCGGTGACGATGATCGTGTCGCCCGGCGCCGGGTCTGCGCCAGCGAACGGGGTCGCGAAAAAGGTGAGCAGGCAGGCGGCCGCTGCTCGCTTGAGTCGTTCTTGCATGTGTCCCTCCGGTGCGTGCCACCCGCACGACGGTTTATCGTTATCGCGGCGACGTGCGGGGAGGGAGTCGGGCCGGGACGGTCAGGCGGAGCACGCCCGAACCGGTGCCCTCCGCGCCGTTCGCGTGTACACCAGGCCGGTCTCCGGGCTGACGAGCGGAATCAATTCCTTGCCGCAGCGCCTTCCCGCGAACCCGTCGACCGCCTGGTCCGGTTCGCAGTGGCTCCGGCGGGACGGGGTCCGGCCGGGGGCTGCGGTTTGACTCGATCACCGTTGCGGGGGCAGCGCCGGATTCGACACGGAGGTCACACCGGCTTCCCGTTCACCCGGTTTTGCCTCACCGGGTTCACCTTGATGATGCAGCTACGATAGGGAGGCGGCACCTGTGAGTCAAGGCGCGCGTATCGCTTGTGGTTTCGCGGCGCTGCGGCCATAGTGACGGCCGATCGCCGCTGACGGAGCCACCGGCCGTGACCGCCACGTACGACCCCGACAATGCCTCTGAGTATCTCGAGGTCGCGCTCGAAGCCGCGCGCGCGGCAGCGCGGATCTCGAGCGACTACTACGCCGGCAATTTCACGGTAAAGACCAAGGCGGATCGGACGCCGGTCACGCAGGCCGACGTCGAATGCGAAGAGGCGATCCGCGAGATCATCCTCGCACGTTTCCCTTCGCACGGTTTCTTCGGCGAGGAGACCGGCAAGCACGACGCGGACGCGGAGTGTCTCTGGCTCGTCGATCCGATCGACGGTACCAAGGGCTTCGTGCGCCAGTATCCGTTCTTCTCGACGCAGATTGCGCTGCTGGCAGAGGGCGAAATCACCCTCGGCGTCTCGAGCGGCACGATGCTGAACGAACTGGCCTGGGCCGAGCGAGGCAAGGGTGCCTGGCTCAACGGCAAGCGCCTCGAAGTCAGCGCGGAGCGCGACCCCGCCCGGGCGGCGGTCTCGACGGGCAACCTCGCATCGCTCGCGCGCTCACCCGGCTGGACCCGCCTCGGCGAGATTCTCGCCATCGCGGACCGCACCCGGGGTTACGGCGACTTTTATCATTACCACCTGCTCGCGGCGGGCAAGATCGAAGCGGTGATCGAATCCGATGTGAACATCCTCGATATCGCGGCGCTGTCGATCATCGTCACCGAGTCGGGCGGCGTCTTCACCGACCTGAACGGCAACGCGGTGGGGCTCGGGACGCGTTCGGTGCTCGCGGCCAACCCCGCGCTGCACGCGTACTACCTGGAACGGCTCGCAGGCTTCGTCGACTGACGCTCGCCTGCCGGCACGAACAGCTCGCGCCCCTGCCAGGACACGGCGTCCATCGGCGTCACATAGAGCTCGCCCAGCGCGGCCGTGTCGAGCACGGTCGCCGTGGGGCCCAGGCGCCATTGGCCGTCCCCGAACAGCAGCAGGCAGCGGTCGGCGAACCGCACCGCGAGGTTGACGTCGTGCAGGCTGGCGACGACGCCGGCGCCGCGGTCGGCCGCCGCGCGGAACAGCTGCATGGTCTCGATCTGGTGCTGCGGGTCGAGGTGGTTGGTCGGCTCGTCGAGCAGGAACACCGCCGGTGCCTGGGTCAGAATCTGCGCGATCGCGACCCTGCGCCGCTCGCCGCCGGACAGTGTCAGCACATCGCGGGACGCAAGGGCGCCGAGCCCGACCGTCGCGAGTGCTTCCCGCGCAATCGCGACGTCGGCCCGGGTCTCCCAGCGCAGGCCACGGATGTGCGGATGGCGGCCGATGAGCGCCGTGTCGAGGACGGTGGCGGGGAAGATGTCGTCGACCGCCTGCGGCAGCAGCGCGAGCCGGCGGGCAACGGCCTGCCGCGGGCTCGAGAACAGGTCGGCGCCGTCGAGGCGGACCGCGCCGGCCGCGGCCGGCCGCAGACCGGCGAGCGTTTCGAGCGTCAGCGTCTTGCCCGCACCGTTCTGGCCCAGCAGCGCGACGAACTCGCCGGCGTCGAGTGCGAAATCGAGCGCTTCGACGAGCGTGCGGCCGGGTACGGTGACGGTCAGGCCGGTGGCCGAGAGCAGGGGGGATTCCATTGCCGACATGCGGCCAGACTAGCGCAGCGGCGCCCGCGGCAGAAGCGCGGCAGCGCGGTTCAGTCGATGAGCCGGATCTCGCTCGCGGTCAGCGGACCGATCAGGGCGAAGCCGAGGCTTTTCGGCACGACGGCATCGTCGACCGCGAGCGCGATGCGGCCACCCATGATTTCCGCATAGCGCTGCGGGTAGAGCGGCACGCGCTCCGGCTCGCCCAGGCCGTGCGGTGCGACCGGCTGGCCGGTGGCGGGATCGTACTTGTCGCTCGCACCGAGCGTATGCAGGAGCTCGTGGGCGATGATGACCTGGTTGGCGCCACGCTGGCGGCGCCCGGCATAGGCGTTCACGATGCCGACCATGCCCTTCTGCAGGCCGACGGAGTTCTCGAGCATCAGGTGCATGTCGGGGCTGTGATAGCGCACGAAGATCCGGATGTGGGGCGTGATCTCGTCCTGCTCGCCGGCCACGCGCCCCGCCCAGAAGCGGAGTTTGAGTGACCAGGTCATGACGCCGAGGAAGCCGGCTCCGGGGGCAACCGCCGGCGGCTGTTCGCGGATCGGCGTGCCGAGTTCGATGCGGACCGGTCGCTCGATGGGGCGTCCCCAGCGCCCGGTCTCGCGCGCGATGAATGCCTCGATCGGCTCGAAGTCCGCGACGTCGAGTGCGGCGATATAGTCAGCGGCCGCCTGGCTGCCGTCGGCGTTGATCGGGTACAGCTTGACCCAGAGGCTGTCCTCCCAGTCCGTGCTCCGCGCCTGGGTGAGCCAGGAACTGACGCTGACGAAGAACAGGATGAACAGCAGGACGGCGATGCGGACGATCTTGAACACGCAGGGCTCCGGGTTACCGGCAGACGATTAGGC
The DNA here is from genome assembly GCA_033721115.1 of Woeseiaceae bacterium. Lineage (GTDB taxonomy): Bacteria > Pseudomonadota > Gammaproteobacteria > Steroidobacterales > Woeseiaceae > UBA1847. The sequence continues at coordinate 2,831 of JAWWBD010000079.1, read as the reverse complement.
CACAGGATGCGGCGCGGTGCCGGAACCCAGGTCGCAGATTGACGGGTCGGGCGCTAGGGCTGTGCGAGGTCGGGCGGGCGGCGACTGGCGGTCGCCTGCTCGAACGCATGGGCCAGTTCGATCAGCGCCTTGTCGCCGTTCATCGGGCCGACGAAGGACACGTTGACCGGCAGGCCGTGCACGAATCCCGCCGGCACCGTCACGTTCGGATAGCCCGAGATGGCGGCGAACGACGAGCTGCTGACGTGAAAGCTGTCGCCGTTGACGAGGTCCGTCATCCACGCGGGACCGTTGGTCGGTGCGATCAGCGCGTCGAGCCCGTGCTCGGCCAGCGCGGCATCGATCGCCGACTGCGAGATGCGCTTGCTCTCGGCCAGCGCGTCGAGGTATTCGGCGTCGTCGAGGCCGCCCGCCTCGTTTGCAGCGAGCATGCGCTCCTGGCCGAACCAGGGCATCACGGTCTCGGCGTGGGCCTCGTTGTAGGCGATCACGTCCGCCAGCGTCTCGAAAGGCGCGCCGGACGTCTCGAAGTAGGCGGCGAGATCGGCCTTGAACTCGTAGTCCAGCACCGTGCCCGACGCGTCGTACATGCCCTCGACTTCGAGCGTGATGTCGTCGACGATCGTTACGCCTGCCGCCTCGAGCGCGGCGATGCTGTCCTCGAGCACCTTTTCCACGCCCGGGTGCGAGCCGGCACCGTAATAGTTCCGGATGACGCCGATGCGCCTGTCTGCGAGCGCGTCGGCTGCGAGATTCGCCGTGAAGTCCTGGTTCGCGGCATCGCGCGGGAAGCCGGCCGCCAGCGGATCACGCGGGTCCGCGCCCGTCATCGCGCCGAGCAGGAGCGCCGCATCACGCACGGTCCGTGCCATGGGGCCCGCCGTGTCCTGGCTGTGTGCGATCGGGATGATTCCGGCACGGCTGACGAGACCCAGCGAGGGCTTGATGCCGACGATGCCGTTGGCCCCGGCCGGGCAGACGATCGAGCCGTTGGTCTCGGTGCCGACGGCGACCATCGTCAGGTTGGCCGCGACGGCGACGGCGGAGCCGCTGGACGACCCGCAGGGATTGCGGGCGGTGTGGTAAGGATTCCTGGTCTGGCCGCCGATGCTGCTCCAGCCGCTCGACGAACGATCCGAGCGGAAGTTCGCCCATTCGCTCAGGTTGGCCTTGCCCAGGATGACGGCGCCCGCGTCGCGCAGGCGGCTGACGAGGAAGGCGTCCTCGGGCGGCCGGTGGTGCTCGAGCGCGAGTGAGCCCGCCGTCGTGAACATCCGGTCTGCCGTGTCGATGTTGGCCTTGAGCACGACGGGGATGCCGTGCAGCGGGCCTCGCGGCCCCGATTCCGCCCACTCCTCGTCGAGCGCGCGCGCGATCGTCAGCGCATCCGGGTTGACCTCGATGATCGAGCGGAGCTCCGGACCGCCGGCATCGATGGCCTCGATGCGGTCGAGGTACCAGCCTACGAGCTGCTCGGAGCTGACCTCGCCGCGGTGCATGCGGTCGTGCAGCTCGGCGATCGTTGCCTCGCTGAAGTCGACGGCGGGCCGGCTGCACGCCGCAGCGAGGACCAGGAGAAGGCCGGTCAGCCAGGTTCGCGCGAGCTGGGTCATCGTTCGCTCCGGAGCTTGGGAAGGATCCATGCGGCATTGTAATGCGGTGACCGCGCCCGATGCGCATCGCATGCGGTTTCCATCGCGACCAATAAAAAGCCCCGCGGCGGATGCGGCGGGGCCAATCTCTCTCTTTTTTCAAAAAGAGGTAACTGCGATTTCGGTAACTGGATACGTATATTATTGTTATCGGATCTGGATTTTTGTTGTTGGGATTTTTTTTCTTCTGGCGTCTGAATCCTCCGTAGCCGTTTATCGTTCCCGAATGCAGTTACACTTCGCTTGGGCAGCGTATGTAAAGCAAGAGCTGTGCCAACCCGGTGGGCTGTAACCCCGAATCAATGGGTTAGCGACGAAGATCCTGTCCCGCCGCTCAATGATCAGGGCCTGCTGTCAAGAAATCCGACGTCCGGACACCCGCTCGTATCAGTGGAAACAGCAGCTTTCACCGCTAAATCGCTGGAAAAACGGGGATTTCGCGGCCCATCAGGACGGGTGCACCGGATCTGGGCCGCGCGGCGGGTGTTTCGGCTTATGTTCAGTCGGCACCGGCGGCACGGGTCCCGGGCGGCCTGTCAATTTATTCGACGACGCGGGCGGCCTGCGCCCGCTCGATCAGCCCGACAGCGCTGAAAAAGCGGCCCCTCGAGACCACCGCGACGACGCGATGGACGGCCGCGAGGTCCGCGAGCGGGTCACCGTCGCCGATCAGGATGTCGGCGCCGGCCGACGGCCCGATCCTGCCGAGTGCGAGGCCTGCGCCCAGCGCGGTGCCGGCGCCGGCGCCCGCGCTCTCGAGCGCCCGCCGCGGCTCGAGTCCCGCCTCGACCAGTGCCCTCAACTCCGCGTGCTGTGCGATACCCGGCGGGAACCCGTTCGGCGCGCTGCCCAGGATGACCGCGGGCGCGGCGTCGGTCAGCCGCGGCTTGTCGACGTGATGGCGGATTTCGCCTGCATACGGGCCGAGCAGCCGTGCCTGCCGGGACTCCATCAGTGACGGGAGGCCGGCCGTGCCTCGGTCGGCAAGGCCCGAAATCACGGTGGCGGGCGCTGCGGCCGTGTCGAGCCGGAAGTCCTCGTAGCGGACGCCGAGCGGCGACACGGGCAGTGCGTCGTGGTCGATGACCAGCGAGGGTGCCGCGTCGAGATCGGGCAGCCAGGTGCTGCCCAGCACGCGCGGACCCGGCGTCTCCTTGCCCGACCAGGCCGCGTCGAGCG
>JAWWBD010000078.1:0-12590 GCA_033721115.1 Woeseiaceae bacterium | reverse complement strand
TCCGCCCACTCCTCGTCGAGCGCGCGCGCGATCGTCAGCGCATCCGGGTTGACCTCGATGATCGAGCGGAGCTCCGGACCGCCGGCATCGATGGCCTCGATGCGGTCGAGGTACCAGCCGACGAGTTGCTCGGAGCTGACCTCGCCGCGGTGCATGCGATCGTGCAGCTCGGCAATCGTCGCCTCGCGGAAGTCGACGTCGGGCGGGCTGCACGCCGCGGTGAGGACCAGGAGGAGGCCGGGCAGCCAGGTTCGCGCGAGCTGGGTCATCGTTCGCTCCGGAGCTTGGGAGGAAGCCATGCCGCATTGTAATGCGGCGGGTGCTCGCCGTGCGTGCCGCATGCGGTTTCCGGCGCGAGAAATAAAAAGCCCCGCGGCGGATGCGGCGGGGCTAATTTCTCTCTTTTTTCAAAAAGAGGTAACTGCGAATTCGGTAACCGGATACGTAACGTTATTGTTATTGGATCTGGATTGTTGTTGTTGGGTTTTTTTTCTTCTGGCGTCTGAATCCTGCGTAGCCGTTATACGTTCCCGAGTGCAGTTACACTTCGCTTGGGCAGCCTATATAAAGCAAGTCCTGTGCCAACAGGGGTAGCTGCAACCCCGAATCAAGGGTTTACACTCGCCGTTCTTGTCCTGGCGCTCAATGATCAGGCCGTGCTGTCAAGAAATCCGACGCCGACGAGCCGGGACGGATCAGCGGCTGCCGGAGCTTTTCCCGCTAAATCGCTGGAAATACGGGGCATTTGGGACGATCCCGGGCCGGCCTGCCGAATCTGGGAGACCCGGCAGCCGTTTTGGCTTATGTTCAATCGGCGCCGACGGCGCCGGTCCCGGGCGGCCTGTCAATTTCTTCGACGACCGGAGCGGCCTGTGCCCGCTCGATCAGCCCGATGGCGCTGAAAAAGCGGCCGCGTGAGATCACCGCGACGACGCGATGGACGGCCGCAATGTCCGCGAGCGGGTCCCCGTCGACGATCAGGATGTCGGCGACGGCCGAAGGTCCGATCCGGCCGAGCGCGAGACCCGCGCCCGGCGCGGCGCCGGCGCCGGCGCCGGCGCTCTCGGGCGCGCGCCGCGGCGCGAGTCCCGCCGCGACCAGCGCCCTGAGCTCGGCGTGCTGCGCGATCCCCGGCGGCAAGCCGTTCGGTGCGCTGCCGAGGATCACCGCCGGCGCGGCGTCGGTCAGCCGCGGTTTGTCGACGTGATGCCGGATTTCGCCCGCGTAGGGGGCGAGCAGCTCTGCCTGGCGGGAGTCCATGAGCAACGGCAGGCCGACCGTACCGCGGTCGGCGAGGCCCGAGATCACGGTGGCGGGCTTTGCCGTCACGTCGAGCCGGAAGTCCTCGTAGCGGACGCCGAGCGGCGACACGGGCAGCGCATCGTGGTCGATGACCAGTGACGGCGCCGCTTCGAAGTCGCGGAGCCAGTCGCTGCCCAGCACGCGCGGGCCCGGCGTCGCCTTGCCGGCCCAGGCCGCGTCCAGCGCGGCGGCTTCCGGATGGTCGGTCGCAATCGTCGTGACGCCGAAAGACAGGAGCAGCGCTCCGAGCGCCGGCGGCACCTCGTCGGGCAGCGCCGCGCGGGCATCGACGAGCCCCGGAATCGCAGTCAGGTCGCCGAGATCGACGAGGACTTCGCCGGCCCGGTCGCCGTGCGGTTCGATCGCCGTAATCCTGCCGTCGTCGACCAGGATGTCGACGGCCTGGCGATAGTCCGGGCTGAGCCCGTCGAACAGCCGCCCGACCCGGACCACGACGCGCCCGGGGGCGGCGGCCGATTTCGGGAGGGGGCGCGTCGCGACCGGCGCCGCCGGTTTTTTCTCTGCAGGCTCGATCGTCGCCCGGAACGGCACGTTGGCCGACGTCCACGCGTCGAAATCGCGCGCCCGGATATGGCCGCCGGCGGTGTACAGGAAGCGGTGCCGATCGAGCCAGCTGACGGGCGCGACGAAGAAGTCCTCGCCCGCGACGAGGGGCCGGATGACCAGGGGCTCGGAGAGGATGATCATGTCGATCGAGAATTCTGCCTCGGCATGGCGCAGGAACGTGACGAGGCTGCCGTCGGGCCGCCAGGCTGGCGACGAGAGGCGCGTCGGCGCCGATTCGAGCACCCGGTCCGGCTCGCCGCGCCGGCGCAGTACCACCGACCACGTGCCCTGTGCCTGGTGGATGAATACGAGATCGCGGCCGTCCGCTGACCAGGCGGGCTCGGTCTCGTCGCCGGGGGCATGGGTCAGCCGCCACGCGAGGCCGGTCGGGACGTCGCGCTCCCAGAGGTCGAAGCCGGTGTCGTCGCGCTTCGACGAGAACACGATGCGCTCGCCGTCCGGGTGCCAGGCCGGATGCTGGTCGTAAAACGCCCCGTTGCCAAGTGTGCGCAGAGCGCCCGATGTGACGTCGAGCAACCCGAGCCGCTGGCGGCCGTCGGTCTGCACCTGGTAGACGATGTGCTCGCCGTCCGGCGACCAGCGCGGGCGCCGCACCGTTTCGGCGACGCCGGTCAGCGGCTCCGCGGCGCCGCCCCGTGCGGGCAGTGCCCAGGCCCTGCCGAGCAGGTCGATGGCCAGCCTTTCGCCGTCCGGGTCGATGTCGACCGCGAAGTTGGTGCCGCGCGTCAGCACGACCTGCGCGGGCACGGCGGCGGCCCAGGCCGCCAGCACGAGCCCCGCGAGTCCCGCGGCGCGCTCAGGCCGACGCGGAAACCGAGACGAGTTCGGCATCATCGACAACGACGTCGATATTCATGGGCCGGCAGCAGACCTCGCAGTCCTCGATATAGGCCTGCGAGCCGGCCGATACGTCGACGAGGATCGTGACGGGCTCACCGCAGTACGGGCAGTCGATCCGGCGTTCGGGAATCAGCATCGTCAAGGTTGCAGCCGTGTCGCCTGCCAGGCGCCGGTGTTGAACGCGTCTGCCGTGGTCTGCTCGAGCGTGCGCTCCCAGCGCGCCCGGTCGTGGATGCGGTCGCGGCCCTCGATCCAGAGCTCGACCCGCCGCACCCAGACGCGGTAGCCGCCCCAGTGCGGCGGTCGCGGCACCGCCTTGCGGTCCTCTGCCGCGATTGCGTGCAGGTTTTTCACTGCCTCGATACCGAGCCGGATCGCGCGCTCGCGTACCTGGGCGAGCAGTGCGCTGCGCGATTCGAGCGGCGCACTCTGGTCGCTGCCCCAGGCGCCGATCTGGCTGACCCAGTCGCGGGTCGCGAAGTAGGCGTCACTCTCGGCGGCGGGCGAGCGGACCGCCGTGCCGTCGATGCGGACCTGCCGGCCCAGGGCGTCCCAGTGGAACACGAGCGCCACGTTCGGGTTGGCCTCGATGTGGCGCGCCTTGTCCGATCGGTAGTTCGTGTAGAACACGACGTACCCCGGGTCGACGACGATTTCCTTGCAGAGCACCATGCGGCCCGCAGGCCGGCCCTCCGGGTTGACGGTAACGCAGGTCATCGCGTGCGGGTTGCGGCTCACCTTTTTCGCGAACGCCTCCTCGAGCCAGTCGCTGACCCACGGCAGCGGGTCGTCGGGCAGGCGCTTCGGCAGTCGCTTGACGGCGTAGAGGTCATTCACGAGTCGGTCTCCGTTCCGTGCCGGCCCCCGCGGGCGCCGACCAACGCGGAGCCTAGCAGAGGGCGGTGATCAGCCGGAAGTCACCATCGTCCCGCCCTCGCGCCGGGGGTCGGCGGCGACCTCGAATCCCGCGTGGCCGTCGACGAGCGCGGCCGCCACGCCGCCGAAGTACATGCTGAGCTCGGGCGTGACCTTGAGCGGCATGTCCACGGCCGGCAGCTCGAGCCCGGGCTCGGCCATCAGGCGCTCGGTGGCGCCGCTCGTGTCGACGTGCAGCCGCGGGTGCGCGATGGCGTCGACCAGCGGCATGCCGAACTGCAGGTGATTCACCAGGAACTGGTGCAGCGCCGTCGTGATCCGGTCCGCGCCCGGCGAACCGACCGCGATCGTGACGTCGCCGTGCCGGGCCACGCTCGGCGACATGTTCGACGGCAGCCGGCTGCCGGGAGGCCCGGCTTCGAGCCCGCGGCGATTGAGCTCGAGTTCGCCCAGGCAGTTGTTGAGCCAGATGCCCGTGCCCGGCGCCATTTCGCCGGCGCCGTAGCCCGACGAGGCCGTGATGGCGCAGGCGCTGCCGCTGGCGTCGACGGCCGAGGTGTGCACGGTCGAGGCCGAGGCATGGGGCCCGGGAATCCCGCCCCGCGCTGCTGCCTGGAGCAGCTCCGCGGCCGTGGCGCCGAGGTCGTCGGCAAGATCGAGGCGCCGCTTCCGGAAGCCGAGCACGCCGCGTTGCGCGGCAATCAGATGCGCGAGCGAGTCGCGGTCCCAGGCCGGCCCGGCCAGCCGGCTGCACGCGAGGAGCAGGGCCGCGAGCGTCGTGCCGCCGATGGCGGGGAGCGGATTGCTCGCGATGGACCATTCGCCGACGTCCACGGACAGCGCTTCGCGCTCGAGTGCCTCGTACCCGGCGAGGTCGTCGGCCGTGAGCGCGCCGCCGCCGTCGCGCACGTGGGCGACGATCGCGGCACCGAGGTCCCCCCGGTAGAAAACCTGCGCCCCCTCCTCGGCGATCGCCGTCAGCGCGTCGGCGAGGTGCGGGATGCGGATGCGGCTGCCGACCGCGCGCAGGGACCCGTCCTCGTGATGGAGCGCGCGGAAACCGTCGGTGCTGCGCCCGTAGATCGATTGCCCGGAGTAGCCCAGGTACAGGTGACAGGCACTCGAGAGCGCGAAACCCTCGCGGACCAGCCGGATCGTCGGGGCGAACAGTTCGCGCCAGGGCACTGACCCGAAGCGCTGCCAGGTGCGCTCGAGGGCAGCAAGCGAGCCCGGCACGGCAACCGAGCCCGGGCCGACCAGCGTCGTGATTCCCCCGCCGTATTCCATCGTGACCTCGACGGCGCCACCGCCCCGCTCGGTCTCGTCGAGACCGATGCCGGGCACCGCGGTGTTGCCGTCGATCGTGACCGGCGGCCGGCCCGGCACGTAGACCGTCACGTAGGCGCTGCCGGCGAGAGCGCAGACGCCCGGCTCGGTGTTCATGGTCAAAAGCGATGCGGCGAGCGCGCAGTCGACCGCGTTGCCGCCGCGTGCCGCGATCTCGCGCGCCGCGTCGGCGGCACGCTGCGACGTCGTGGCGACGGCGACGCGGGTCATCGGCTGTCGCCGCCCGTGCCTAGAAATGGATGACCGAACGGATGCTCTTGCCTTCGTGCATCAGGTCGAAAGCCCGGTTGATGTCCTCGAGCGGCATCGTGAACGTGATGAACTCGTCGATCTTTATGTCGCCGTCCATGTACTGGTCGACCATGCCGGGCAGCTGCGAGCGGCCCTTGCAGCCGCCGAAAGCCGTGCCGCGCCAGACGCGGCCCGTCACGAGCTGGAACGGTCGCGTCCGGATCTCCTGGCCCGCGCCCGCGACGCCCACGATCGTCGATTCGCCCCAGCCCTTGTGGCAGCACTCGAGCGCTGCGCGCATCAGGTCGACGTTGCCGACGCACTCGAACGAGTAGTCGACGCCGCCGTCGGTCATGTCGACGATGACCTCCTGGATCGGCGCCGAATGGTCTTTCGGGTTGACGGTGTCGGTCGCGCCGAGCTGGGTCGCGAGTTCGAACTTGTCCGGGTTGATGTCGATCGCGATGATGCGGCCGGCTTTGGCCATCGTCGCGCCCTGGATCGCGGACAGTCCCACGCCGCCCAGGCCGAACACGGCGACGGTCGCGCCGGGCTCGACCTTCGCCGTGTTCAGGACGGCGCCGATGCCGGTCGTGATGCCGCAGCCCAGCAGGCAGACCTTCTCGAGCGGCGCTTCCTTGCGGATCTTCGCCACGGCAATTTCGGGCAGCACCGTGTACTCGCTGAAGGTGGACGTGCCCATGTAGTGATAAACGGTCTTGCCGTTGGCTGAGAACCGCGACGTGCCGTCCGGCATCAGGCCCTTGCCCTGGGTCGCGCGGATGGCCTGGCACAGGTTGGTCTTGCCCGAAGTACAGAAGCTGCACTCGCCGCACTCGGGCGTGTAGAGTGGGATCACGTGGTCGCCGACCGCGACGCTCGTGACGCCCTCGCCGACTTCCTCGACGATCGAGCCGCCCTCGTGGCCGAGCACGGCGGGGAAGATTCCCTCCGGGTCCTCGCCTGACAGCGTGAACGCATCCGTGTGGCAGACGCCGGTCGCGACGTTGCGTAACAGCACCTCGCCCGCTTTCGGGCCGGCGAGTTCCAGCGTTTCGATTTGAAGGGGTTTGCCTGCCTCCCAGGCGACAGCAGCGCGTGTTTTCATCGTTCTGGCTCCACGTGTCACGTCAGAATGCGCGATCCCGGCATGTTCGCATGATTGGGCGCCCGCGGACAAAGGTCGGGGCGGCCGGCGCCGGTTCCCGCTGCTTGTCTTCGGCAGACATTCGTGTAATACAGGCACGAGTCACGGGCCGGGCAAACGACCGCAATAACAACATGAGCCTCGAGAAACTCCGCAGCCAGCTCTCGGCCATCGATCGCGAGATCGTGAAACTCGTCGGCGAACGCCAGCGCATCGTCAGCGAAATCGGCCGCGACAAGCAGAGCCGCGGTGCCGGCACGCGCGACTACGAGCGCGAGAAAGACGTGCTGGAGATGGCCCGCTCGAATGCGGCCGAGGCCGGCGTCGATCCGGCGCTCGCCGAGGAACTGCTCAAAACCCTGATCCGCTCGTCGCTCGCGAGCCAGGAGCGCGAACGCGTCGCGCTGGAAGGCAAGGGCGGGGGCTTAAGCGCGCTCGTGATCGGCGGCGCCGGCAAAATGGGGCGCTGGTTCGCCGAGTTCTTCGCGTCGCAGGGCTTTGCGACGACGATCGCGGACCGGAGCGTCGACGACGGGCCCGGCCGGTTCCGGAACTGGACCGACGCTGGCGTCGACTACGACGTGATCGCGGTGGCGGCGCCCATCTCGACGTCGGGCCGCATCCTCGCGCAGCTCGCGGTGCTCAAGCCCCGCGGCCTGGTCTTCGACATCGGCTCGCTCAAGACCCCGCTTCTCGACGGGCTCGAGGAGCTGCGCGAAGCGGGCTGTCGCGTGACCTCGCTGCACCCGATGTACGGCCCTGACACGGAACTCCTGTCCGGCCGGCACCTGATTTTCTGTGACGCCGGCGTGCCCGAGGCGACCGCGGCGGCCAAGGAGCTGTTCGCCGCGACGATGGTCGAGCAGATCGACATGGGGCTGGCCGATCACGACCGGCTGATCGCGTACGTGCTCGGCCTTTCGCACGCGCTCAACATCGCGTTTTTCACCGCGCTGGCCGAGAGCGGCGAGGCGGCACCGAAGCTCGCCCAGATGTCGTCGACGACCTTCGATGCCCAGCTGCTCGTGTCGGCGGCGGTCGCCCGCGACAACCCGCGAATGTATTTCGAAATCCAGAACCTGAACCGCTACGGCCTGGATCCCCTCGACGCGCTCTGCGACGCGGCCCGCAAGATCCGCGAGGTCGTTTCGACGGGCAACGAAGCGGCTTTCGTCGAACTCATGGAAAAAGGCAGGGACTACCTCTCGCAGCGCGGCTAGCGGCGTTCCCGGGACGCGGCGCTGCGACGCCGGGTGGCGTTTCTGGTAAAACGGAAACGCGGCTAACAGGGAGGACCCCGGGCGATTGGAAACGGCTGACGATCTCGCGACCCGCTACGAAGCCATGCGCGAGCGCCTCGAGGCGCTCAGGGCCGAGGTCGCACGCAACGAGGAAAAGATGCGCGCCTCGCAGCGGCGGGAGCTCAGGCTGCTGCAGGCGGAGGACCTCGGCCGCCTGATCACCGAGATGACCGACGGGCTCAGGCGGAGCTACGGCCTGCCCCGCGTCACGCTGGTCATTGCCGACCCCGACCACGACCTCCGCCACCTGCTGCTCGCGGCCGGCCGGCCGGCCGAGGGGTTCCGGAACCTGGTCGTCGTCGAGTCGCTGTCGGGACTGGCGCCGCAGTACGTCGCGCTCCGGAAGCCCTGGCTCGGCGCGTTTGCCGCCTGCGACCACCAGCTGCTGTTTCCGGCGGCCGGCAATCTCGCGAGCGTCGCGATGATCCCGCTCACGCACCGCGGCAGCCTGATCGGCAGTATCAACCTGGGCAGCGAGGACGCCGGGCGCTTCACGCGCCGGCACGCCACCGACTTCCTCGAGCACCTCGGCATCATCGCCTCGTTCTGCATCGAGAACACGGTCAACCGGGCGCGGCTCCTGCGCAGCGGCTTCACCGACGTGCTGACCGGCTGGAACAACCGCCGTTACCTGCAGGTGCGGCTCAAGGAGGAGCTGGCCCGTGCGCGCCGTGACGACACGCGGCTCGTGTGCCTGATGCTCGACATCGATCACTTCAAGCGGATCAATGACACCTGGGGCCACGCGGCCGGCGACGAGGTGTTGCGCGAGATCGCGGGCCGCATCGACGCCCAGGTCCGCGCGAGCGACGTGGCGGCACGCTATGGCGGCGAGGAATTCGTCGTGCTGATGCCGCATACCGACGATGCGTCGGGTCGCCTGCTGGCGGAGCGCATCCGCGAGGCCGTCGCCGCCCGCCCCTTCCAGCTGCCCCGGGACGGCGAGGTGGAGGTCACGATCTCCATCGGCATCGCCGGCGTGAGCCCGCGTGCCGTCGACGGCGATCTCAAGACGCTCGGCGAAGCGCTCGTCGCCCGCGCCGACGTCGCGCTGTACCGGGCCAAGGCCGAGGGCCGCAACCGGGTCGCCGTCAGCGACGACGGCACATGAGAACGCTGGCCGCGGGCCTCTGCCTGCTGGCCGGGCTCGCGGCGGGCTGTGACGCCGGGCCGCCGGCTGCCGAAGTTCGCGGCGCCGAGCCGCCGGTCGTCGTTTTCGCGTCGCACCCCGATCGGCACTACCTGCCGGCCCTGTTCTTGCCCTTCACGCGCGAGACCGGCATCCCGGTAATCGTCCGCCACGGTGCGCCCGATTCGATCCTCGCCGACGTGACAGAAAACCGTGTCGAGCCGCCGGCCGACCTCGTGTGGAGCCCCGACGTCACCGGTCTCGTCCGTGCGGCCGGTGAGGGCGCACTCAGGCCGACGGCGGCGGGCGCAGGCATCCCGCCGGAACTGCGCGACCCGGACGGCTTCTGGGTGGCGATCAGTTTCGATATCCCCGTCATCGCGTGGCGCGCGGCCGAAGCCGGAGCGCCGTTCGATTCGTACGCGGCCCTCGCCGGTTCGGCCGCGGAGGGGCGCCTGTGCCTCGCGTCCGGCGCGCTGCCCGGGAGCCGCGCCGTGCTGGCGGCGCTGCTCGGCCGCACCGGCGTCCGCCGCACCGAGGCGATTGTCCGGCGCTGGATCGCCGGCCTGGCGCGGCCGGTTTTCGCGTCGCCAGAGCGGCTGCTCGCCGCGCTCGGGCGCGGCGAATGCGGCGTCGCGATCGTCCTGGCGAGCCGGCTCGATCCCGACGACGAGCGGGTGGCGGCGGTCGTTCCGTTGCATCCTGCCCTCGTCGCCGAGGGCGCCGGCATCGCGCGCCATGCGCGGAACCCGGACGGGGCCGAAAAACTGCTCGCGTGGCTCACCCGGCCGGCGGTCCAGGCACGGCACGCCGCCGCGGTCGGTGCGCTTCCGGCGCATCCGGCAGCCGAGCTGCCCCCCTCGCTCGGCTGGCTCGAGCCATCGCGCATACCCGGGGTCAGCGCATTCACGCTGGCGCTCGCCGCAGAGGAAGCGGCCCTGCTCGCGGAGCGGGCGGGCTACCGGGAGTGAGTCCCGCCGCGCCGGCTCATCAGGACCAGGAACAGCGGCACGCCGATCGCGGCCGTCAGCGCGCCGACCGGCAGCTGCCGGGGCGCCAGCAGCGTGCGGGCGAGCGTGTCGGCGACGACCAGCAGGCTGCCGCCGCCGAGCGCGGCGGCGGGGAGGACGATGCGGTGGTCGCTGCCGGCCGCGAGCCGCACGAGGTGCGGTACGACCAGCCCGACGAACCCGACGACGCCGACCGAAGTCACGGCAATCGCGGTGGCGAGCGATGCGCCCGTGAAGACGAGGTAGCGGAATCCCGTTACGGGCAGGCCCAGAACGGCGGCCTGGACCTCGCCGCGCGACAGGACGTTCAGGTGCCGGGCGCCGAGTGTGCCGAACACGAGCAGCACCGCGAGCACAATGAGCACACGGCCCGGCTCGAACGCGAAACTGAGATCGCCCATCAGCCAGAACAGCATCCCGCGCAGGTTTTCCTCGGGGCTCAGGGCCAGTAACAGCGTCGTGATCGCGCTGAAGCCCGCGGCCAGCACGACGCCGGTCAGAAGCAGCCGCGCGGGCGCCCAGCTGCCGGTGCCACGGGCGATCGAGAAGACGAGCAGCGTGGCGCCCAGCGCCCCCGCGAAAGCGGCCGCGTCGACGAGGAGGCTGCCGGCGCCCAGTATGATGGCCGTCAGCGCCGCGACCGCGGCGCCGCCGGCGCTGCCGAGTATGTAGGGCTCCGCGAGCGGGTTGCGGAGCAGTACCTGCATCAGGACCCCGGCGATGGCGAGCAGGCCGCCGACGGCGAAAGCAGTCAGCGCGCGCGGCAGGCGGAGCTCGAGGATCAGGGTCCGGACGGCCGGATCGGCAGTCCCGTCCCTGAACAGTGCGCCGATGCCGATGTCGGCGCTGCCGGTCCCGAGCGCGAACAGGAATGCGCCGGCGGTCAGGGCGGCGAGCCCGGCGAATACGACGACGGGGCGGCCGGCGGTCAGCACAGGATTCTCCGGGAAGCCGATCTGGGCGGGACAGGCTAATCAGCCTTCCCGATGGTGTAAAGTAAGAGGCAGTTGAGAATTCATTCGCCGGTCATGACGGACAACGACTGGATCGACGCAGAGGGATTCCGCGCCAACGTCGGCATCATCCTCGCGAACAAGGACGGCAAGCTGCTGCTCGGTGGACGCGCCGGCCGCAAGGGCTGGCAGTTCCCGCAGGGCGGCGTGCGCGTCGGGGAAGACCCGGTCGACGCGATGTACCGCGAACTGCGCGAGGAAATCGGGCTCGAGCCCGACGACGTCGAACTGCTGGGGGCAACGCGCGACTGGCTGCGCTACACGCTGCCGGGCAAGTTCGTCCGGCGCCATTCCGAGCCCCTCTGCATCGGCCAGAAACAGCGGTGGTTCATGCTCCAGCTGCTGGCCGCCGACGACTGCCTGCGCTTCGACCTCTGCGAGGAGCCCGAATTCGACCGCGTGCGCTGGGTCGATTACTGGCGGCCGGTCAACGAGGTCATCTACTTCAAGCGCCGGGTCTACGCGCGTGCGCTCCACGAGCTCGGCTCGACCGTGTACCCGCACGGCCTGCCGCCGCGGCCCCGGTGGTGGCCGCGACGCTGGCGGGCGGTCTTCGACAAGGACATCGCGACCATGCTGGGGACGGGTGGATGAGCCGTACCCCGACGCGGTCAGGCTGTGAAACGTGTCACGCAATTGGAGGCAAATCGGGAGTTTGCGCGCTTCTGTTCAGACTGACTAGCGCGTAACATAATGCCTTTCGGTTTGGGCACCGGCAACGTGGCGCGGCATTCGCACCTCAACACGCACAGCAGCGGGCGCATCATCATGATGCGCCTTGGCCTGGTCGTGCTGATCGGCGTCTGCGGCTACCTGTTGTTCGAGGCAGGCCGCATCCAGGCCAGCTACAACATCGTCGATGCCGCCCGCGAGCGGGCGGCGTTCGAGGACCGGATCGACTCCCTCGAGGCGACGATCGGCGACCTGCGGCAGCAGATCGCGCTGCTCGAGACCCATCGTGACATCGAGCGCGAAGCCTATCGCGAGGTCGAAGCCGACCTGCTGGCGCTGGAGGCGAAGATCCAGGAACAGACGGATGCCATCGCTTTCTACCGTGGCATCGTGTCACCCGAAGACGGCAGCTCCGGCCTGCGGGTGCAGGACTTCCGGCTGACGCGTGGCAAGGAGGAGCGGGCATTCAACGTCCGCCTCGTGCTCGTCCAGTCGCTGTCCCACACGCGCAAGGTCTCGGGTGACGTCATGCTGACACTGGAAGGGCAACAGGACGGTGCGGAGACGACATACCGCCTCCCGGACCTGGCGTCCGGGGAAGGGGCCGCAGACTGGCCATTCTCGTTCCGCTACTTCCAGGATTTCGATCGCGAGATCGTCCTGCCGGACGGCTTCGTGCCGGAGCGTGTGCACATCGAGGTACGCTCGAAGACCCGATCGATTTCGAGTATCGAGGAAAGTTATCCCTGGGCTGCGAGCCTGGGTTAATTCACGAAAGGACGCCCCGCGCGTCCGGGAGAGTTTGATGTTTGGTCGCAGGAACCGCAGGCATACGGTCGTCGATACGCTGATCGGCGCAAACACGAAGATTCACGGTGACGTCAATTTCGAGGGCGGCTGCCATATCGACGGTACCGTCAAAGGCAGCGTCTCTGCGGATACCGAGAGCAACGCCGCGCTCAGCATCAGCGAGAACGGTACGGTCGAGGGCGGCGTGACCGTGCCTTATGTCGTGCTGCACGGCATCGTCCGCGGCGACGTATTTGCCAGCCAGCGTGTGGAACTCGGACCCACTGCGCGGGTCATTGGCAATGTGTATTACAATCTGATCGAAATGGCGATCGGCGCCGAGAT
>JAWWBD010000077.1:0-12696 GCA_033721115.1 Woeseiaceae bacterium | reverse complement strand
TCGATTGCGCGTACGGCGCCGGGTTTCTCTCCGCGGGCGAGGCGCGTGCGCTCGGCGACGGCCTGGACCTCGCCCGTAACGAACCGGTGTCGCTGGCAGCCTATCGCAAGGCCGTCGCGACCCTGAAACGGGCACCCGGCTGGGCGCTGGGCACCGTGCGCCACACGTTCGCCGAGGCCCTGATCGACTACACGGCGCTCGATCCGCGCGCTGCGCGCTTCAGCGACGACCTGCTGCGAGGCTCGCCGCTCTGGATGTTCGGCGACGTACTGAAACGACTGACCCGGGACGCCGATGCGCTCGCCGGCAGCGTCACCGAGGTCGCCGGCCGGCCGGTCGGGACGGCGGTCGCGCTGAACCCCGGCATCGCGCGCGGACCGCTGCGGATCTTCCCGACCATGGACGCGGTCGAGCACGCCACCCTCGTCGCGACCGACGTCGTCGCCCTGCCGGAAACGATCGCCGAGCTCTCGCCGGTGGCGGGAATCCTGACGCTCGGTGAGGGCAATGCGCTGTCACACGTGCAGCTCCTCGCACGCAATTTCGGCATCCCGAACGTAGCGATCGACTTCGAGATCGTCGACCTGCTGCAGCCGCTCGAGAACCGCGAGGTGCTGCTCGTCGCCGGCACGAAGGGCGACGTACTGCTGAGGGCCGTCGACGAGGCTCTGCGCACCGTGCTGGACGGTCCCGCCACCGGGCCGGCCGAAGTGGAGGTGCGCATCGAGGTCCCGCTGCCCGAGCTGGCCGTGGACCGCGTGCTCGCGCTCGACGAGATCGGCCGCGAGCTGTCGGGAAAGGTCGTCGGCCCCAAGGCGGCCAATCTCGGCGAGCTCAACCGGCTGTTTCCGGGCCGGGTCGCGCCTGCGGTCGCGATTCCGTTCGGCGTCTACGCCGGGCACCTCGAGCGCGCCGGCCTCGATACGCGCATCGCCGCGGCGTTCGCCGCGCGCGAGACCGGCGCGCTGGACGCAGCCGGGTTCGACGCGGCGCTCGCCGGCATCCGGGCGGAGATCGCGCGACTTCTGCTGGATGCGGAAACGCGCCGGGAGCTCGCAGCCGTGATGGCGCGCGACTTCGGCGCACCCGGCAGCTACGGCGTCTTCGTCCGCTCGGATACCAACGTCGAGGATCTCCCGCAGTTCACGGGTGCCGGCCTCAACGAGACCGTGCCCCACGTCGTCGGTTTCGATGCGCAGCTTGCGACCGTGCCGCGCGTGTGGGCATCGGTGCTGAGTCCGCGCGCGCTCGCCTGGCGTTCGAATGTGCTCGCAAACCCGGCACGGGTCTACGCCTCGGTCCTGCTGATGAAGAGCGTGCCGTCCACGAAGTCCGGCGTGCTCGTCACGACGAACCTCGCCGATCGCGCGGTGCCGGGGCTGACGGCTTCGACGGCCTGGGGTGTCGGCGGCGCGGTTGCGGGCGAGGCGGCTGAGGGCATCGTGATCCTCGACGAGGGCACCGAGCTCATTTCGGAGGCCAAGGCACCGTACCGGCGCCGGCTCGCGGCGACCGGCGGCGTCGAGTGGCAGCCGGCGCCGGCCGGACCGGTGCTGACGCCGGCCGAGATCGATGCGCTCCGAGCGCTCGCCGCCGAAGTAAACGAAAAATATGCGCCGGTCTACGCCGAGGACGGCAGCCAGCGGCCATGGGACATCGAGTTCGGCTTCATCGACGGCGAACTGACCCTGTTCCAGATCCGGCCGTTGGTCGAGCGTACCGGCCGCAACGCGGATCTCTTGCTCGGGCGCCTGCTGCCCGGGTCGCGGCGGGAACCGGCCGCGGACGCGACAGTCAATCTCGATGAACCCCCATGGAGTCCGGCCGATGCGCTTTAGTCTTTGTATTGCAGCCATCGCCGTCGCCCTCGCCGGCGCGGCGCACGCTTACCCGCTCGACGGCGGCGAGGAATCGGGCATCCGCCGGCTCGAAGGCTATGCGCTGCAGCAGCAGGCGCCGGGCGGGGCGAAGCTCTGGCCGGGCCAGCTGCTCGGGAGCGACGAGATAACGCTTGCGCTCACCGACTACGCAGGGCCGGACTTCGACGAGCTTCCCGAGGACCCCGCGCTGGCCAGGTTCCTTGCCGAGACGCTCAGGCCCCGCGACCCGAGCTACGGCATGGTCGTCGTCGACTACACCGACCCGGACAACATCCGCTGGGCGGGCCTGCGCGCGGACCTCAAGCAGAATCCCGGCAGCGTGGGCAAGATCATCTGCATGGCGGGACTGTTCCACGCGCTGGCGCAGGCATTCCCGGATCCGGAAGATCGTGCGCGCGTATTGCGCGAGACGGTCTCACGGGCCGGTGACTGGGTCTGGAACGAGATCCACAAGGTGCCGAAGTGGAACGACGCGCTCAGGGTCAACCAGTTCTCGGTGATCAATGCGCGCGACGAGGCGCGGCTGAGCGAATGGCTGGATCACGCGATCTCGGCTTCGGCCAACGGCGCGGGTTCGATCATCTGGCGTGAGGCGATGCTGATCCGCGAATTCGGCGTCGAGTATCCGCAGCTGACGCCGGAAGCGCGGGCGAAGTTCTTCGCCGAAACGCCGAAGTCGAGGCTCGGCGCCATCGCCCGAGCCGTCGTCACCGAGCCGCTCGAGGCAGCCGGGATCGACACGGCCAGCCTGCAGCAGGGTTCGATGTGGACCGGTTCGTCGAAGCAAATGGTCCCCGGGACCGTGTCCTATGCCACGCCGCGGGAACTGGCACGGTTCATGTTCCGGATCGAGCAGGGCCGCCTCGTCGACGAATGGTCCAGCCTCGAAATGAAAAAGTACATGTACCTGACCAAGCGTCGCTACCGCTACGCCTATGCGCCGGAGCTCGGCGACGCAGCCGTTTATTTCAAGAGCGGCTCGCTGTACTCATGCCAGCCGGAAGAGGGCTTCCGCTGCGAGAAGTACATGGGCAACGTCCGCAACCTGATGAACTCGGTGTCGATCGTCGAGGGTATCGGCGAGGGCCAGCCGCACTATATCGCGGCGCTCATGTCCAACGTGCTGCGTTTCAACTCCGCGTGGGACCATTCCCGGATCGCCGCGGCCGTCCACAAGACGATCCTGACCGACGTGCCGCAGGCGCTGAAGGAGACGGCGAGCCAGACCGAGATATCGGACTCGGGACGCAGCGACTGAGACGACTCAGGGGTCCAGCCGGGCGAAGCGTACCGGCTCCTCGAACAGCGCGAGTCCCATGTCGTCCGGGTCCTCCGGCGGCCGCGGGTACACGGCCGAAGGTCCGGTCACGCACTCGTCGTAGTGCGCGCGCCGATACGCCTCGTAGGTGCAATTCAGAAAGTGCCGAGTGCGATCACTGAGTGCCGGTACGCGCTCGGGCGGCGGCTGGGCCGGCTCCGCGTCCGCGAGAGGCCGTGCTGCCTCGGTGTCAGCAGGTGCCCGGACGAGGTGGTCGCCGGCATTGCGCAGGTCGCGCGCGAGCAGCAGCGCACCGGCGATGAACGCGATCCGGAGCAGCATCGGCAGGTTGTCCGCGAAGGTGCGGCAGGCCCGGGCGACGGCGTAGGCACGGCCGAGCAGCGGTGCGGCGAGATCGCGCCGGCTCACAGCCAGTCCTTGCGGCGGAAGTACAGAATCATGAACGCGACGACCGCCAGCATCACCAGGAGCAACAGGGGATAGCCGTAGCGCAGTCCCAGCTCGGGCATGTTCCACGGGCTCGCCGACGTGTCGAAGTTCATCCCGTACACGCCGGCGATGAACGACAGCGGGATGAAGATCGTCGCGATGATCGTCAGCACCTTCATGATGTCGTTCATGCGGTTCGACAGGCTCGACAGGTAGACTTCGAGCAGGCTCGAGGCCATCTCGCGGTAGCTCTCGACGAGATCGAGCGCGTGTACGCCGTGATCGTAGCAGTCGCGGAGATAGAGCCGGGTTTCCGCGGTCACCAGCCGGTGATCGTCGCGGAGCAGCGCCGCCAGCATGTCCCGCTGCGGCCACAGCAGGCGCCGCAGCAGCACCAGTTCGCGCTTGAGGCGGTGAATCTCGTCCAGCGCATCGCGTGACGGGTCGTCGAAGACCGTCAGCTCCAGCGCCTCGATGCGGTCGCCGAGCTGCTCCATGACCGGGAAGACGAGATCGATGGCCAGGTCGACCAGCGCATAGAACAGGTAGTCGACACCCTTGCGGCGAATCCGTGAATCATCCTGCCGGGTTCGCTCGCGGATGGCCGTGAAAGGATCCTGTTCGCCGGAATAAAAGCTGACGAGCCAGGTGTCGCCCAGGAACAGGCTCAGTTGCCGGGTGACGATGCCGTGCTCCCCGAGCTCGGGAATCGCGAGGATGCAGAACAGCTGCCCGTCGTAGGTTTCGAGCTTGGGCCGCTGACCGGTATGCAGCACGTCTTCAAGCGCAAGCCGGTGCAGACCGTAGGCGTTTCCGGTCGCGTGCAGCAGTTCCGGGTCCGGCGTGCCCTGCACGTGCAGCCAGGTGGCGTTCGGGCTGTCGAAAAACTGCCGGGCTTCCGCGAGCGTGCAGTGCGCTTTCTCGAGCAGGCGATCGGCGCTG
This sequence comes from Woeseiaceae bacterium, assembly GCA_033721115.1. Classification (GTDB taxonomy): domain Bacteria; phylum Pseudomonadota; class Gammaproteobacteria; order Steroidobacterales; family Woeseiaceae; genus UBA1847. Next base: position 8,166 of record JAWWBD010000077.1, on the reverse strand, counting down.
TAGTCCGTCAGGTATAGCTCGGACGCCAGGTGCGCTTCGGCCGGATGCGGCGAGAGGTCGCCGGGCACGTTGCCCGGGCGCGTGAAGCGCCCGGGAAAGTGATGGAGGTCATGACGCCGCTTGGCGTTACCCGCCTGCCGCGGATCGCGCTTGTGCCTGGACTTTTTTCTCTTCCGCGCCACGCGCGCCATCGTAACCCAATCGGGGCAGGCGGGCGATTGACCGGGCCAGCTAGTCGATTTCCTCCGGGTCGGCAGTCGGCGGATTCTCGGGTTCCGGCCGCTGCGCGGCTTTTTTCAGTGCCTTGATCTCTTCCTTCGTGGTCGGCTGGAACCGGCCGAGTCCGCAGGACGGCCCCGGCGTGAAGCCGAAGCCGTGATCGGTCAGCACCGTGATGATGTCCACATCGCAGAGTTGCGACACCGACGTCCGGTACATGAAGGACTTTTCGAACCGCAGTCCGGGACAGCGGTGCGGCAACTGGTTGCGGTAGATCGTGCCGCCGCGCATGTGGAAAAGTATGTTGTGATCGTCGAGCACCTGCGTGTTCGAGATGCGATTGATCGAAATACAGCGAACGACGCCGTCCGCTTCGTCATCCTGGGCCTGTGCCGTCGCCGGCACGAAAGCCGTGAGGCACAAGGACGCCACAACGACGAGTCTCTTTAAAGCCAACATCGAAATTGCTCCTTCGGCGCGGCGTTGCCGCCTGCGGTAATCGGGCGGCGCCCGCACGCGTGCCGTGTTACGTCCCCCGCCCGACTCTATGTTAGGGCGGCCGCGGTTTTTTCAAGAGGGGGCGGCAAGCCGCCGCCGGGCGCTGCGATCGCCGACAACCCGCGTCGCACCGGGCGCCAGCCCCTCGACCGAGAAGGGGCCGATCGCCGTCCTGACCAGCCGCAGCGTGGGCAGGCCCACCGCCGCCGTCATGCGCCGGACCTGGCGGTTGCGGCCCTCGGTAAGGCCGATCTCGAGCCAGGCGTCGGGCACGCTCTTGCGAAAGCGTATCGGCGGGTCGCGCGGCCAGAGCCATGTCGGCGCGTCGATGCGGCGCGCGAAGACGGCCGCCGCCGGACCGTCGCGCAGCGCGACGCCGGCTTCGAGGGCGGCGAGTGCATCGGCGGATGGTTCGCCCTCGACCTGCGCAAGGTAAGTCTTGACGACCTTCCCGGCCGGGTCGCTGATGGCGGCCTGCAGCTTGCCGTCGTCGGTCAATAGCAGGAGGCCCTCGCTGTCGAAGTCGAGGCGACCGCAGGGGTACACGCCGCCGAGCGACACGTAATCGGCGAGCGTTGCGCGGCCGTCCGCGTCCGTGAACTGGCTCAAGACGCGGTAGGGCTTGTTGAAAAGGACGAGCGGCATCGGCGAATTATACGGGCGGAGCCGGACATGCCATGATGGCGCGCGGGCGGACCGCGATTGCGGTGCGGGGTACCACGTGGCAGACCCGAAAGACATTGCGAGGAAATTCGACGAGCGCTACGGTGCGCCGGGATATCACTACGGCACCGAACCGAGCGCGTTCATTGCCGCGCAGGCGAAGCGCCTGCCCCCGAGCGGACGGGCGCTCGTGCCGGGCGACGGCGAAGGCCGCCACGGGGTCTGGCTGGCAGAGCAGGGTTTCGAGGTCACGAGTTTCGACCCGTCGCCCGTCGGCGTCGCAAAAGCGCGCGCGCTGGCCGCCGAGCGCGGCGTCACGATCGATGCACGGGTCGGCGACTTCGAGCGCTGGGACTGGGCCGAGGCCGCGTACGATGTCGTCGTGCTGACCTACGTCCACGTTGCGCCGGCCGTGCGGCGTACCGGGCATGCGGATGCCTGGCGCGCGCTCAGGCCCGGCGGCTTGCTCATCCTCGAGGGTTTTTCGTCCCGGCAGCACGCCTGTCGCAAGGCGGGCGCGACGGGCGGGCCGAAAGACCCCGAGCGGCTTTTCAGCGCCGGGATGATGCAGGCGGACTTTCCCGGTGCCGAGTTCCACGTCCTCGAGGACGTCGACGAGCAGTTCGAAGGACGGACCCACGGCGGCCGCTGCGCCGTGCTGCACGTGGTCGCGCAAAAGCCCGGGACGTGAGCGGGCTGCCGGCCTGCGCCGGCTCAGGACCAGCTGAGGTCGTGCGCGGCGATCGGCGTCGAGCGAATCCGCTTGCCGGTTGCGAAATAGATTGCATTCGCCACGGCGGGGGGCGTCGGCGGGCCGCCGGGTTCCCCGATGCCGCCCCACCAGCCGTCTTCCGACAGGGCGAAGTGGACGTCGACCTCGGGCATCTGGTTCATCCGCATCAGGCTGTACGTGTCGAAGTTGTCGTTGACGAAGCGCCCGTCCCGAAGTTCGAGGCCGCCGTACAGCGCGTGCGAAAGCTCCCAGCAGACCGAGCCTTCGAGCTGCTCGGCCGCGTTCAGCGGATTGATCACGTAGCCGCTGTTGATGACGATGTCCACCTTTTCGACCGTGAGCTGGCCGCGGCGGCTGACCGAGACCGTCGCGCACGCCCCGCAGATCGAGTCGTGATCCTCGACCACGGCAATGCCCATGCCCCTGCCGCGGGGCAGGTCGGTCCGGAATCCGCTCACTTCCCCGATCTTCAACAGCACGCGTTGCCAGGGTTCGAGGCCGCGCGTCATTTCGAGTCGCCATTCGAGCGGGTCCCGGCCGCCGGCGAGCGCCATCTCGTCTGCAAACTGTTCCATCACGAAGCCGTTCTGGTTGGCGCCCGGCGCCCGGTGCGTCGCCGTTGGTACGTGGGCGGCCACGTTGTGGCGCTCGTGGCGCCGGTTCGGTATCCGGTAGGGCATCGTGCTGATCGAATAGTCGGCCGTCGCGGGGCCGTGCCGCTTCGCGCCCTCGTGGGTGAACCAGACGGCACGCGATACCAGCGCCGTGGGCAGGCCGTCGTCGCCGAGCGCTGCGGCGAGCCGGATGTGAACCGGCGGCCGCTGCTTGTCCTGCATGATGTCTTCCTCGCGCGACCAGATCACCTTCACGGGCCGGCCGACGCGGCGGGACAGCTCGGCCGCCTGCCGCGTCACACCGGTGCGGCCGCCGCCGCCGCCGCCGAAAGCGCCGCCGATGAAGGCCGTATGGACGTGTATATCCCGCGGGTCCCGGCCGAGCTGGTCCGCGACGAGTTCGAGCGGTACCGACTGGTCCTGCGCCGGTGACCAGACGTCGACGCGCGTGTCCGTGACGCTGACCGTCGCATTGATGGGTTCCATTCTTGCGTGGGTTTCATAGGGGCGGTGATAGTCGGCCGTCACGGTGCGCGCGGCACGGGCCACGATCCCGGCTGCGTCACGGCCGGACTCCGCGCTCACTTCGCCATTTTGTTCGAACAGCCGCGCCGCGGTCTCCGCCTGCCCGGCGCTGCTCGTGTCGCCGGCAGGGCCCGTGTCCCACTCGACGGGCAACAGGTCGAGTGCCGTCTTCGCCCGGTACCACGTGTCGGCTACCACGGCGACGCCGTCCTGCATGTCGGCGGCGCCCGTCCTGCCCGGCACGGCCTCGAGCGGGACGACGGCGATGATGCCCTTGCGCGCGCGGATTGCGTCCGCGTCGAAACGCTTCAGCCGGCCCCACGGCACCGGGCAGCACCTGACGGCCGCGTAGACCATGCCGTCGAGGCGGGTATCGATCGTGTACTTTGCGCTGCCGTCCACCTTGACCGGTACGTCGAGCCGCGGAACGGGCCGGCCCAGCAGCCACCACTCGCCGGGCGACTTGATGCGGGGCTCCTGGCCGAGTTCGATCGAGGCGGCGGCCGTCGCGAACCCGGCGTAGCTGGCCCGACGCTCCCCCGCGCTGAGTACGCCCTGCCGGGCCGTGACGTCGGTGACCGGAACGCCCCAGGCCCGTGCCGCCGCCGCCCGGAGGCGTTCGCGCGCCGATGCGCCCGCCTGCATGATGTGCGGATGCTGGCGGCGCACGAGTTGCGAGCCGTGCGTGCTCGTCACGACGTATTCCCGGCCCCGGTTGACGTGCCGGTTGATGTCGGCGAACACGGCACGGACGTCCGCCCAGGGCACGTCGAGTTCCTCGGCGACCAGCATGGACACGGACGTCAGTGCGCCCTGGCCCTGTTCGGTATGCGGGACGCGGATGGTCACGGTGCCCGCGGTGTCGATCGTGAGCCACGCATTGATTTCCGCGCCGTCGGTCGGCGTCGTCCACGGCCGGGGCGCGACCACCGCCGCGACGGCGCCCGGGACGCGGAAGCCGAGCAGCAGGCCGCCGCCGGCGCCCACCATCGTGCGGATCACCGTGCGCCGCGTGACCAGTTCCCGCGCGGGGCTCACTCGGCTTCCCCGGCGTCACGCATGAGCTCGGCGGCGCGATGGATCGCCTTGCGAATCCGCAGGTAGGTGCCGCAGCGGCAGAGATTGCCGGCCATTGCCGCATCGATCTCGCTGTCGGTGGGATCGGCGGATCGGTCGAGCAACGCGGCAGCGGCCATGATCTGGCCGGAGTGACAGTAGCCGCACTGCGGCACCGAGTGCTCGATCCAGGCGCGCTGCACCGGATGGCTCGCATCGGGGGACAGGCCCTCGATGGTCGTGATCTCCCGGCCGACCGCGCTCGCTGCGGTCGCGGCGCAGGACTTCACGGGCTGGCCGTCGACGTGCACGGTACAGACGCCGCACTGCGCGATGCCGCAGCCGAACTTGGTGCCGGTCAGGCCGATATCGTCGCGCAGTATCCATAGCAGCGGGGTCTCGGGTTCGCTGTCGACGTCGTAGCTTGCACCGTTGATTTTCAATGTGAATGCCAAGGGCTGATCCTCGTGACCTGGCGGCAGTATCGCACAACACCTTCACACGAAAGTGATTGGCTCGAGTGATTGAGGTAATGTCCTGACTCGACCAGCGCCCGAAAATTATTTCGTATGTAAGGAAAACAACAACGCGGCGCAGGGATCGCTCGAACGCCACAGATCCTGCTTCAGGGCCGGAGCCGATGACCGGGGGGACCGATGAATTGGCAGAACGAGAAAGAGTACGCACTGACCGCCATCGCTTGCATCCTGCTCGCTGCGGGCAGCATCGCGAGCGTGGACGCAGCCGCCGGGGAGCATGATCCGCTACTGCAGCGCTCGACGGAAATCTACCGATTCCAGACGACGGCACCGAACGGGCCGCAGCGCGGGGAAGAGCTTTACTATTACAAGTGCTGGATGTGCCACAACGCTTACAGCGTCGAAGCGGGCACGCCGGCACCGCTGCTCAGGACGCTGTACGAGCGGCCGGTGCTGATGTCCGGCGAGCCGGTCACCGACGCCAATGTCGCGGAGAAGATCAGGAACGGCGGGCCGGGGATGCCGGCCTACCGTCACGCGCTGAGCGATGCGGACATCGCGGACCTGCTGGCCTATTTCCGCTCCGGCGATTGCTGCTTCGAAGGCGAAGAGCCGCCGCCGAACCCGCGGTACCGCGACGCAGCACAGGACCGGGCACCGCTCGAAGGCCGCGGCAATTTCGGCGGCGGGCCGCGCGGGCGGGTCCTCGATGCGGACGGCAAGGCCATCGAGGGGATCCTGGTCCAGCTCATCGCGGACGCCAGCGCGATCCGGACGACGGTGTACAGCGATGCCGCCGGGCGCTACGAGTTCCCGAAGCTGCCCGCCGGCCGCTACACCTTGCGTATCGCGAGGCCGCTCGAGTACCGGCCGTACCAGCGGGACTCGGTCCGCATCGGGGCCCGCGGCGGCGCGCAGCGGGAATTCGACGACATCGTCCTCACGCGGGTCTCCGAGACCGAGCTCCTGCCGCCGGACGAAGAGATCCTGGCCCAGCTGACGGGAGCGGAGTGGATCATCAACCTGCCGAGCACGGGCGAGGAAAAGGCCGTCTTCAAGGGTTCCTGCGGCTTCGGCTGCCACTCCTACCAGCAGATCTTCCGCAACCGCTACGACGAGCGCAGCTGGCGGCTGATCGTGCGGCGCATGATCCGCTACCGGGGCTCGCCGCTGATCCATTCGGCCGACACGGGCCGCGGCGACGACGGAGCCAACCGCCCGGGGCGGTCCGGTTTCTCGGTACAACGCGAAGAAGACGTGATCGCGCCGTGGCTGGCGCGCGTGCGCGGACCCGATTCCAGGCTCGACAAACCGTTGCAGGTGCTGCCGCGGGAGCACGGCGCCTCGACGAAAGCGATCATCACCGAGTACGAACTGCCGCGGATGCTGCTCGCGCCGCACGACGTCGCCGGCGATTCCAAGGGCAACATCTGGTACACGCCGCATCGCAGCCCCTACGTCGGCAAGCTCGACCCGCGCACCGGTGTCGTCACCGAATATCGCGTGCCGAAGACGCCGGGGGTGCTGCCGGGTACCCATGCCGTCTGGATCGACAAGGACGACGTGGTCTGGCTGTCCGAGAACTGGGCACACACGCTGACCAAGTTCGATCCGCGCACCGAGGAGTTCACGCAGGTGCGGCTTGATTTCGGGCGCCGGCTGAACACGCCGGCCTTCGGCAATTTCGCGCTGGCCCCGGACGGCCACGTCTGGGTCGCGCGGGGTAACCAGATCCTGAAGATCCATCCCGAGACCGGCGAGTTCCTAGAGCGCTACCCGCTGGAACACATCGGTGGCACCTACGGCAACATGGTCAGCAAGGACAACCGCTACTGGGCCGGCGGGCTCACGCGCGGCAGCTGGCTGGCCTTCCTCGACATGCACACCGGCGAGGTCGTCGAGATCCTGACCCCGTACCGCGAGTCGCGCCCGGCCAAGGGCTATTTCGCTCCCGACAACAACGCGTGGATGGGCGGCCGCGGCGGCGTGCTCATCAAGGTCGACACGAAAGAGCGGCGGACGACCGAGTACGTTCCCCCGACACCTTTCGTGACCTTCTACGAAGCCCTGACGGACGACAACGGCGAGGTCTGGGCCGGTGCAATGCAGGGCGGCCGTTTCGTCCGCTTCAACCCGGGGACCGAGAACTGGACCGAATACCTGCTGCCGGAGCCGTATGCGCACAACCGGCGGACCTGGATCGACAACTCGACGTCGCCGGTGACGGTCTGGTACGTCGATCACAACGGGTACATGGTGCGGCTGCAGCCCCTCGAATGACCGGATTCCCGGCGCTGGTTTCGCGCGCGCCGGGCGGCGCGCGCGGCCCGGCCTTGTTCCAGTGACACAGCAGGAGACAACATGAAGAAACTCGGCATCGATCGTATTGCACTCGCCAGCCTGATTCTCGGGATGTTCCCCGTACTCGCTGCCGGTGCGACTCTCGTCATCGAGGGCGGCACGCTGATCGACGGCAATGGCGGCGCACCGGTCGAGGACGCGCTGATCGTCATCGACGGCAAGCACATCAAGGCCGTGGGCCGGAAGGGCCAGGTGCGTTATCCGCGGAACGCGCAGGTGCTGGACGCGGACGGCAAGTACATCCTGCCCGGGCTGCACGACTCGCACTGCCACTACCAGTGGTGGGCGGCCGAGCTGTTTCTGAACTACGGCGTGACCTCCGACAGCCTCTCGGGCATGAACACCTGGAGCCTCGCGACGCGGAGAGCGATCGACTCGGGCAGGATTCCCGGGCCGCGGCTGCTGCTGCAGGGCCCGACGATCCGCGGCGCGTGGCGCGAGGGCCTGGAGCCCGTCGATGCGGCCAACCAGACGGATACACCCGAGGAGGCGATCGAAGCCATCCGGCGGACCCTGCCGCGGAATCCGGCCAGCGTCAGCGTCATGCGCGGGGTTTCATTCGAGACTTACAAGGCCGCCATCGACGAGGCGCACAGGGCGGGCGTGCCCGTCGTGGCCCAGGCGATCGGCCCCGACGTCTACGCCCGCGAGGCGATGCTGGCCGGGGCGGACATCCTCGAGCATGCGGCCGGCGTCGCCTATTCGATCCTCAAGGATTCCGCGAAGGACCGCTGGAGCCACTGGGGCGAAATCGAGGAGCATTCGCTCTCGCCGGTCCCGTTCGCCGACATGGACGAGGCAAAAGCCGCCGAGCTCATCGAGCTCGCCGTCGAAAAAAATGTCTACTGGGAACCCGACCTCATCGCCATGGGCCGCGGCTTCCACGAGCACCTCGACGAATACGAGCTGCAGGCCCTGCGCCTCTACAACGACTATCGCCTGAGCTACGTGCCCGAGAGCCGGCGCATCAAGGAGACCCGTGTCTACCGGGAGTTCGACATCCTGTCGCCCGAGGAGC
>JAWWBD010000076.1:0-12786 GCA_033721115.1 Woeseiaceae bacterium | reverse complement strand
CGAGCCCCCGTCATCGGCGTAACGGGGCCGGCCACGCGGCTGCCCTGGGCCTGGTGGGCGACGCGCTGGCAGCTGGCGCGCGCCGGCGCCCGGGCCGTCCGGCTGACGCCCGACCGCGGCCACCCGGAACACGAATTCGACGGAATCGTGCTGGGAGGCGGCAACGACATCGACCCGGCGATCTACGGCGGCGACCCGTCTCACTCGCCGAACGTCGATCCCGTCCGCGATGCTTTCGAGCTCACCGTGCTGGCGCATGCGGACAAGCTCGGCGTCCCGGTGCTCGGCATCTGCCGCGGCGCGCAGCTGCTGAACGTCCACTACGGCGGCCGGCTGCACGGCGACGTCTCCAGGATCCGCCGGCTCACGTCCAACCGGGCGACGCTGCTGCCCCGGAAAGCGGTGCAGGTTGACGAGGGCTCCGTGCTGGGCGGTTTTCTGGGCGCTACGGCGACGCGCGTCAACAGCCTGCACCACCAGGCTGTGAGCGATACCGGCCGAAACCTCGTGGTCTCGGCGCGGGACCGGGACGATATCGTGCAGGCCATAGAGAGCACGGCCGGGCCACTCCGGCTCGGCGTCCAGTGGCACCCGGAATACCTGCCGCAACGGCAGGATCAGCGCCGGCTGTTTGCCGCTTTCGTTCGTGCATGCCGTTCGACGCCGGCGGCAAACGCGTCGAACAGCCGTTGCTGATGGCCGTCCCACGGCGCAATTTCCGCGTGCCACTGGACGCCGAGCATCCCGAACCGGCTGCCCGTATGGACCTCGATGGCCTCGGGCGTGCCGTCGGGCGCGCGGCCGGTGATCGAGACGCCCGCACCGGGCTCGGCGACATGTTGACCGTGCCACGTAACCACGGAATCGAGCTTTTGCGTGCCGAAGATCTCTGCCAGCCGGCTGTCCGGCTCGAAGGTGACGGCGTGGCCCGGCGGCAGCCGGTGATGCCGGTCGTAGCGGTCACCGTCGGCGCGGAAGTCACCGAGCGTCCCGCCGCGATAGACGTTGATGAGCTGCGCGCCGCGGCAGACACCGAGTATCGGCATGCCGCGCGCCTCGGCGGCGGCGAGAAGCGCCAGCTCGAATGCATCCCGCTCGGCGCTGACGTCCTCTGCGCGGATTGCCGCGTCGCCATAGCGCATCGGGGCCACGTCGCCGCCGCCCGAGAGGATCAGCCCGTCGACCTCGTCGAGCCACGCCGCCGCGGCGCCGGCACCGGGCGGCTGCCGCGAAAAATCGACCAGCACCGGGCGGACGCCGGCATTGCGCAGCGTCCGTACCCAGGTCAGGCGGTTGATGCCGAGCCGATTCCAGAGCGTCCGGTCCACCGAGACCAGGACCCGTGGCGCGTCGGCCGCCGGGACCGGCACGTATATTGTGAATCCCGTTATCGCCAGTCCCGCGGCAACCACGGCGGCAAACGCTGCGGACCATCTCGTGCGCCGGCGGCTGCCGGCTCGGCGTAAAACCTTTTGCATGACGGAATAGTTTATGGAATTGCTCTACGTACTGTTAGTTCTGCTGCTCGTCACGAAGTTCTGCTCGGAAATCGCGGTGCGCATCGGGCAACCGGCGCTGATCGGCGAACTCGTCGGCGGCATTCTCGTCGGCGTCGCCGTCATGCTGCTCCCGCACTCCGGCACCGCGATCGCAGAAATCCGCTCGGACAAGACCTTCGAAGCCGTGCTCGACCTCGCGGTCTTTTTCCTCATGCTCGTCGCCGGGCTCGAAATGCGGCCCGGCGAGCTGGCAAAAGCCTCGGGCAAGGCGATCCCGGTCGCCGTCGCCGGAATGGCGTTTCCGCTGGCGCTCGGCTTCGGTCTCGGCTGGTGGTGGCTGCCGGACTCCGACTGGAAATTCGCCCAGGCGATGTTCCTGGGCGTCGCGCTCGCCATCACGGCCGTGCCCGTGGCGGTCAAGGTATTGATGGACCTGGACCGGCTCGAGACGCCGGTGGGCCAGGTCGTCATCGCCGCCGCCGTGCTCGACGACATATTCAGCCTGCTCCTGCTCGCCGTGCTGACGTCGCTTCTCGCGACGGCCGAAGCACCCTCGGCGACCTCGCTGGCGCTGATCGGCGGCAAGACCCTGGTCTTTTTCGCAGCCGCCTGGGCCGCCGGCCGCTGGCTGCTGCCGCTGCTCGGCAAGCTCATCGAGCGCATCTATTTCGAGTATGCGGATTTCACGGTCGTGCTGGTCACCGGGCTCGGTCTCGCGGTCCTCGCCGAACTCCTCGGCATGCATTTCCTGATCGGCGCCTTCGCCGCGGGCGTGCTTTTCACGCGCAGCATCGTCGGCTCGCGCGCCTACGAAAAGCTGCGCTCGCAGTTCGAGGCGCTGACGCTCGGTTTCCTGGCGCCCGTGTTCTTCGCGTCGATCGGCATTCATCTCGACGTCAGTGCGGCTGCGGAGGTCCCCCTGTTCGTGATCGTACTGCTCGGGTTTGCGATCCTGGGCAAGCTCGTCGGCGCAGGCCTCGCGGCCCGGTTCGCGGGCCTCAACCGCCACGAGTCGTTTGCCGTCGGCGCGGCGATGAATGCGCGCGGCGCCGTCGAGATCATCATCGCCGACATCGCGCTCCGCGCGGGACTGTTCTCGAGGCCCGTACCCGTGCCGGAGGTCGTCGACTACCTGTTCTCGGCCGTGGTGATCATGGCCATCGTCACGACGCTGGTCTCCCCGCTGATGATGCGAGCCGCGTTCGCGCGCAGCTGAGGACGGCTTGCACCCGGGTCAGGCGCTTGCCTCGACTGCCGGCACGGCTACCGTCAGCGCCTCCGCGCAGTCGGCGTCGACTTTCAGGGTCGCGAGGTCGTCGGCGCGCGTACGACCCCGGTTGACGATCGCAATGGGTTTTCCGGCTGCCTTCGCCTGACGCGCAAATCGGAAGCCCGAGAACACCATCAGCGACGAGCCGACGACCAGCAGCGCGTCGGCGCGTTCGACGGCGGCAGTTGCCGACGCCACCCGCGCTTTCGGTACCGCCTCCCCGAACATGACGACGTCGGGTTTCACGACGCCACCACAGGCGTCGCAGTCCGGCACGCGGAAATCCGCGTGGACATCGGCGGCCAGCTCGGCGTCGCCGTCCGGCCGGTACTGCACGACGTCCGCACGCCATCCGGCGTTGGCGGCTTCGAGCCGCGCCTGGAAGTCGTCTCGAGACACCACCGCGCCGCAGGCGAGGCAGCGCACCCGGCCGAGGTCGCCGTGCAGGTCGATGACGCGCCGGCTGCCGGCACGGCTGTGCAGCCGGTCGACGTTCTGGGTGACGAGCGTATCGACCTTGCCAACCGCTTCGAGCCGGGCCAGCGCGACGTGCGCCGCATTCGGCGCCGCGCCCGAGAATCGCCGCCAGCCGATGAAGCTGCGACTCCAGTAGCGCCGCCGGGCTTCCGCGCTGGTGACGAAGTCGCCGTACTGGATCGGCTGCGACTGCTTCCACGCGCCGTCGCGGTCGCGATAGTCGGGGATGCCGGACGCCGTGCTGACGCCCGCGCCGCTCAGGACCGCAAGGGTGTCGTGCCCGGCGATGAACGCGCCGAGGTCTCGAAGTTCGGGGGCCATGGCCGGATTGGAGCACCGCCGGAAAGCCGGCGTCAATACGGTTCGCAGGGCGCCGCTTAGCGCGTCAGGGCGACCAGGTCCGGCAAGCCGCCGTAGCCGCGACAGGTCGCGGTGGCCCGGTCGAGCGCCGCGCGCGCCTTGTCCTCGTCGCCGCGTGAGAGCCAGGTCTGCGCCATGCGGCGCTGGGCGCTTGCCGAGACGAGTGCCGCATCGATTGCATCGAGCTCCGCCGCGATCGCCTGCTCCACCGCGGCGGGTACGAGACCCGGATCGAGCGTCCCGAGCATCGTGTAATAGTAGGCGCGTGCGGCACGATCGGCGGCCGGCGCGGTGCCGCGCAGGTGATCGCGCTCGGCGATCTCCGCGGCGCGCAGGTAGGCGGCGATCGCGTCTGCCCGGCGCCCGAGCTGGCGATAGGAGTCCCCGAGATTGCCCCACATCTCGTGAATCTCGGGCTCGCCGGTGCTGATCGATTCGATGGCCCGCTCGCGGAGGCGCGCGGAAGCTTCGAAGTCACCGGTGAAGTAGCGGGCCATGCCGAGGAATTCGTCGCCGACGTAGGACCCCGGCGCGAGTTCGCGGGCGAGGGTGTAGGCCTCGATCGCTTCCTCGTAGCCGCCGTCGCACAGGTAGAAGGTCCCGAGGTTCGCCGCGACGTATTCGTTCTCGTCGCGTGCGAGCGCCCCCTCCGTTGCGGCGATCGCGGCGACGACGTCGCCGTCGAAGTACTCCATCGTGCCGAGCGCGAACAGCGGCTTCCAGATCTCTGGATCGACATCGGCCGAGCGCCGTGCCGCCGCCTTGGCACGCTCGAGCAGCGCCTCGTCGCCCGTCTGCCGGTACGCGTGCAGGAGGCTCGAGCCGAGCCCGTGCCAGGCCGATGCATAGAGCGGATGGTCCGCGACGATCTGCTCGTAGCGTCGAACCGCCTCCTCGTTACGGCCGGTGCGGCGCAGGTAGTGCGCATGCGCCGCCGCCACGACCGGGTCGCCGGGATCGAGCTGCACGGCCTGCCCACAGGCGCGACCGGCATCCCTGAGCGCCCGTTCCTCGTCGGACATCCAGTGCTCCTCGAGCAGCGCCTGGCAAAGACCGGCATGGGCACGGGCATAGTTGGCGTCCTGCCGCAACGCCGCTTCGAAACGCGTCTCGGCGCGCTTCACGTTGAGCTCGTTGGACGGCGCGTCGAGATGCATCTCACCTTCGAGGTAATCATCCTGCACCCGGGCGAGCGGGAAATGCGGCGGCAGCGCCCCCTCCGGAACGGGAAACCCGGTGGCACGGCGGACGGCCAGCCCGAGCCGTTGGACCAGGGCGTCGGACGCTGCCTGAAGCGCAACGAGAGGCTGGCTCTCCCCCCATACCTGCTGTCGTACGCCGCGTGCGAACAGATAAAGCCGGACTCCGCTCATGCGTCCCACGCGGACGACCTCACCGTCGACCACGACGTCTGCACGCAATTTCCCGGCGACGGCAGCAGAGTCCAGCGACCCGGCCAGCACGTTGGCCGTGTCGGTGGCTACGCTGAACGTGTCGGCGAGCGCGGCGCGAAGCGCGCGCCCGAGGCGATCGTCTTCGTCCCCTGCGAACGGCATGACGACCAGGGTCGGTGTGCCGAGGTCGAGCGCCGTGACGACAGTCGGTTCCCTACCGCCGGCAGCCTGAGTTGGAGTGTCGTCATCGCGAACGAGCCACCAGGCAGCGCCGAGCACGACCACCGTGAGCAGCGCGGCCCCGGCCGCGAGTCGCGCCCGGACCCGGGATGCCGGCGCCGGCGATGGGAGGACCGCGGCCTCGGCGGCGGTCCGGTACAGCGTCCAGGCTTCGACGTTCAGCGCTTGCGCGATGCGCTCGAGTGTCTGCGGATCGACCGCCTGCTCACGGAAGGCCCGGTTTACCGCGTCCCGCGGCGCGTTATCCAGACCCTCAAACTCCGCGATGCGCTCGGCGAGCGCAGCCTGGGTCTTGAGCCCGGCCATCGTGAGCGCAGCGTTGAGCTTCTGCCGGGACGCAATGACGCCGCGACGCCGGCTGGATCCATTCGACGCTGCCACTCTGTCCGTCCCTCGTTTCCTTCGTCTTCCCGCGTCGATTTCTTATAGCACACGCATGCTTGAGCGTTAACTGCAGCTATCTGCCGCTAACTGCGGATGCAGCGCCAGCAACGCGGCGCTAGCGTTTCGTGCAGGAGGTGAGCAATCCATGATCACGATCCGGACTCTCGTCCTCGTCGGCATAAACGTGATCGTCAGCGCCTGCGGCGGCGACGCGATGAGCGGCACCTACGCGGACGAAGCCAGCATCACGCAGTACGAATTTCACCGTGACGGACGCGCGACGGTTCACGTGCTCGGCACGACCGTGCCGGCTGAATACACGAGAGATGGCGATCGCGTCTTCGTCACCAGTGCCCAGGGCACGGTCGTCCTGCGTCACTCTGGCGACCACCTCTACGGTCCGATGGGCCTCGAACTCACGCGGCGCCCGGAGTGAGCGGACCACCAAAGACGACAGCAGCGAAGGAGAAGACCGATGGCAGATGTTTCCAAGAAGATAGCTTCCGGTGCGGCGCTCGGCGTCGAGTATCACATTCACGACCGCGTCGGCACGATCGAAGGTACCGACACCCGCTCCGAGACCGAGGTGACGGGTTCGGTCAGCGGCGGCGGCGGATTCTCGAGCGGCGGCACGGGCTTCACGAACCCGGTGTCGGGCAGTATCCAGTCGAAGACGACCAACTACCAGAACGTATATTTGAAAGACGAAGATGGCGACGAGCACACGATCGAGCTCGTGGACTTCCTCGTACCCTGCAAGCAGGGCCACAAGGTGAGTTTTTTCGTCGTCAAGACGGGTAGCGATCGCTACGGCAGTATCTTCCATGCCTACAACCACAACACGCGGCAGCACTACGACCACGCGAAGTCGCTGCGCGGCCACCTGTTTCCGACGAAGTGGTTCATGCTCGCGCTCGCGGCAATCGGCGGCATAAGCTTCCTTGCTTTTCTGGCGGATTCCGGGACCACCTTCTGGGGCGCCGTCGGGCTGACGATCGTCGTGCTGCTCCTGGCCGGCGCCGTGCTCTGGGTCGCCGGCGCGATCCTCGGTGCGCTGCGAGCCGCGGCAGTGCGGCGCAACCCGGCGTACCGGCAGGCGCTGAATGCACTGGGCCGGGCATAGCGGGCACCTCCCGGTGAACACGCCTCCCGCATCCCCGGGCCCCGAAAGCAACGCGGCCCCCGCTGATTCCCGCAGCAGTCTGCTGTCACGGCCCCGGTTTCTGGCAGGCGCGACGGCGCTGGGCGGCATGGTGCTCGGTGCCCTGGTCGGTATTGCCGTGCAGGTTGGCGTGGAAAGTACCGGCGTCCTCGGCCCATCCGTCGACGCCCTGCTCACCGAGCAGGACGAGAACTTCGCCGAACTCCGCTCGCAGCTCGACCTGCTCCGTAACGCGAGCTCCGATCCGGCCGTGCGGAAGGGACTCGGCGAACTGACTGACCTGCTAGACCGGCAGAGCCGGCTGAGCGAACGCACGCAGGGGGAGCTTGCATACCTGGCGCAGCGGATCGCGGAACTCGAGCAGCAACAGCTGGCAGAAACCGGTTTCACCGGCGGTGCCGACGTCTGGCTGAAGCGCGGCGAGAGTATCAGCGTGAGCAGCGGCCGGGTGTTCAGCCTGCTGTCGGCCCGCAGCAATATCGCCGACGTCAATCTCGACGGCGAACGCGCGCGCATGACGGTGGGCGACCTGCTGCCCGTCAGCAGCGCGCCGTCCGCCTGCAATATTCGCTACAAGCAGGCGACACCGCGAGCCGACGGCCGAGTCGGCTTCGACCTTGACTGCGACTGACCGCAAGCCCGATCGTTTCGGACGAAAGCTTGGCATACGCCGGCTGCCGGCATCCGTTAAAATCGGGCCGCTATGGCAACATCCCCTTTGCACCGCGCTTTTCGATCCGCTGCAATGCTGCCGGCCGCGGCCGCAGGCCTCGCCCTGCTCTTCGCCGCTGGACCGGCCGCCGCCGACGCCGCGCAGTACGGCCGGACGGTCACGAGCTACTGCGTCACCTGTCATAACGACGCACTCCTGACCGCGGGACTGTCGCTGCAGCACGCGCGCCTCGACGCCGTGGGCGACGACGCCGAGAAATGGGAAAAAGTGCTGAGGAAGCTCTCGGTGCGCTCGATGCCGCCTTCGGGCGTGCCGCGGCCGCCGGCCGCAGTTTACGAAGGATTCGCGGATTTCCTCGAGACCGAGCTCGACCGCCATGCCCGCAGGGCGCCGGATCCGGGCCGGCCCGCGATCCGTCGCCTGAACCGCACCGAGTACATCAACGCGGTCCGCGACCTCTTCGGCGTCGAGGTCACCGACGAGTCGATCCTCCCCGCCGACGACACGATGTTCGGCTTCGACAACATCGGTGACGTGCTGACGCTCTCGCCGCTGTTGGCCGAGCAGTACATCGCCGCCGCCCGCAAGGTCCGCCGGCAGGCGCTCGGCGAACCCGACCTGCAGCCGGTCTTCGAAATCTACACGGTCTCGGCCGCGCTGATGCAGGACGAGCGCATGGGCGATGCGATGCCGTTCGGCTCGCGCGGCGGTGTGAGCGTAAGGCATCACTTCCCGCTGGACGGCGAGTATGTCGTCAAGATCCGGCTGCAGCGGAATTCGCGCGAGTACATCCGCGGCCTCGGCGAACCGCACCGCATGGACCTGCGGCTCGACGGCGAGAGCGTCGCGTCGACCACGATCGGGGGCAAGCAGTTCGGGCGCTCGGGGCCGATTTTCTCGTCGGCGTCGACGGGCGATCCCGCGCAGGAGCGCTACGAACGCCGGTCGGACGAGGATCTCGAGTTCCGCTTTTTCGCGGAGGCGGGCACGCGGCGCTTCACCGTGACCTTCCTGGATGAAAACACGGTCCCGGCCGAACCGTCGTACGCACGGCATACGCTCTATGATTACGCGCAGTACAAGGGCGGCGTACCGGGCGTACACACGGTCGCGATCGGCGGGCCTTTTGACGCGCGCGGCCTGAGCGAGACGGAGAGCCGCCGGCGAATCCTGACCTGCACCCCGGAGCCGGGCCAGGAGGCAGCCTGCGCCGAACGCATCCTCGGCTCGCTCGCGGAACGCGCCTATCGCAGAACGCCCACGGAACTCGAGCTCGCCGAGCTGATGGACTTCTACCGCCAGGGCGCCGACGACGGCTTCGAGCAGGGCATCGGCATGGCGATCGAACGCATCCTCGCGGGGCCCGAATTCCTGTTCCTCGTCATCGAGCCGCCCGGCGACGCGATCCCCGGCGACGTCTTCCCGATCTCGGACATGGAGCTCGCGACGCAGCTCGCATTGTTCCTCTGGCGCTCGATACCCGATGCCGAGCTCGTCGCACTCGCCGAGTCCGGCAAGCTGTCGGAGCCCGGCGTCCTCGAGGCCCAGGTCCGGCGCATGCTCGACGATCCGCGCTCCGACACACTGGTCACGAGCTTCGCCGCGCAGTGGCTCACGCTCGGCAGGCTCAACGCCATGCAGCCCAACACCGACCTGTTCCCGTATTTCGACGACAACCTGCGCGATGCGTTCCGCAAGGAAACGGAGCTCTTCTTCGACTACGTCCTCAGGAACGACCGGCCGCTGCTCGAACTGCTCGATGCCGATTACACGTTCGTGAACGACCGGCTCGCGCGGCACTACGGGATCCCGGACATCTACGGCAGCCACTTTCGCAGGGTGGCGCTGCCAGACGAGCGCCGGGGCGGACTGCTCGGCCAGGGCAGCATCCTGACCGTGACCTCGTACCCGAACCGCACGGCGCCGACGATCCGCGGCAAGTGGATTCTCGAGAACGTGCTGGGCTCGCCGCCGCCCCCGCCGCCGCCCAACGTCCCGAGCCTCAGGCAAACGAACGACGAGGGCCGGGTCCTCAACATGCGGGAGCAGATGGAGCTGCACCGCGCCAATCCCGTCTGCGCGAGCTGCCACAAGCCGATGGACCCGCTGGGCTTCGCGCTCGAGAACTTCGACGCGATCGGCCACTGGCGCACCGTGGACGCCGCCTCGGGCGCGACGATCGACGCGTCCGGCGCACTCCCGGACGGCACGCCGTTCACCGGGCTCGCGGAACTGCGCGAAGTGCTGGCCGAGAAGCGCCGTGAAGATTTCGTCCTGACCACGATCGAGCGCCTCATGACCTACGCGCTCGGGCGCGGCGTCGACCACCGCGACGCGCCGGTCATGCGCGCCGTCATGCGCGAGACCGCGGCGGACGACCATCGACTCTCATCCATCATCACGGCGATCGTCAAGAGCACGCCGTTCTCGATGCGGAGGATCCCCGACCATGACGCCGTTTAAGAAAACCCTACCCCGCCGTACCTTCCTGCGCGGGGCCGGCGCGACCGTCGCGCTGCCGTTTCTCGATGCGATGCTGCCGGCATTCGCGAGCGCGGTACGAACCGGCGAAGCGCCGCGCCGATTTTCCATCGTCTACGTCCCGAACGGCGTCAACATGGCCTACTGGACGCCCGCCGCGACCGGTACCGGGTTCGAGCTGACCCGTACGCTCGAGCCGCTGGGCGCCTACCGCGACCGGCTGCTGGTCCTGAGCGGGCTCAACAACAATGCCGGCGACGCGCTGCCCGGCGAGGGCGAATCCGCACCCCACGAGCGGGCCGGTGGCGTGTTCCTGACCGCCGTGCATCCCCTGCGTGAGGGCCATGTCGGCACCTCGGTCGACCAGCTCATCGCCCGCGAACTCGGGCAACACACGGAGCTCGCGTCGCTCGAACTCGGCCTGCACAGCACCGACGTCGTCGGGAGCTGCGAAAAGGGCTGGAGTTGCGCCTACCGCATGACGCTGTCGTGGCGCTCGCCAACGACGCCCTTGCCCGTCGAGTACCGGCCCCGGGCCGTCTTCGAGCGCCTGTTCGGCGACAGCCGGAGCACGGATCCAGCGGTCCGCCTCGCCCGGATCGAGAAGGAAAAAAGTCTCCTCGACTCCGTCACCTCGGCCGCCGCGCGCCTCAGCCGGCAGGTCGGCCCCGCGGACCGCGCGCGCCTCGAGGAGTACCTGGACGGCATGCGGGACGTCGAGCGGCGTATCCAGCTCGCCGAACGCCAGAGCGGCCGCGAGATCCCGGCATTCGAGCGCCCCTCGGGCATCCCGGACACTTTCGTGGACCACCTGAAGCTCATGTTCGACCTGCAGGTGCTCGCGTTCCAGGCGGACATGACGCGCATGATCACGTTCATGACGGCGCCGGAGCAGAGTAACCGGACCTACGCGGAGATCGGCGTTCCGGACGTGCACCACGCGCTCTCGCATCACCGGAACGACCCGGACAACCTCGCCAAGATCGTCCGGATCGACGAGTACCACACAGAGCTTTTCCGTTACTACCTCGACAAGCTCGCCGCGACCCCCGACGGCGACGGTTCGCTGCTCGACAACATGATCATCATGTACGGCAGCTCGATGTCCGACGGCAACGAGCACCTGCTGCAGGACCTGCCGATCCTGCTGGTCGGCGGTGGCACCGGTACCCTCAAGGGCAATCGCCACATCCGGTATCCCGACGATACGCCGATCGCGAACCTGTATCTCACGATCATGGACAGGCTCGGTATCGGGATCGAGAAGTTCGGCGACAGCACGGGCCTGCTCGATCTCGAGACGGCATGACGGGCAGCGGCGTTCGCTTCCTGTTCGCTGCGGCGTGCGCCATTGCGCTGGCGGGCACCTCGGCTCCGGCGCCCGCCGCCGGCACCGACCTGCTGCGCGCAGCCGAGCAGATGGACAACGGGCGTCTCGAAAAGCTGCTGCAGGGCGGCGCGGATCCCGATGGCGCGAGTGATTACGGCGTCACCGCGCTGCATGTCGCCTGCGAGAACCGCGACGACCGCGCAGTCAGGCTCTTGCTCGACGCCGGTGCCGATCCGAATGCCGCAACCTGGTCCGGCGAGACCGTGCTGATGCACTGCGCGCGCACCGGCGCGACCGCGAGCGTCCGCGCACTACTCGAGGCGGGTGCCGATCCTCACGCCGCGGAGCGACGCAAGTCCCAGACCGCGCTCATGTGGGCGGCGGCGCATGGTCACGCCGGGGCCGTGCGGGTCCTGCTCGAAGGGGGCGCCGACATCACCGCGAGATCGAGCGACGGCTTCACACCGCTGCTCTTTGCTGCGCGCTCGGGCGACGTCGCGACCGCGCGCGCGCTCGTCGACGCCGGCGCCGATCCCGACGAGGCGACGCCGGAACACGGCACGACCCTGGTCGTCGCCGCGGCAGGCGGCCACGAGGAACTGGCACTGTACCTGCTCGAACAGGGCGCAAGCGCCGACGCCGCGGACGCGGGCGGCATCACGGCACTGCACCACGCCGTCGCCGCCGGCATGGCGGCGCTGAACGGCGTGCGCTACGACCCGGTCTACCGGGTCATCCCGGACAACCATCATGCGCTGGCCGCGGCGCTGCTCGAAGCCGGCGCCGACCCGGACCGACCGATCGAGAAGGCCCGCCGGCTCGGGCCCGACGGCAGCCCCTTCGAGATGGAGGGCATGACGCCCTTCCTGCTCGCCGCGGTATCGGCCGACGTCGAACTGCTCGGGCTCTTCCGCGTGCACGAAGCGAATCCGAACGTCGTCGCCAAGGGGGGGACCACCGCGCTGATCGCGGCCGCCCGTGCGGCCTGCACGGGCGCCTGCGCGTTTTCCGCCGGCGGCAACCGCGGGGACGAGGCCGCTGTGCGCCGCGCGCTCGAGGCCGTCGAGGCGATCCTTGCGATGGGCGCGGACATCGAGGCGAAAAACGAGGACGGTCAGACGGCGCTGCACATGGCGGCGTTCACGGGCTCCGACCCGATCGTGAAGCTTCTCGCCGAGCGCGGCGCCGACGTCAACGTCACCGACAACTACGGGCAGACGCCTTGGAGCATGGCCTCCGGTATCAGCCCCGTGCTCAGGTACCGCGGCCTGTACGGCGACCACCGGACGACGGTGGCCCTGCTCGAGAACCTCGGAGCGACGAGCACGACGCGCGAGGCGATGGATCCGAACGCCCCGCCGCCGCCCGGCCAGTAGCGCCGGGCAACCTCAGCTCGTGTAGGGCTCGCCCGCGGCGTAACCGCCCGCGATGTAACCCTGGGTCAGGCAGCGGCCCTGCCCGTGCTGGCTCGAGCCGCCGGCCGACTCCCCGCCGCAGTAGAGTCCCGGGATGACCT
>JAWWBD010000075.1:0-12906 GCA_033721115.1 Woeseiaceae bacterium | reverse complement strand
GACAGGATCGAAGACCCGATCATGGCGGCGGCAGGACGCCTCGAGAAGGCGATCGCGCCGGAGCGCGATCTCTGGCCGGGTGTCGAGAAAGCCATCCGGGCCCGCAGCCGGACGCAGCGCTGGCCGGCGTTCGCGCAGGCCGCGGCGGTCGTGCTGCTGGTCGGCGCATCGTCCGCCGTCACTTATTTCGTCGTGCACGAGGAGCCGCGGGTCATCGAAGTGCCGCGGCCGGCCGTCTCGGCCGAGTTCGCTTCCTTTGCAGGCGCCGAGGAGCTAGGCGCGGAATATGCGAGCGCCCGCGGCCACCTGGTCTCGCAGTTCGACCGCGAACTGGCCCGGCTCACACCCGCGGCCCGCGCCGACGTCGAGCGCAACCTCGCCGTGATCCGCCAGGCGATCGACGAGATCAGTGCGGCGCTCGACCAGGAGCCGGACAACCAGCTGCTGCAGCAATTGCTCGTCGCGACTTATCGGGAAGAAGCCGCGATGATGAAGAAAGTCGGCAGTCTCACGCAGCAACTGCTGCCGAGAGAAGATATTTGAGGCGCGGGCGGCACGCCGGCGTAAAGAGGATGACAGCGATGAAAGACAGGACACTCACGATTCTTGCAGGCACGCTGCTGGCGACAACGGCCGCCGCGGACGTCGATGTCGACAAGCGACTCGACGCCGCGCCCGACGGCTTCGTCGAGATCAGCAACGTCGCGGGCCTGGTCGAAGTGCGCGGCTGGTCCGAGCGCGTGGTCGAGGTGAAGGGCACGCTCGGCGACGACGTCGAGGAGCTGATCTTCGAGCGCGACGGCGACCGCGTGCTGATCAAGGTCAAGGTGCCGCGCCGGCACGGCCGGGACATCGACGCCGACCTGTTCATCCGCCTCCCGGAGCGAAGCTCGGTCGAGATCTCCGGCGTCAGTGCGGACATCGAGATCGAGGGCGTTCTCGGCGAGCTGTCGCTGCAGACCGTGAGCGGCGACGTCGAGGCACGGGACGTAAGTGCGGATTTCGAAGCCGCGTCGGTGAGCGGCGACGTGACGGTAACGGCGACGGGCAAAGACGCCGATACCGAGGCCGGCACCGTGTCGGGCGACGTCTCGGTGAGCAATGCCGCGGGCACGATCGAGGTCGGCTCGGTGAGCGGCGACGTTACGGTGGCCGGCGGCTCCTTCGACAGCGCCGAGCTCGAGACCGTGAACGGCGACGTCGAGTTCGTCGCGGAGCTGCGCAAGGGCGGCGACCTGTCGATCGAGTCGGTCAACGGCGGGGTCGACGTCGAGTTCAGAGGCCCTGTCTCGGCGCGCTTCGACGTCGAGACCTTCAACGGCGCCATCCGCAACTGCTTCGGGCCCAAGCCCGAGCGCACGAGCCGCTACTCGCCGGGCCTCGGGCTCAGCTTCACAGAGGGCGACGGCGACGGTCGCGTGGCGATCGAGACGCTGAACGGCAGCATCCGCATCTGCAACCGCTGAGGCGGCTCTGCTACCCTAGACGGTCGCTCTCGAGGAGACCGTCACCATGGGCCGCGCCCTGAAGTATCTCGCATTCCTGCTCGGCGGCATCGTCGTGCTGCTGGTCGTCGCAGCCGTCAGCTTCCTGCTGCTCTTTGATCCGAACGACTTCCGCGACCGGATCGCCGCGGAGACGAAGGAGGCGACGGGCCGCGACCTCGTGATCGAGGGCGACCTCTCGGTGAACCTGTTCCCCTGGCTCGCGATCGACGTGGGCCGCACCCGGCTCGGCAACGCGCCGGGCTTCGGCGACGAGCCGTTCGCGACGTTCGAGAACGCCAGGCTGTCGGTGCGGCTGATGCCGATGCTGCTCCGGCGCGAGATTTCCGTTGGCACCGCGGAGCTCGACACGCTGGTTCTGAACCTGGCGGTCGCGGCCAACGGCACGACGAACTGGGACGATCTCGTCGAGGCCGGCGAGGCCGCGCCCGAGGAAGAGTCGGCTGGTGGCGGCGCCGTGTTCGACGTGGCCGGCATCGCCGTCCGCAATACGTCCATCACCTACCGTGACGCGCAGACGGGCGAGACGCTCAGGCTGACCGGCGTCAACATGCGCTCGGGCCGCGTCGCGGGCGGCGACCCGGTGCCGCTCTCGGGCGAGCTCGCGTTCGCGCTCGAGCCCGGCGAGCTCCGCGGCACGCTCGAACTCGACACCGAGGTGACCTTCGACACGGACGCGGAAACGATCGCTTTCGACGACCTCTCGGTGGAAGGCGTGATCGAGGGCCTGGCCGACGTGCCCGCGACGATCCGGATCGATGCGCCGGCCGTCGTCGTCGACACCGGGCGCGAGGTGCTGACGCCGGGTGCCATCGAGGCCTCGGTGCTCGGCGTCGACCTGGTCGCACGCATCGAGCCGTTCTCCTACGCGGGCGATCTCGAATACGTCGCGACGCTCGAGGTCGACCGGTTCTCGCCGAAGAGCCTGATGCAGCGGCTCAATGTCGAGGTACCGCCGACGGCCGATCCCGGTGCGCTGGAGCGGCTGTCGCTCGCGGCGAAGGCGGCCGTCGGCACGCGCACGATCGCGCTCACCGACGTGACGATGCGGCTCGACGACACGACCTTCAAGGGGAGCGCCACGCTGCCGCGCGAAGAGACGGGGCGCATCCGCTTCGACTTCAGCGCGGACACGATCAACCTCGACCGCTACATGGCGCCGGCCGAGGAGGGGGCCGCCGGCGGGGACGAGGTGCCGGTCGAGATCCCGGTCGACCTGATCCGTGCACTCAACGTGAGCGGCAGCCTGAAAGTCGCCGAGGGCTTCATGTCGGGGCTGCGCTTCACCAACGTGAACCTCGGTCTCGAGAGCGCGGGCGGCAGGCTGCGCGTCCACCCGGTCACCGCCGATCTCTACGAAGGCCGCTACAGTGGCGACGTGCGCGTCGACGCATCGGGGCAGGCGCCGGCGCTGTCGGTCAACGAGCAGATCACGGGTGTGAGGATCGGCTCGCTGGTCGCGGCGATGTTCGACCAGAAGAACGTCACCGGCACGGTCAACGGCTCGTTCGTCCTGGCCGGGCGCGGTGCGGACCTGACGGCGATCCAGCGCGACCTCGACGGCAACATCTCGCTCGAGCTCATTGACGGTGCGTACGAGGGCGTCGACGTCTGGTACGAACTCAGGAAGGCGCGGGCGCTTTTAAAGCAGCAGCCGGCGCCGCCAGCGAAGTCGCCTGCGCGTACGCAGTTTTCCAACGTGCGCATCGCGGGCCCTGTTGCGGACGGCGTGTTCACGAACCCGGATTTTGCCGCCGAGCTGCCCTTCATGCGACTCACCGGTCAGGGCACGGTGGATATCCTGGCCGCGACGCTCGACTATCGGCTCTCGGCGCGCGTGCTCGACAAGCCGGAGCTGGCGCAACAGGGGTCGGCCGAGGAGCTCGCCGATTTCACGAAGGTGGTGATCCCGCTCAGGATCACGGGCGCGCTCGCGGCGCCGCGCGTCGTGCCTGACGTCGAGGGCCTCGTCAGGGAGCGTGTGCGCCAGGAAGTGGAGCAGAAGAAGGAAGAGCTCAAGGGCCGGATCATCGACGAGATCATCGGTGGCCGCGACCGGCGGCGGCAGGACACGACGCAGCAGCAACCGGCTGCGCAGCCACCGGCCGAGGGCGCCGCGGCACCCGCGCCGGCTGCGGGCGAAACGGCCGAAGCGCCGGCGTCGGAAGCACCCGCAGAGGAAGAGGCGCCGGCCGAGGAAGAAGAAAAAAGCGTCGAGGACCAGTTGAAGGACGCGGTGCTCAAAAAGATCTTCGAGTAGCGACGTGCGATCGGCGGGCTGGGTTCTCGCGGTTGCGGCGCTGCCCGCGGGCGCGGCGGAGCTCATCACGGTCGAGTTCGACCGCCTCGAGGATCGTTACGTCTTCGAGTCCGAGGCGCTGTTCGAAGTCGGCGTCGAGCCGCTCTACGGCGTGTTCCTCGACTACGATTTGTCGCCGCGGTTCTCCGGCGCGATCGTCGAGGCGCGCAACCTTCCGCCCGGCCCCGACGGGCTGCCGGGTTTCTACGTGCTGAACCGCGGCTGC
Organism: Woeseiaceae bacterium; assembly: GCA_033721115.1. Classification (GTDB taxonomy): domain Bacteria; phylum Pseudomonadota; class Gammaproteobacteria; order Steroidobacterales; family Woeseiaceae; genus UBA1847. Next base: position 8,876 of record JAWWBD010000075.1, on the reverse strand, counting down.
GTGCTGTTCTTCTGCAAGTCCTTCGAGCGTTACGGCGTCGTTGAAAGCGAGCCGTACACGACGATTCGCGCGCGCGTCGACCCCGGGCGCAGCGATTTCGAATTCAGCAACGAGACCTGGGAGTTCCGGCCGGCCGGCGACGACACGATCGTGCACTACCGCGTCGAGTTCGAGCCGAGCTTCTGGGTGCCGCCCGTGCTCGGGCCGTGGATGATCCGGCGCACGCTGGCTTCGCGCGGCAGCGAGGCGATCCAGCGCATCGAGGCGATCGCGCGCGAGCAGGCGCAGTGAAGCCGTTTAGTGCACGGGTACTCGACTGGTTCGACGCGCACGGCCGCAGGGACCTGCCCTGGCAGCGGGACGCGACGCCGTACCGGGTCTGGGTCTCCGAGATCATGCTGCAGCAGACCCAGGTGCAGACCGTGATTCCTTATTACGAGCGCTTCATGCAGGCGTTCCCGGACGTCGTGACGCTGGCCGGTGCGCCGGTCGACAGGGTGCTCGCGCTGTGGTCGGGGCTCGGCTACTACGCGCGGGCGCGGAACCTGCACGCGGCGGCGAAGATTGTCCGCGACGAGCACGGCGGCGAGTTCCCGCGGGACTTCGATGCCGTCGTCGCGCTGCCCGGCATCGGGCGCTCGACGGCCGGCGCCATCCTCGCGCTGAGTGCGGGCGAGCGGCACGCGATCCTCGACGGCAACGTGAAGCGCGTGCTCGCGCGCCACGAGGCGATCGCGGGCTGGCCGGGCCGGGCGGCCGTGGCCGCGGCGCTGTGGGACGCGGCGGAGCGATTGACGCCCGACAAGCGGGTCGCCTCCTACACGCAGGCGATGATGGACCTCGGCGCCATGGTCTGCACGCGTACGCGGCCCGCCTGCGGCGCGTGCCCGGTGGCTGCCGATTGCCGCGCAGCGATCGCGGGTGAGACCGACCGGTTCCCCGGTCGCAAACCGAAAAAGGCGAAACCGCTGAAGGCGACGACGATGCTCTTGGCGCTGGCCGGCGACCGGGTCTACGTCGAGCGCCGGCCGCCGAGCGGAATCTGGGGCGGGCTCTGGAGTTTCCCCGAGATCGGCGACGCCGATGCCCGCGAGTGGTGCCGGCAGCGGCTGGAGGCCGAGCCGGCTGAGGCCATTGCCTGGGACCTCGTCCGCCACAGCTTCACGCACTTCGATCTCGACATCCGCCCGGTCGTCGTGCGCGTGCCGGCAATGTCGCGTAAAGTGGCGGACCGCGACGACGCGGAGTGGATGCGCCTCGACGGCGAGCCACCCGGTGGCGTCGCGGCACCCGTCAGGAAACTCATCGACCTGTTACAGCCCTGAGCCTATGTCACGAACCGTTAACTGCGTCCTGCTCGGCAAGGAAGCCGAAGGCCTCGACTATGCGCCGTACCCGGGCGAACTCGGCCAGCGCATCTACGACAACGTCAGCAAGGAAGCCTGGCAGCGCTGGCTGGGACACCAGACCATGCTGATCAACGAGTACCGGCTGACCCCGATCGAGCCCGAGGCCCGCAAGTTCCTCGAGTCCGAGATGGAAAAATACTTCTTCGGCGAAGGCTCGGCGGCCCCCAAGGAATACGTCCCCCCCGATTCGTAGCCGCGCCCAGGGGGCGCTCCTGATTGGCTGGCTGTAGGAGCGGCCCATGGCCGCGATCCGGCGGGTCAGAATCGCGCCCACGGGGCGCTCCTACAGGGTTCTTGTCGCCGCGATCAGGGCCGGGTCAGATACTGGACGCTGAACAGGCGGTCGGGGTCGGTCCAGACGCGCTCGACTTCGAAGCCTGCGTCGCGGGCCATGGCGGCGAAGCCCTCCAGCGTGTACTTGTGCGAGTACTCGGTGAGGATCGTCTCGCCCTCGGCGACAGGGAAGCGCCGGCCGCCGATGCGGACGGCCTGGTCCCGCTGCGAGACCAGCCGGAGCTCGACGCGACCCTTGTGCTCGTTGTAATGCGCCTGGTGCGAGTAGCTGTCGACGTCGAAGTCCGCACCGAACTCGCGATTCAGGTGTTCGAGCACGTTGCGATTGAATTCGTCGGTGACGCCGGCCGAGTCGTTGTAAGCACGCTCGATGATCGCTGGGTCCTTCTGCAGGTCGACGCCGATCAGGAGCGCGCCGCCCGCACCCGCCTCGTCGTACATGACGCCGAGCAGGGATCGTGCGTCGTCCCTGGTGAAGTTGCCGATCGTCGAGCCCGGAAAGTAGACGATGTTCCGGACCGGCATCACGGCTGGATTGGGCAGGTCGAAGTGCTTCGTGAAGTCGGCGACGACGGGCAGGATCTCGATGTCCGGAAAATCCTTCCGGAGCTCCGCGGCGGAGGCCAGCAGGTGATCCTCGGAGATGTCGACCGGCACGTAGGCCGCCAGGTCCTCGAGATGCTCGAGCAGGATGCGGGTCTTCAAGCTCGACCCGGAGCCGTATTCGATCAGGCTCGCCTGGCGGCCGACGAGCGCCGCGATTTCGTCGACGTTGTCGCGCATGATCGCGAGCTCGGTTTCGGTCGGGTAGTACTCGGGCAGCCGCGTGATCGCGTCGAACAGCTGCGAGCCCCGCTCGTCGTAGAAGAACTTGGGCGAGATCATCTTCTCGGGCTGCTCGAGCCCCTCGATGATCTCCGCGAGCTCAGTCGACTTCGCGAGGTCCTGTTTTGCGGCAGGCTGCGGACTCATGCGCCGCCGTCCTTCGCGAGCCGGATGCCTAAGAACTGCCAGCGCGCGTCGGGATAGAAAAAGCTCCTGTACGATGCCCGGATGTGATCGGCCGCGGTCACGCAGGAGCCGCCGCGCACCGTCACCTGGTTGCACATGAACTTTCCGTTGTACTCGCCGAGCGAGCCCTCGAGCGGCGTGAACCCGGGGTAGGGTAAATAGGCCGATGATGTCCATTCCCACACGTCGCCGAAAAACTGCGCCGAATCGCCGCCTGCCACCGGCTGCCAGTAGCCGGACTCCATGAGGTTGCCGGCAGGTCCGCGGTCGGCGGCGGCGACTTCCCACTCGAATTCGGTCGGCAGCCGCGCGCCGGCCCAGCGCGCGAACGCGTCGGCCTCGTAAAAGCTGACATGTGCGACCGGGGCGGCGAGATCCAGCTCGCGGCGCCCGCCCAGCGTGAACTCGGTCTCGAGGTCATCGCTCCAGTACAGCGGCCGCGACCAGCCGCGCTCGTTGTCGACGGCCCAGCCGTCGGACAGCCAGAGTTCGGGCTCACTGTAGCCGCCGTCCGTTACGAATTCGCGAAATTCGCCGTTGGTGACGAGCCGGTTTGCGATCCGGTGCGGGTGAATGAGCGCGTCGTGGCGCGGCGTCTCGTTGTCGAAGGCGAAACCGGGTCCCTGCGCGCCGACCCTGTGGATACCCTCCGGGCCGGCGACGAACTCGAGCTCCGGCACGTTGCGCACCGGCGGCGCCGCCAGTGCCTCATTGACGGCCGGCTGCAGCGGGTTCACCGAGAACACGTGCTTGATGTCGGTGAGCAGGAGTTCCTGGTGCTGCTGCTCGTGGTTCAGACCCAGCACGACGCGTGTCGCGATCGCTTCGTCGTCATGGCTCCCGAGCAGCTCGAACATCGCCGCGTCGACGTGCGCGCGGTACTCGAGCACGCGGGCGAGCGTCGGCCGCGACAGCAGCCCGCGCCGCGGCCGCGGGTGCATGCTGCCGACGGTCACGTAATAGGAGTTAAAGAGATAGTCGAAGCCCGGGTCGAAGACCTCGTAGCCCTCGGCGTACTCACCGAGCACGAAGCGCTCGAAAAACCAGGTCACGTGCGCGAGATGCCATTTCGTCGGGCTGACGTCGGGCATCGACTGTACGACGGTGTCTTCGGGCGCAAGCAGTTCGGCGAGCGTCTCGCTCGTCCGGCGCACGGCGAAAAAACGCTCCGCCAGCGAATGCTCGGCCGCCTGCGGCTTGGGATTCAGTGCCATCGAATTGTTGCCTGCGAAGGGCTCACCACCGTACCGCAAATGCCGCTGGGCGGCCAGTGAGGCGGCCGGCGCCGGCGGTGCCTGCGCCGGTGTCTAGTCGACAAGCTCCCGGAAGGCTGCCTCCTCGCGCAAACCGTCAAACGCCGGGGTTACCGCGGCAAAAGGAAACGACGTGCTGCGTTGCTCCCGCGCCGTCCGCAGCCACTTGAGACACTCTTTCCTGCGATTCGCAGCGGCCGCGGCACGGGCCAGGCTCCACGGCGACACGAAGTTGTTTTCCGCAATGCCGAGCAGAGCCTCAAAGTGGCCAGCCGCAGCTTCGACGTCATCGCCAGCGCCGGCGACGAGTGCCGCATACTCATACCACTGCGCATCTGCATCGTCGGCCGGACCAATCTCCTGCAGCTCGCTGGCGGCGGCACCGGCTTCACCACCGAGCGCCAATGCCCAGCAGCGCCTCAATCTCGACGGCCGGTGCGACGGTGCAATTTCAAGGGTCCTGGCAAAAGCCGCAACGGCGTTTGTGTAGCGCCGCTGAAGAATCAGGTGATCACCGACATTCATGTTGATGCCGACGTCCAGCGGATCGATCAACAGGGCCTGTTCAAGCCAGCCGCGGGCATCGTCGAAGCGGCCCTGCACCGCACAGACATTGCCGAGCGTCAGCATGGCGATCGAGTAGCCGGGGAGCAATTCCAGTGCGCGCAGAAGATCGGCTTCGGCGCGCCGATAGTCGCGGTCGGCCATGAATCGTAGCGCTCCGCGGCAGGTCAGCCCGAGCGCCTGCTCCGGATCGAGTGTCAACGCCCGGTCGAGATCCTGGCGGCAGCTATCCAGGGAGGCCGCCGGTTCCGCCACGCCGTAGTGGCACAGCATGAAGGTCGCCTCCGCTCGTGATGCCCAGCCTGCTGCGAAGTCCGGGCACTCGTCGATCACGCTCGAAAAAAACCCGAGCGACTCGTGCAGCGCATCCGCCGTTCGCTTGCTGAGCAGATGTCTGCCGCGAAGGTAATCCCGCATCGCACCCGCGGCTAACGTAACGGGTTCCGGCAACTGTGCCGCATCGGTGCCGAAATGCAGCCGAATGCCGCTCGCAACTTTGCGAACGATCTCGCTTTGCACGACCAGCATGTCCCCGACGTCGCGCAGGTAGTCGTCGGCCCAGACGTGCGCGTCGGTACGGGCATCCACCAGCTGCACGACGATCTGGATCTTGTCGCCGGACTGCATGATCGATCCCTCGATCGCCCAGTGGGCACCGGTCCGGCTCGCGACTTCGCCGAGTGTCGCGCTCGTGTTCTTGAAGTGCATCGCGGTAGTTCGCGAGATCACCCGGATCCCGGGCAAAGAGGCGAGCCTCGCCGTCAGCAGTTCGGTCATGCCGTCGGCGAGGTAGTCATCGGCGTCGGACGACAGGTACTGGAATGGCAAAACGATCAGGCTGTCCGAAGCCGGTCCGGCCGCGGGCCGCGACGCCGGTGCTGCCGCATCGAGCGGAGCGACGGCATGAATCAGGCGATAGCCGCGCCGCGGCAGCGTCTCCAGGTGACGGGGTTGCTTCGGGTCATCGCCCAGCGCCTTGCGAATCTGGCCGATACAGCGGGTCAGGACATCGTCGGTCGTAAAGCCGCGCGGCCAGACCTGGTCCTGGATCTGTTCGCGACTGCAGACCTCGCCGGCGTGACGCGCGAGTTCGACGAGTACCGCCATCGCTTTCGGTTCGATCCGGACGCGTCCCGCAGGCCCGTCGACGAGGCCCTCAACGGGCCGGACCTCGGCATCGCCGAGTCGGAATCCTGCCTCCAACCCCGTCAACCCGTGCCCCCGCTAGGTGTATTACAGCTTGAATCATCGCCAATATGATTCGCAAATTCAATCAGTTACGGATTACGTCATATCGCCGGGGCAATCCTCGCCGAAACCTCGGCGTTCCCTCGGTACCTCGGAGCGGGCAAATGAGACCTTGATGCTGCCACTTACCCAGTGAGGAACGAACCATGAACTCTGCCCACACTCGGATTGCCTCGAGCACACTCGGGCTGCTGCGGACCGCGATCACCCTCGTCACCGCCTCGTTGATCGTCGCCTGCGGCGGCGGGGGCGGCGGCAACGATCCCGCGCCGATTCCGCCGCGCCCGGATGTCGATGGCGGCAATGCGCCGATCGCGGGTGATCCGGATGACCTGTTGTCCAGTGCGATCAAAACGTTTTTCGCGGCAGAGACCGTGCCCGAGGAAGAGATAAGTATCGACGCCCATGGCCGGGAAGTCGTCCGCACTCGTATCCAGGTCGACTTCATCGAGACCGCAACGATCGGCCAGGCCAATGCGCTGCTGCTCGAACTGGGCGCATCGATCCACGCGTCCCTGGAAGGTTTGCCAAACCTCGTGCTGCGAATTCCGGACCCCGGCTCGCTGTCCGAACTCGACGCGCTGGTCGCCGAGATCCGCAATAACCCGGTGGTGTTTGCCGTTTTAACGTCCCACGAAACCGAGCGGCGCATGCTGCCCGAAAACGTCCGCTCCCTGATCTTCGACGGTCAGGGAGCCCCTGAATCCGACGGCGACTGGCGGTTTGTGGGTCAGCACCTGGCCGTCCGCGGCGCGGCGGCGTGGAACGTTGCCGAGGCTGCCAGCGCAACGCCTGCGATGATCTTCGCCGACTCGTTAGCGAAGGGCGATCCGGCCGATGGCGATCCGTCGGCCGGCATTGATGCTGCCATGGTTTTCGATGTTGCACCGTTGCTGGGTACGTCACTCGGTTATAAAAACGAGCCGTTGCCGGCCAAGTGCGTCAACCCCGATCTGGCCGATAAAGAAGATTGCGACAGGATCGTCAACGAGCGTGAGCACGGCTACTGGACGCTCGGAATCGCGACAGGCATCCACTGGGACGCGCCCCGCAATCCGGCCGATCTGCACGAGCACGTGACGGGCATCGTGCCCTTCACGGTGGACCTGCTGATCTCTAACGACCTCGGGGAGCACGACGAGCTGACCCGGGACTTTCGCCTTCTCCGCGACATGGTCGCGGCCGCCGCGGCGCGGCCCGGGATGATCGTCGTCAATCGCAGCAGCGGCTCGGTCTGCGACACGGCAACCCAGGCCGGCGATCCCTGCCTGCCGGTCGACGATATCCGGGACCGGGTTCGAAGCTTCATCCGGACCTTGCGCTGGCTTCCCGGCAATCTCGAAAATCGCGTGCTGCTCGTCTCTTCAGTGGGTAATCGGCAGCAGGACGAAGGCGCCGCGGGCCAGCCGTTTATCGGTACGCATGATGCGTCGACCGATTCCACGATCAATGCAGCGGCACTCATACCGAGCTGGCCCGGTCGATTCGGGCAGGACCCGTTGCCCGCGCTGACCAATGTGCTGTCCGTGGAAAATGCGACGCGCACCCCAAGGTATGACAAGCCCACGAACACCCAGATTCCGTCACTGGGCACGAACGTGAGCTTCAAGGGCAAGTGCACTGCCGAATCGAGCTTCATAGGCGGTCATATCGCGGGTATCGGCTCCGGCGGGGTCTTCTCATCGATCGGGCACGACGACGTGGAGGATGCGCAAGCCGGGGATGGTGGAACCAGTTCGGCGACACCCCAGGTCGCCGGTCTGGCGGCCTACATGAGCGCGATCGATCCGACCCTCACACCGCAGCGCACGATCGATATCATCCAGGCGGTCGCCACGCCTTTGCCCCGGGGGACGGTCGCCGAAGACTGCAGCGATGTCGATACGTCGAAATACCCCCGGGCGCCGCTGATCGATGCTTTCGCGTCGGTGCTGGCGCTGGACGCGCCGGGCAGCACGCATCCCTCGACCGCAAAGGTTCGAAATGCGCTGCTGGACGTCACCGGCCCGGATGGTGACCCGGATACCCGCTTCGACCTGCACGACCTGGATGCGTTGCTCCCTAAGGTCAGTCTTTTTGCCGGTGCGGGCCTGGGTGATCTCGATTATGGTCGTTACGACCTGAATGGCGACGGGTACACCGGTGGCGGGGGTGGCGCGCGCTTCGATCTCGACGTCGACGACGTGACGTCATCCGATGCTTTTCGCACCGCAATCAACATCGACCTGGAAGAGACCCTCGAGCTGCCCGGCATCTCCTTTAACGAAAAGGCAGTTACGGACATACAGGTCCTCTGCTTTTACGCGTATTCCGATCTGTATGTTGGCGACACGAACCAGCGTGACATCCGGATGCGGCCCGTGAAGGAGCAGTGTGCCTGCGAGGGTACGGTTCCGTCGCAGTCGGCCAATATCCAGAAAACAGCGGCCGTCGCGCAGCAGGTTGCCGAAGGGCAATGTCTCGCCGAGCAGCCCGAACTTCTGATCACGGCTACAGCAATCCATCAGCTTGGTGACGACACTGTCGGCAGCGTTGATGTCTTCAAGGTCAGCGGTGACGGGTCTGCGGTCACGCGTCTGACTTTTGACGCAGATCCGTTCAGGCCGAACAGCGCCGGCCAACCCGCGTGGTCCCCCAGTCGCACGCAGATAGCTTTCAGCTGGAATGCCGACATCTTTTCCGACATCTGGATCATGAACAGCGACGGTTCCGGGCAACAACAGCTGACTTTCGCCAACACAACAACGAACTTTGTCGACCATATATCCCCGGAGTGGTCACCGGACGGCCAGAAGATCGCTTACATACGCACGTCCAGGATCCTGCCCTTGTCCGAAATCTGGGTCATGAATCCGGATGGCAGCGACAAGCAGCTCATGCTCTCGAGCGAGGTGCAGATCTTCGAGCTGTCATGGTCACCGGATGGCACGAAGATGCTGTACACGATGGGTGAGTCATTCCGCGATCCGACGGTAATCAATCTGGCCGACGTGGTCGTAGACACTTCCGGCGGCGGAGAGGCATGGTCGCTGCAGAATCCGGTCAGCTTTGCCGGTGCGGAGGCGATCAACCGCTCGCCGGAATGGTCTCCGGACGG
>JAWWBD010000074.1:0-12960 GCA_033721115.1 Woeseiaceae bacterium | reverse complement strand
CCCGCATGTCGAAAATCTCCGCACCCCGGTAGACTTCGGCGCCGCCTGCCGGGCCGGGATCGGATGCGACGTAGCGAAAGGCGATACCGTCGTCGACCAGGATCAGTTCGCCATCCAGCCGGTAGCGGTAGTTTTCCTCGGCAAAGGTATCGACCAGGTACTGCCGCAGGTCCCGCCCCGTGCAGTATTCCATCCAGAAGGCATCGTAGTAGGTCGCGCCGTCGTGCAGCAGGTCGAGCACGGCGTCGGCGTCCGCCAGGTTCCAGGCGGCCAGATAGCGGTCGACGAGGTCCTCCTGGTTCATCGGCGGCTAGGGTGCTGTTCTCCCGGACCGTGCTGTGCGCAGGGCCCAGGCGACCAGCGCGCCGGGCACCACGACGGCAATCCAGGAGACGGACAGCGGTACCGCGATGCCGTCGATCGTCACGTCGATGCCATAGGCGATGCGCAAAAGGTGAACGACGGCCACGAGCGCGAACAGAGCGCCGGATACGACGCAATAACCGTGCAGTTGCATGGCGTTTCTCCCCGAATGCCGCGCCGGATTCCCGGGGCGCGGCCCGTGCGCCGGAAAGCATAGCAAAAATCCTGCCAAGATCGACGAAGTTCGGCTCTCAAGTCACTGTACGGAATACTTTTTCCGCGCTGGAGTATGTGAACCCGGGCCATGGCGCAGGCACAAAAAAGCCCCAGCGGGTGGGGCTTGGTGCGGAATCTGGAGCGGGAAACGAGGCTCGAACTCGCGACCTCAACCTTGGCAAGGTTGCGCTCTACCAACTGAGCTATTCCCGCGGAGGGGTCGAGATTTTAGTCCTTCACCACTGCCTGTCAAGGCAATTCGCCACGGCCTCGATGCGGCCCGCTACGCGTCTCCGCGCCGGATCGAGGGCCAGGCGGCGCGCAGGTAGACCATCATCGACCAGATCGTCATGCCGGCAGCGAGGACGACGAGCACGAAGCCGACGCCGTAGATGTCGATGCCGAGGAACGGCTGTTCGTAAACCATGAAGCCGATACCGAACATCTGCAGCACGGTCTTGATCTTGCCCGACAGCGCCACCCGGACGTTGGCCCGTTCGCCGATGGTCGCCATCCACTCCCGCAGGGCCGAGATCGTGATTTCCCGCCCAATGATGATCATCGCGATGATGTCCATGTAGGAGTCGGGATCGCCCTGCACCAGCATCACGAGCACGACGGCGACCATGAGCTTGTCGGCCACCGGGTCCAGGAACTCGCCGAAGCGGGACGTCTGCCCGAAGCGCCTTGCGACCCAGCCGTCGAGGGCGTCCGTCACGGCCGCAAAGCCGAACAGGATCGCGGCAATTGGCCGGGCGTGCGGCATCGGGCTGTAGAACAGCGCCACGACGGCGGGAATCGCCATGATCCGGATGATCGTCAGCCACATTGCGAGATTGAGCTTCACGGCCTTAAGCCTGCCCGTCCATGTGCAGGTCATTGTATATGGATTCTGCGAGCCTGCGCCCGATCCCCCTGACCCTGGCGAGATCGTCGACGCCCGCCCCCATGACACCCTGAAGCCCGCCAAACTGGCGCAGCAGTTCACGGCGCTTTTTCGGGCCCAGCCCCGGGATCTGTTCGAGCCGGGACGTCTTGCGCGCTTTCGCCCGGCGCTGCCGGTGGCCGCCGATGGCAAACCGGTGCGCTTCGTCGCGGACCTGCTGGATCAGCAGCAGCGCCGGCGAATCGGCGGCCAGGCGGATCGGAGCGTCGCGGCCCGGGACGAACAGCCGTTCGGCACCGGGCCGGCGCGCCCTGCCCTTGGCGACCCCGACGACGCGCAGCCAGTCGAGTTCGAGATTTGCCAGCACCTGCATCGCCTGGGCGAGCTGGCCTTTGCCGCCGTCGATGAACAGGACATCGGGCAGCGGGACCTCGCCCTGCCTGACGCGCCGGTAGCGCCGCTCGATCGCCTCCGCCATTGCGGCGTAGTCGTCGCCGGCGGACGCCGGCTTCAGATTGAAGCGCCGGTAATCGCTCTTCAGCGGACCCGCCGGATTGAACACGACGCACGACGCGACCGTTGCCTCGCCGCCCGTGTGCGAGACGTCGAAACATTCGAGCCGCTCCGGCACTTCGTCCAGTTCCAGGGCCTCGGCAAGCGCCTTGAACTGGCGCCGGATCGTCGCATTGCTCGCGACCTGGAGATCGAGTCCCTGCCGGGCGTTCGTGGCGGCCATTTCCAGCCAGCGCTGCCGGTCGCCGCGGACCCGGCTCCGTATCGCTACCCGGTGGCCCGTGCGCTCGCCGAGCTCCTGCTCCAGCAGGTCCGAATCCTCGATGCCGGTATCCAGAATGATCTCTGCGGGCGCGTCACGACCGAGGTAGAACTGCGCGACGAAAGCATTCAGGATTTTCGCGCGGTCAGTCTCTCCCGGCAGCTTCGGGAAGTGGTCGCGGCTGCCGATGAGTGCACCGTTCCTGATCATCAGCACGGTCACGACGTGGACCGCGCCGTTCGACGCGAATCCGAGGATGTCGAGATCCTTGGTCTGCGCACGCGAGACGTGCTGCCTGGCCTCGATCTTCTTCAGCTTCGCGATCTGGTCCCGGAACCGCGCCGCGCGCTCGTAGTCCTGCGCCGCGGACGCAGCCTGCATGCGCTCGACGAATGTATCGATCACGGCCTGGTTCCTGCCCTCGAGAAAGTCGATGGCCGCGTCGATGTCCTCGCGGTACTGCGCTTCCGAGACGTAGTCGACACAGGGCGCCGTGCAGCGCCGGATCTGGTACTGCAGGCAGGGGCGCGTTCGGTTGCGGAAGAAGCTGTCGGAGCACTGCCGGATCATGAACAGCTTCTGCAGCTCGTTGAGTGACTGGCGGACGGCACTGGCGCTCGGATACGGACCGAAGTAGCGCCCCTTGCCCTTCCGCGCGCCGCGGTGAAATCGCAGGCGCGGGAACTTCTGCTCCGTCGACACGTAGATGTAGGGGTAGCTCTTGTCGTCGCGCAGCACGACGTTGAAGCGCGGCCGGTGCTGCTTGATCAGGTTGCATTCGAGAATCAGCGCTTCCGCCTCGGTGTTCGTCACCGTCACCTCGACCCGCGCCACCTGTTTCATCATCGCCGCCGTCTTGACGTCGTTGTGCTCGCTGCGGAAATAGCTGGCGACCCGTTTTCTGAGGTCGCGGGCCTTGCCGACGTAGAGCACCTTGTGTTTCGCATCGAGCATGCGGTACACGCCCGGCCGGTGGGTCAGACTTGCAAGGAAGGTCTTCGGATCGAAGGCGTCAGCGTCAGGCATCGGCAAGCGCCTCGATACGTCGCCGCGCCGTGCCGATGACGGCATCGAACATGCCGGTCGTCAGCCGTCCCGTGTTCGTGTTGTAGCGGCTGCAGTGATAGGAATCGAGCAGCAGCAGCCGGCCGAGTTCGTGCTCGGCCGCGTGTGCGAAAGGAAAGTCCGCCTGGCGCAGCCCGAGTGCCCTGATCACGGCCCGATGGGCGATACCGCCGAGCGCCAGCACCACGGCACCCTCGGGCAAACCGTCCAGTTCGTTTTTGAGATACACGTTGCAGTTGCTGATCTCGGCACCGACCGGCTTGTTGCCGGGTGGCAGACATTTGACCGCGTTTGTGATCCGGCAATCCGGCAGCTCGAGACCGTCATCCGGCGCCACTGCGTCGGGCCGGGTGGCGAATCCATGCGCATGCAGTGTCTCGTAGAGGAGCACGCCCGCGTGGTCGCCCGTAAACGGCCGGCCGGTCCGGTTGGCGCCGTGCATGCCCGGCGCGAGCCCGACGATGAGCAGGCGCGCCCCGGCGTCGCCGAACGGCGGTACCGGGCGGCAGTGATAGTCGGGGAATTCCGCCGCGACCTCGTCCAGGAACGCGGCGAGTCGGGGACAGGCGCGGCAGTCCCGGTCGTAAGTGACGCCGGGCATCAGGGCTTCAAACCTCGCGCATGTGCCGGATGACGGCCTCGCCGAACCCGCGCGTGCCGACGAGCTTCGCCCCCGGAATCAGCTGCTCGAGCTCCTGTTCGACGTCGTGGCGGCCGTGCGGGCGCTCCTTGCGGCGCGGCTGGTGGATCGCCTCGCGGAGCCGCGCGAGGTCGAAGGTCAGTTCGCCGTTCGCGATGGTCCGCGCGACGCCCTCGATGATGAGGTCGGCCGCTTCGGTCCAGCCCATGTAGCGCAGCATCATTTCGCCCGACAGGATCAGCGAGCCCGGGTTGACCCGGTCCTTGCCGGCAAATCCGGGCGCGGTGCCGTGGGTCGCCTCGAAGACGCCGACCGCGTCGCCGATGTTGGCACCCGGGGCGATGCCGATGCCGCCGACCTGGGCAGCCAGCGCGTCAGAGATGTAATCGCCGTTGAGATTCAGCGTCGCGATGACGTCGTAGTCTTCGGGCCGCATGAGGATCTGCTGCAGGAAATTGTCCGCGATCACGTCTTTTACGACGATTTCGTGGCCCGTAACCGGATTGTCAAATGCAAGCCAGGGACCGCCGTCCTTTTCCTTTGCGCCGAACTCGGTCCGGGCCACGTCGTACCCCCAGCGGCAGAAAGCGCCCTCGGTGTACTTCATGATGTTGCCCTTGTGGACCAGGGTGACCGAGCCGAAGTCCCGGTCGATGCAGTACTGAATCGCTTTGCGGACCAGTCTTTCCGAGCCCTCGCGCGACACGGGCTTGATGCCGATGCCCGAGCTCGCCGGGAACCGGATTTCGGTTACCCCGAGCTCGGCCTGCAGGAAGTGGATCAGTTTCTGCACCTCGGGCGAGCCTGTCGGGTACTCGATACCCGCGTAGATGTCTTCGGTGTTCTCGCGGAACACGGTCATGTCGACGAGATCCGACTGCTTCATCGGCGTCGAGACGCCCGGGAAATAGCGGATCGGGCGCACGCAGGCGTAGAGATCGAGTTCCTGCCGGATCGCGACGTTGAGCGACCGGATGCCGCCGCCGACCGGCGTCTGCAGCGGGCCCTTGATCGAGACGAGATATTTCTGGAGGGCGTGCAGCGTTTCGTCGGGCAGGTACTCGTCGGCACCGTAGACGTCGGCCGCGGCCTGCCCGGCAAAGACCTGCATCCACGCGATCGCCCGCCGGTCGCCGTAGGCTTCGGCCACGGCGGCATTGACGACGTCGAGCATCACCGGCGTGACGTCGATCCCGATGCCGTCGCCGACGATGTACGGCACGACGGGCCGGTCCGGCACGTTGAGCGAGTGGTCGGTGTTGGCCGTGATGGCCTCGCCTTCGGCGGGCACCTCGATATGGTCGTAATGCATGGCGTCTGCTCGGCTTGCGAAGGCCGGCATTGTACCGGTCAGGCGCCGTCGGTATCACCCTCGGTGTCGATCGTGCCCGCGAGTTCGGCGGCCGTCGTCAGCGACTCGAGCCGCCGTGCCGCGCCGGTCAGGGCGGAATCGTCGATCATGGCGCCACCGTCGTCGCTGCCGAGCCGCGCGACCTCCTCGGCCAGGAGCTCCCCAAACAGCCGGGTGCCGATGATCCGGCCGGTGTCGAGGACCCCGGTCTCGTGCCGGACCCATTGCCACAGCTGGGCCCGGGCAAACTCGGCGTCGATCCGGTCCACGGTCGCGTCGCCGGCCAGGAACCTGAGGGCCGAATCGAGCGCAGCACGCATGCCGGACACGGTGATGCGGCCGCGCGGAACCTGCAGCAGGTCCGCGGCCTCGACCGGCCGCTCGTCGTCGAACAGCAGCCGGATCCGCGCCGGGGCATCGAGCAACGGCGTACGCCGTTTGGCGGCGACGGCCTCCAGGTGCCTCAGGTAGGCGGCGATGCAGGGCGTGGCCGGGGTGATGTCGCGGCGATCGGGCAGGACGCACTCGGGCGCGTCGGCAAACGTCCGGATGAAACTGAAGAGGTAGCCGAAAGGGGATGCGCGCAGCGTGACCGCGTATTCACGCAGCTCGTGCAGAATCTCTTCGAGTTCGAACACCGCCGGCAGTGTGTCGACCGTGACAACGATCGAGCGCGGCGGCACAGCGCGGGCGGCGTCGACCGGCCTGCGGGCTCCGGCCGCACCTTCGAGGCCGGCGAGTTCGAGCGCGGGCCCACCCTCGCCCGCCCCTGCCGCGGCGACCGTCCAGGCGGCGTCGCGCAGGCCGGCCGTTGCGGACGGGAACCCCGGCGCCAGGTCGGGCGCGCGCTGCCGGTCGTTCAGCCGCGGCCTCCGTTGTCGTGATGGAGTCCCGCGATGCGCATGGCGATCTCCATCGCCTGCTCGTAATTGAGGCGCGGGTCGACGGTGGACTTGTAGGCCCGGCCGAGGTCGCCGTCCGTCAGGCCCCGGGCACCGCCCGTGCATTCGGTGACGTTCTCGCCCGTGAGTTCGAGATGGACGCCGCCCAGGTAACTCCCCATGGCCTGGTGGATCCGGAAGGCCGCCTCGAGCTCGGCGACGATATTGTCGAACCGGCGGGTCTTGGTGCCGTCCGCCGTGCTCTCGGTGTTGCCGTGCATCGGGTCACAGACCCACAGCACGGGCGAACCGGTCTCACGTACCGCCCGGATCATGTCGGGCAGACACTCGTCGATGGCCTTGGCGCCGAAGCGGTGGATCAGCGTCAGGCGCCCGGCCTCGTTGTTCGGATTCAGCGCGGCGATCAGGTCCTGCAGCCACTCCCGCGTCATGCCGGGGCCGATCTTGATGCCCATCGGGTTCGCAATGCCGCGGAAGTACTCGACGTGCGCGCCGTCGAGTGCCGCGGTCCGCATCCCGATCCAGGGGAAATGCGTGGTGAGGTTGTACCAGCGCCCGCGCCGCTCGAGAAACCGGGTCTGGGCCTGCTCGTAAAGCAGGTGCAGGCCCTCGTGTGCGGCGTAAATATCGGCCCGCTGGGTCTTGTGCACCTGCTGGCCCGAAATCGTCTCGAGGAAGTCCAGCGAGTTCGAGATCGACTTCACGATGGCGTGGTATTCGTCCGCCATCGGCGAATGGCCGACCCAGCCGAGATCCCAGTACTCCGGATGGTGAAGATCGGCAAAGCCGCCGTCGATCAGGGAACGTACGAAATTCAGCGTCAGCGCCGCGCGTTCGTAGCCGCGCAAGATCAGGTGCGGATCGGGCACCCGGTCTGCGGCGGTGAACGGATTGCGGTTGACGAGGTCGCCGCGGAAGCTCGGCAGCGACGTCCCGTCCCGGGTCTCGGTATCGGCCGACCGCGGCTTCGCGTACTGCCCGGCCATCCGGCCCACCCGCACCACGGGCTTCTTGAGCCCATAGAGCATGACGACGCTCATCTGCAGCAGGATCTTGAGCTTGGCGACGATGTTGTCCGACGTGCATTCGTCGAAACTCTCGGCGCAGTCGCCGCCCTGCAGCACGAAAGCGTCTCCGCGCTGCGCCGTTGCGATCAGGTCCTTGAGCGCGTCGACCTCCCAGGAGGTCACGATCGGCGGCAGCCGGCTCAGGTCGGCAACGACCCGCTCCAGTTCGGCCTGGTCGGGATAGCTGGCCTGCTGGGCGGCAGGTCGCTTCTGCCAGCTGGCCGGGTGCCAGTCCGCGCTGGCGATCGATCGACTCACGTTGTTTCCTCTGTCCGCTGTCCGGCCCGCGGACCAGCGGTCCGGCGGGACCGCGGACTATGCCACGCGGCGCCGCCGTTCTGCAAAAGTTACCCCTGTAATCAGCAAGTTAGCACGAGAATTTGAGAGCGGGATGGAAAGCGGCAGCCGACGCTGGCAGAATCCGCGCCACACTGCCGCCGGGCACCTCCGGCGATCCGGAACCGGAGAAATCCAAATGCAGCCAATCCTCGTGCTGGGTGCCGGCAAGATCGGGGTCCTGATCTCGGGCCTCCTGTCCGATTCCGGCGACTTTCACGTTCAGCTCGCCGATTCGAAGCCCGGTGTCGCCGCCGAGGTCTCGGCAGCCCACGGCAACCCGCGCGTGACGCCGTTCGAACTCGACGCGACGGACAGGAAAGCGCTCGCGGCGCACATCGCCGCGCACGCACCCGTTGCGGTCGTCTCCAGCCTGCCCTACTTCTGCAACGTCGCGGTCGCAGAGGTCGCGCGCGAGACGGGGCTGCATTATTTCGACCTGACCGAAGACGTCGCGGTGACCGAGTCGGTGCGCAAGCTCGCCGCCGGTGCCGACCAGGTTTTCGCACCGCAGTGCGGCCTGGCGCCCGGCTTCATCAGCATTGCGGCCAACGAGCTGATCCGGCACTTCGACACGCTGCGCTCGGTCAAGCTCCGGGTCGGTGCACTGCCGCAGCACCCGAACAACGTGCTCAAGTATTCGCTGACCTGGTCGACCGACGGCATCATCAACGAGTACGGCAACCTGTGCCAGAGCATCGTGGACGGCGAGGAAGTCGAAGTGCTGCCGCTCGAGGGCCTGGAAGGCATCGAGATCGACGGCACACGCTACGAGGCCTTTAATACCTCGGGCGGCCTGGGCTCGCTCGCCGAAACCTACGGCGGCCGCGTCCAGACGATGAATTACAAGACGATCCGCTACCCGGGCCATTGCGAGCAGATGCGGCTCCTGATGAACGGCCTGAAGCTGAACCACGACCGGGCCACGCTCAAGCGCATCCTCGAGAATGCCGTGCCCCAGACCCTGCAGGACGTCGTCGTGATCTACGTTGCCGTCACGGGCTTCCAGGACGGCGAGTTCCGCGAGGAAAACTACGTGAACAAGGTGTATCCGCAGGTCGTCGCCGGCAGGCTCTGGTCCGCGATCCAGATCACGACCGCGGCCGGTATCTGCAGCGTGCTGGATCTCGTGCTGTCGAATCCCGGGCAGTACCGGGGCTTCGTCGCCCAGGAGCAGTTCCGGCTCGGTGATATCCTGAACAACCGTTTCGGCAAGTTCTATGCACACGGTGGCACGAGCCGCGAGTCCTCGGAACTCGTTGCCCGCGGCGCAACCGGCCATCAGCGCGTGCACGAGGAGTAGACCATGAAAAAGATACTCGACCGGCTGGGACTCGAGGCGCAGAACCCGGGCACCTGGTCGGGCCCCGAAGCCAGCGCGGAATCTTCCGCGCCACAGATCGAATCGATCAATCCCGCGACCGGCGAGGTGATCGCGGCGGTCCGGGCGACGAGTGCCGCGGAATACGATCGCGTAATCCGGTCGGCGCGACAAGCATCCCGTGACTGGGCCAACGTGCCGGCACCGGTGCGCGGTAACGCGGTACGACTGATCGGCAATGCACTCCGCGACAATCGGGAGGCCCTCGGCAGCCTGGTCACCCTCGAGAACGGCAAGATTCTTGCGGAGGGTATCGGCGAGGTTCAGGAGATGATCGACATCGCCGATTTCGCCGTCGGCCAGTCGCGCATGCTGTACGGCAAGACCATGCATTCGGAGCGTCCGCAGCACCGCATGTACGAGCAGTGGCACCCGCTCGGTGTCGTTGGCGTCATCACGGCTTTCAACTTTCCGGTTGCCGTCTGGTCCTGGAACGCCTGCATCGCGGCTATCTGCGGCAACGTCACGGTCTGGAAACCGTCGCCGAAAGTCGCGCTGTGCGGCGTCGCCGTGCAGAAGATCGTCAACGAGGCGCTGGCTGGCGAGGACCTTCCGCCGGCTTTCTACCTGATCAATGACGGTGGCACCGAGCTCGCCGAGCGCTTCGTCGACGACACCCGCGTCGACCTGCTGTCGTTCACCGGTTCATCTGCGGTCGGCCGCAAGGTCGGCGCGCGCGTCGCGGCCCGCATGGGCAAGAGCCTGCTGGAACTCGGGGGCAACAACGCGATCATCGTCGACGAGTTCGCGAATCTCGATCTGGCTGTGCCCGCGATCGTTTTCGGCGCGGTCGGTACGGCGGGCCAGCGCTGTACGACGACGCGGCGCATCCTCGTGCACCGGTCACGGTTCGACGACCTCAAGACGGCACTGGTCAATGCCTACGGCCAGGTCCGGATCGGCGACCCGCTCGAGGAAGGTACGCTGATGGGTCCGCTGATCGACGAGTCGGCCGTGGCCCGGGTCGAGGCTGCGCTGGCCGCGGTCCGCGAAGCCGGGGGCGAAGTCCTGTGCGGCGGCGAGCGCATCGACCGCCCGGGCAATTTCATGTCGCCGGCGATCGCGGTCGCTGCGAACGACTGGGATATCGTGCAGGCGGAGACGTTCGGCCCCCTGCTGTACCTGATTCCCTACGACACCCTCGACGAAGCCATCGCCATGCACAACGGCGTCAGCCAGGGCCTGTCGTCCGCGATTTTCACCGACAATCTCCGGCACGCGGAGCGCTTCCTGTCGGCGGGCGGCTCGGACTGCGGCATCGCGAACGTGAACATCGGCACGTCGGGGGCGGAGATCGGCGGCGCGTTCGGGGGCGAGAAGGAAACGGGCGGCGGCCGCGAGTCGGGGTCGGACGCCTGGAAAGCCTATATGCGCCGCCAGACGACGACAATCAACTGGGGCACCGACCTGCCGCTCGCGCAGGGCATTTCGTTCGATCTTTAGAAATCAAAGAACGGGGTCAGAGCCCTTTTCAATAGGGCTCTGCCCCTTTTTGTCGTCGCCACGTTTCAGAGGTCCTCGAACCGGTTCTCGGCCCGGTTCTTGCGCACAGCCCCGGCGGTAAAGACACGGCCGTTCATCGCGATGTAGACGCCCGGCGGCGCGAGCTGTGCCGCCGCCACCGCCATGCCGACGTTGAACACGGCGTCGGTCGCGCGGAACCGCGCCGGCGTCAGGGCGCCCGTCAGTACGATGGTCCTGTCGTCGAGACCCCGGAGTGCGTCCGCCGTGTCGGCCATCGTGTCGGTACCGTGCGTGATGACGTAGCGCTTGGCGTGGTCATCGGCGATGTAATCCCGGATCAGCTGCCGGTCGGCATCGTTCATGTCGAGGCTGTCCTTGTGCAACAAAGCGACGACATCGTAGTCAAACCCGACGAGACCCTCGGCCAGGATGTGCCGCACCTGCGAGTCGCCCACCTCGAATCGACTGGACGCATCGAAGTAGATCTTGTCGATCGTGCCGCCCGTCGTCAGGAAGCGAATGAACATGTCGGCCGGACACCCGAAAACGCCTGGAAACACAGAGGATGCCACTGAAACGGCCCGGTAAAAACCCTGCTATCATCGAGTTCATGAAAGCCCTGACGATATTCGCTGCGCTTCTGCTCGCGCTGCGCCCGGCTGCGGCAGAGGCCCAGGGCAAGGTCGTGATTCTCGAGGTGTCCGGCGGCATCGGCGTGGCGACGGCAGATTACATCCTGAGCGGTATCGAGTACGCGGAGGAACAGAACGCCGAACTCATCGTCCTGACCCTGGATACGCCCGGGGGCCTCGTCGCTTCGATGCGCGACATCGTCTCCGGGATCCTCAACTCCGAAGTCCCGGTCGCGACCTACGTCGCGCCGGCAGGTGCGCGTGCGGACAGTGCCGGAACCTACATCCTGCTCGCCAGCCACGTCGCGGCGATGGCGCCGACGACGCACCTGGGTGCCGCAACGCTGGTGTCGCTGACCGGGGACGATGCGACGCCCTTCGAGCCGCCGGCACCGCCCGCCGAGCCCGGCGACGGCGCGGACGAGCCGGCCCCGGAAGAAGCACCGCCGGACGAAGCGCCCGCGCCCGGCAGCGCGATGGAACGCAAGGTGCTGAACGACGCCGTCAGCTACATCCGCGGCCTGGCCGAGCGCCACGGGCGGAACGCGGACTGGGCCGAGCGCGCGGTCCGCGAAGCCGCGACGCTGACGGCGCAGGAAGCGCTCGAAGAAAACGTCATCGACGTGATTGCGAAAGATCGCGCCGAGCTGCTCGCGCTGATCGACGGCCGGGAGGTCAACGTCAACAACGAGACCCGCACGCTCGCGACGGCCGACGTCACGGTCGAGGTGTTCGAGCCGAACTGGCGCATCCGGATCCTGTCGGTGATCGCGCAGCCGGAGATCGTGCTCCTGCTCGGACTGATCGGCGTCTACGGCCTGCTGTTCGAGGGCTACAACCCCGGCGCGATCGTGCCGGGCGTCGTCGGGATCATCTGCCTGCTGCTCGCTGCGTACGCGCTGCAGGTGCTCCCGGTGAACTATGCCGGCCTCGCGCTGATCCTTGTGGGCCTCGCCCTCATGGTCGCGGAGGCGTTCGCGCCGAGTTTCGGCGCACTCGGACTCGGCGGCATCGCCGCCTTCGTTTTCGGTGCGATCCTGATGTTCGACAGCGGCATTCCCGGCTTCGGGATTTCGCTGTCCTTCGTCATCGCGCTCGCGCTCATCGCGGCCCTGTTCGTCATCTGGGTCGCCAGCTACCTCGTGAAGCTGCGCAACCGCGGAGCGGTATCGGGCCGCGGTTCGATCGTCGGCGGCATCGCGATTGCGACCGAATCGTTCACCGGGACCGGGCGTGTCTGGCTCGAAGGCGAAGCCTGGCAGGCCCGGAGCAACCTGCCGGTCCAGAAGGACCAGCACGTCGTCGTCCGTGCCATCGACGGCCTCGTGCTCGACGTCGAACCGTTACCGGCAAGCGACGCGATCGAGCCCGACTACCAGACCTGATTCACCGCAACATGTTGAGGAATACCTGATGCTGCAGTCCCTGCCCACACTCGGCTTCATCGCCGTGCTCGTCATCGTCATCCTGTACAACACGATCAAGATCCTGCAGGAGTACGAGCGCGGCGTGATCTTTTTCCTCGGCCGTTTCCAGACGGTCAAGGGGCCCGGTCTGATCATCCTGATCCCCGGGCTGCAGAAAATGGTCAAGGTCGACCTGCGGGTCATGGTGCTGGACGTCCCGACGCAGGACGTCATTTCGAAGGACAACGTCTCGGTACACGTGAACGCCGTGATCTACTTCCGTATCGTCGATCCGGAAAAGGCGATCATCCGCGTCGAGAACTACTTCGAGGCGACGAGCCAGCTGTCGCAGACGACGTTGCGTTCCGTGCTGGGCCAGCACGAGCTCGACGACATGCTGTCGGAGCGGGACAAGCTCAATGCCGACATCCAGGAAATCCTCGACCAGCGAACCGACAACTGGGGCATCAAGGTCT
>JAWWBD010000073.1:0-13361 GCA_033721115.1 Woeseiaceae bacterium | reverse complement strand
TCGTTCCTGCCCCGCGATCGGGCCTCCGCGGGGGCCGGCGGGGGCTGGGGTGCGCCCGGCGGGGGCGGGGGGGTTTTGCGCCCGCCCCCGCCGCCGGAACCGCTGCAGGCGGCGAGGAACGACAGGGTGACGACGAGGACGATTTTCTGGATCATCGGTGACAAAACCGGCGAGAGGGGCCGAACGTGCCGGCACCCGGATGACTGACGGGAATTCCGTAAGTCTAGCGGCTCACGCGGCAGGCAGGCAATCCCGCTCTGCCGCAAAGAGGCGCGCTTCTCAGCCCCGATTACCGATAGAATCGACATAATGAGCTCCCCGGGCAAGCGGAAGGCAATGACGAGGCGCAGACACCGCCCGAAACGTGTGGCAAAGGCGATTCGCCAGCTTCCCTGGCAGGCGGTAACCAATCCCTATGCGCCGGTCGAAGTGCTGTCGGCGGATGCCGTCGAGACCATCGTCGCGACAGCCTGCCGGGTCCTCGAGACGCAGGGCATGCGCTTCCTCGAGGCGTCCAGCCGCGAGCGCATGCGTGCGGCGGGTGCGACCGTCGACGAGGAATCGATGACCGTGCGGCTCGACCGCGGCCTGATCGAGGAAAAACTCGCCCTGGCGCCGGATTCGTTCACGCTCCGGGCCCGCAATCCGGATCACGACCTGGCGCTCGGCGGCAACCGCATCGTGTTCGCCTCGGTCGGCGGGCCGGCTTTCGTGAGCGACCTCGACCGCGGCCGCAGACCCGGCACCTACGCCGAGGTCTGTGATTACCTGCGGCTCGTGCAAAGCCTCAACATCATCCACCAGGAGGGCGGCGGGCCCTTCGAAGCGATGGACCTGCCGGCGGAGACGCGGCATCTCGACCTGTACCTTGCGCAGCTGCGCTACACCGACAAGAACTGCCAGGCTTATGCGCTCGGCCGCGAGCGCACGCTGGACGCGATCGAGATGACGTCGATCGCGCTCGGCACCAACCGCGACGACCTGCTGGAAAATCCGGCCGTGCTCGCGATCATCAACACGAATTCCCCGCTGCAGCTCGATATCCCGATGACCGAGGCCGTCATCGAACTCGCGGGTGCCGGCCAGGCAGTCTGCATCACGCCGTTCACGCTCGCCGGCTCGATGAGTCCTGCGACGCTCGCCGGCACGCTCGTGCAGCAGACGGCGGAGGTACTCGCCGTCGCGGTGCTCGCGCAGACGGTCCGGCCGGGGGCGCCGATCATGTACGGCAGCTTTGCATCGAACGTCGACATGCAGAGCGGCGCACCGGCGCTCGGCACGCCGGAGTACACCAAGGCCGCGCAGGCCAGCGGCCAGATCGCCCGGCGCCTCGGCCTGCCCTTCCGCTCCAGCAACACGACGGTCGCCAACTGCATCGACGCCCAGGCCGCGTTCGAAAGCGAGATGTCGCTCTGGGGTTCGATCATGGGCCACGCGCATCTCGTCAATCACGCCGCCGGCTGGCTCGAAGGCGGGCTTACCGCCTCGTTCGAGAAACTCGTCATTGACGCCGAGATGCTGCAGATGTTCGCCGAGTACCTGCGCCCGATCGGGATCAGCGACGACGAGCTCGCGGTCGACGCCATCGCCGAGGCCGGTCCGGGCGGCCATCATTTCGGGACGAGCCACACGCTCGCCCGCTATGAGACCGCCTTCTACGCCCCCATGCTCGCCAATCGCCAGAACTTCGAGGCCTGGCAGGAAGCGGGCAGCATCGACATCGCGCGACGCGCCAACGAACTCTGGAAAAAACTGCTGGCCGAATACGAGCAGCCGCCGCTGGACCCCGCCGTCGACGAGGCCCTCGCGGATTACGTGAACCGGCGCAAGCGCCAGCTGCTGCCCCAGGCGGGCTGAAAGGGAAACCATGCGACCGACACTGAACGTCCTGCCGGACGAACTGATCACCCGGATACTCGACGAAGCCAAGGGCATCATGGCCGAGATCGGTATGGAGATCCGCGGCCCGAAGCTCAGGGCGCGCCTCCTCGAGCACGGGCTCAAGACGGATGCCGGCGGCGAACGCGTGCTGTTCCCGGCAGACGTCGTCGAGAAAGCCATCGAAACGGCGCCGAAGACGTTCACGCTTTACGACCGCGACGGCGAGCCGCATGCCGAACTCGGCGGCTACAACGTCCACTACGTGCCGGGATCCAGCGGCCTCAAGGTGCAGGATCACCGGACCGGCAAGACCCGGCTCGCGGACTCGACCGATTTCATCGAATACGCCCGGCTCTGCGACGGGCTGGAACACATCGCCTATCTCGCAACGGCGTTTTCCACCAACAAGGACATCGAGTCCCAGGTCTCGGACGCCTGGCGCCTCTACATGTGCCTGACGACGTCGAAGAAGCCGGTCGTAACAGGGGCTTTCACCGAACACGGTGTACCGCGGATGACGAGCATGCTCGAACTGTTCCGCAGCGACCGGGCCGAGCTGATCGAAAAACCGATGACGATTTTCACGATCACGGCGACCGGCAACTTCCGCTACGGTGAGGACTCCTGCCAGAACCTGCTCGACTGCGTCGAGGCGGGCGTGCCCGTCGAGATCGTGCCGGTGACGCTGATGGGCCTCATCGCGCCCGTGACGCTCGTCGGTGCGCTCGTCTTCCACTGCGTCGACGTCCTGACCGGCCTGACGATGGCCCAGATCGTCCGGCCCGGCGCGCCGGTGCTGTTCGGCGGCGCGCCGGCCACGTTCCACATGAAAGCGGCGAGCTCGCCGATGGCCGCGATCGAGGCGCAGCACCTGAACGTCGGCTACGTCGCGATCGCGAAGCACCTCGGCCTCCCCGCACAGGCTTACATGGCGCTGTCGGACGGCAAGTTCCTCGACGCGCAGGCCGGCGGTGAGACATTCTCGAGCGCCCTCCTCGCCGCCATCGCCGGCGTCAATTCGGTATCCGGCCCCGGCATGCTGGATTTCGTCCTGACCTTCAGCCTGCCGAAGCTCGTGTTCGACAACGAGGTCTGCGGCCAGTGCCTGCATGTCGTCCGCGACCTGAAGCCGCTGGGCGACCTGCCGGCCCGCGGCCTCGTCGAGGACCTGATGGCCGAGGATCACCTGATCACGTCCGAGCACACGCTCGAGCACTGGCCCGAGGAGCTCTACCTCACGGACCCGGTCATCGACCGCTCGAACCGGGAAAGCTGGGAAGAGGCGGGGGCGAAGAGCCTCATGGACCGCGCGTGCGCCGAGGTCGAACGGCGCCTGGCCGCCTACACGCCGATCGAAACGGAGGCGGCGATCGACGCGGCCATGCGCGAACTCGTCAGCGCCGGCTTCGAATCCCAGGACGCCCTGCCCGAGCTGCCGCCGCCCCCGGAGCCTAAGGCGCGCAGTGCCAAAGGTCGCAGGGGACGCAGCCGGCGTCGCAGGGCGACCTGAGCGTCAGGGTTCGGACCTTTACCGGGGCGGCCGCCATGACCCACAATCGCCGCCCATGAAACACGCCTTCGCCTCCGTCGCGGCGCTTTTGATCAGCGTCGCCATCCTGATGACCGGCTCCGGCCAGCAGGGCACGCTGCTGCCCGTCCGTGCCGGGCTCGAGGCGTTTTCCACGGTCGCAATCGGCCTGATCGGCGCCGCGTACTTCCTGGGATTCACGATCGGCTGCCTGAAAGGCGGCGAACTCGTCAAGAGCGTGGGTCACGTCCGCGTGTTCCTGGCCATGACCGCGCTCGGTTCGGCCGCACCGCTCATGCACGGCCTGATCCTGCACCCCTTCGCCTGGGTCCTGCTGAGGCTCCTGTCCGGGTTCTGTTTCGCGGTGCTGTTCCTGGTCATCGAGAGCTGGCTCAACGAGCGCTCGTCCAACGAGAATCGCGGCATCGTTTTTTCGACCTACGTCATGATCACGCTGACCGTGCTGGCGGTCGGCCAGATGATGACGCTCCTGTACCCGGCAGAGGGGCTCGAGCTGTTTTTGATCGCCTCGGTGCTGGTGTCGATCGGCGCGATACCGGTCGCGCTGTCGACGGCCGTGTCGCCGGAGCAACCGACCGACGTCGAGGTCAATCTGCCGCGGCTGTTCAGGATCTCGCCCGCCGGGACGATGGGCTGCCTCGCGACCGGCATCGCGAACGGCGCCTTCTGGTCACTGGCGCCGGTCTTCACTGCCGACGTCTCGGGCGACACGTCGCTGGCCGCCTGGTTCATGTCCGCGACAGTGGTCGGCGGTGCCGTCGCACAATGGCCGCTCGGCTACCTGTCCGACCGGATCGGGCGCCGCAAGACGCTCGCCGGTGCCGCTTTCTCGGCCGCCGTCATCGCGGCATTCATTCTTGCGTTCCACGACAGCCTCGGCTTTCTGAGCGTCAACCTGCTGGGCGCAGCCTGGGGCTTCTTCGCGTTCCCGATGTACGCGATCGCCGTCGCGCACGCCAACGACAATGCCGAGCCCACCGACTACGTGATGGTCTCGAGCGGCCTGTTACTGGTCTACGGGGGCGGCGCCGTCGCCGGACCCTTCGTCGCTTCCGCGGTCATGACGCTGACCGGCGGCTATGGTCTCTATATCCTCACGGGCGCCACGCACCTCCTCGCCGCTGCCTACGTGATACAAAGGATCCTGCGCCGCGAAAGCGTGCCGGCGGAGAAGCACTGCACGTTCGGTGATGCGCTCGCAACCGCGCACACCGCGTCGAGCGTCTACGAGGAGGAATACCTGCATCATGTCGAAGACGAGGCCCGCAGTCCGGGCTGACCGTCGCCGCTCTGCTTGAATCCGCAGGTCCGGCCTTGGTAAGGTGCCGGCTCACTTCGGGAGGCAATTAATGACGCAGGCAAAATCCGGCGACACCGTTCGCATCCATTACACGGGCAAACTCGACGACGGAACCCAGTTCGACAGCTCGGCCGGCCGTGAGCCGCTCGAATTCGCGCTCGGCTCGGGACAGGTCATCCCGGGCTTCGACTCGGCGGTCGAGGGCATGGCGGTCGGCGACAGCAAGTCCGTCGCGATCGATCCGGCCGAGGCCTACGGGGAGCGCCACGAGCAGCTAGTCCAGGACGTGCCGAAGAGTGCGCTGCCCGACGAGATCGATGCCCAGGTCGGTATGCAGTTGCAGGGCCAGAGCCCGGAAGGCCAGGTGACGCGCTTCGTCGTCACGGCGGTCGGCGACGATACGGTCACGCTGGATGCCAACCACCCGCTTGCAGGTCAGCGGCTCAATTTCGACATCGAGCTCGTCGCGATCGTCTGATTCAGTCCTGGTAGCTCTGGTAGGTCGCGAGCCGCTCGTCGAGTCTTTCCAGGTCACCCGCGATTTTCAGGACCCGGTCGCGCAACACCGACACGGTCGAGCGCATCTGCATCATGTCCGTCTCGGTCATGCCCTCGCTGGGACTCTCGCCCTCGCCCGTCAGCAGCCAGGTCGGGCTGACGTTGAGCATGCCCGAGATCCGCACGAGCTGATTCGGCCGCGGCTCGGACCGGTCCGATTCCCAGGCACTGAGCGTTTCCGTCTTGACACCGAGCCGGCGGGCCAGCTGCGCAGTCGTCATGCGTTCCGTCTCCCGTGCCGTGACGATGCGGCCGCCCAGTGTGTCGTCGAGAGTCGAATTGTCATCCATGTCGCTCGTGCTCATTACCGTGTCCTGATCCTCTGCTCGTCTCGCTGCCGCAATCGGTCAGTCTAACAGACACACCGGAAGCTTTCTCACGCGCCCGCCGTCGCGGGCGATTGCCGACGTTCCGCACTCGGCGCATGGCCGTAATACTCCTTGTAGCTCTTGCTGAAGTGCGAGCTCGAAACGAATCCCGTCAGCGTGGCGATGTCGACGAGGTTCATGCTGGTCTGCTGCAGCAGCTCGCGCGCGCGTGCCAGCCGGATCCACAGGTAGTAGCGCGACGGCGTGCATAACAGGTAGCGCTGGAACAGCCGCTGCAACTGGCGGCGCGAAATGCCCGTGTACGCCGCGATGTCTTCCTGGCTGATCGGCTCCTTGATGTTCGCCTCCATCAGCTCGACGGCGACCACGAGTTTCTCCGACTGGGTGCCGACCACGTGCCGCAGAGGGATCTTCTGCAGGTCGCTGGCATTGCGGATGCGTTCGTAGACGAACTGCTCGGCGACCCCGGCGCTGATCTCCGCACCGCACTGGCGGCGAATGAAGTAGAGCATCATGTCGATCGGCGACGTGCCGCCCGAGCAGGTATAGCGCGTGCCGTCGACGGTGAACACGCTGCGGCTGACGTGGACGTTGGGGAACAGGTCGGCCAGGGAGCCCATGTTCTCCCAGTGCACGCTGCAGCGATGATTGTCGAGCAGCCCCGCCTGTGCGAGCAGGAAGCTGCCCGTGTCGGTGGCGCCGAAGCCGATCCCGGTATCGGCAATCTTGCGCAGCCACCGGACGACGGCCTGCGTCGTGTTCTTCTCGATGTTCCAGCCGCCGCAGACGATCACCGTGTCGAGCCCGTTGAGTGCGCCCGCATCCTCGATGCCGGCATCGACGTTGATCGACAGGCCGTCGCTCGCCACGACCGGGCCGCCGGATTCCGACAGGGTGCGCCAGCGATAGATTTCGCGCCCGCACAGCCGGTTCGCCATTCGCAGCGGCTCGACGGCCGATGCCATCGCGATCAGCGTAAAGTGGTTGATCAGCAGGAAGCCGAAACGGGTCGGAAGTTCTTTGGCCTGGGCATGGGTCATACGGCGCTGGGTCCGGAACCGACGCCCGAAGTATGAAGCGCGGCCTAGGCGAACTCAATCCCGAGGCCGGATCCCGAGTGCCTGAGCCAGCGGAGCACGTAGTCCGCAAAACTGCGGCGCACGACGAGTTCGAAGGTCGGCGCGTCAGTGAGCTGCCCGACCAGTACACCCGCCTTCGCCAGCCCGGTCTGGGCGCAGTCGCCCGGCCTGAAGGCCCGGGGGTGGAAGTCGAGCGTCGAGCCGCGCGCCAGCAGATCCCGCACTGCCGCACCCGCAAGGTCGATCGCGACGTTCCCGCCGCTGACGTCGTTCACGGCGACGTGCAGCCCGGCCAGTGCATCCTCGAGCGCTGCCACAACACCGGCCGCCTGCCCCGCCGCGCAGCGGATCAGCCATTCGTCGGGGCCGAGCCAGTACACGCGATGACCGGCGATCGAGATCGTGTTCGGCTCCGCCGGGAGCGGCTGGTCGAGCACCCGCGCGGCGCGGTGCATGAACTCGGCGTCCTCCGCGTTGCCCCGCAGGTTGACGAAGCCGGCATCGGTGACGACCCGTGCGGACCCTCGCTCAGGCATTCTGGCGCTCCCCCTTCGGGTCATAGAACACAGGTGCTGCGACGCGAACCGGAACCGCGGTGCCGTCACGCAGCATGCAGTGCAGCGTCTCGTCGCGCCGCCCGCGGCCGCCCTCGACCAGCGCGAGTGCGATCGGGTGGCCGAGGCAGGCGCTCATGTAACTCGACGTCACGTGGCCGCACATCGGCACGGGGATGCCGGCGCCCGGGTCGGAAACGAGCTGCGCACCTTCGGGCAGCACCGTCTGTCCGTCCACCGACAGGAGGCCGACGAGCTGCTTGCGGTCCTCGCGCCGGCAATCGGCACGGGCCAGCGAGCGCTTGCCCAGGAAATCCTTGTTTTTCGACAAAAGCCAGTTCATCCCGAGGTCGACCGGTGTGACGGAGCCGTCGGTCTCCTGCCCGACGATCACGAAGCCTTTCTCGGCGCGCAGCACGTGCATCGTCTCGGTGCCGTAGGGCGTGATACCGAACTCGCTGCCGGCTTTCATCACGGTATCCCACATTGCGCGTGCATGCTGACTCGCGACGTTTATCTCGAACGCGAGCTCGCCCGAGAAACTCACCCGGAACAGCTGCACGGCCACGCCGCCCAGCTCCGCCTCGCGGACGGTCATGAACGGGAATGCGTCCCTGCCGAGGTCGATGCTGCAGCCGATGTTCTCGAGCACCTTGCGGCTGTCCGGCCCCGCCACGGCGATCGTCGAATAGTGGTCGGTGAGCGACGTGAGGTAGACCTCGAGTCCTGGCCACTCCGTCTGCAGCCACTTCTCGAGCCAGGCGAGAACCGCGGCCGCACCACCCGTCGTGGTCGTCAGGTAGAAACGCTGCTCACCGACGCGCGCCATGACGCCGTCATCCATCAGCATGCCGTCCTCGCCGAGCAGGATGCCGTACGCACAGCGGCCGACGGCCATCTTCCCGACGTCGTGCGTGTAGATCCGTTCCAGGAATTCGACGACGTCGGGCCCGCGGGCATCGATCTTGCCAAGCGTCGACGCGTCCATGACGCCGACCGAGTTCCGGACCGCCCTGCATTCCCGCGCGACGGCCGCGTGCAGGTCTTCGGCCGACCTCGGGAAATACCACGGCCGGTGCCACTGGCCGACGACCTCCATCGGCGCGCCCGCCGCCTCGTGGGCCTCGTGGATCGCGGTCTTCCGCACCGGGTCGAACAGTTCGCCGACGTTGGCACCGGCCCCGACGCCGAAACTGACGGGCGTGTAGGCCGGGCGGAAGGTCGTCGTGCCGACGGCAGGTATCGGTTCGTCGCGGCATTCGGCGAGGATCGCCATGCCGTTGATGTTGCCGAGCTTGCCCTGGTCCGTGCCGAAGCCGAGCGCCGTGTAGCGCTTGACGTGTTCGACGTTCAGGTAGCCCTCGCGGACCGCGAGGCGGATGTCGGCGACGCTCGTATCGTTCTGGAAGTCGACGAACTGCTTCGGGCAGCGTTCGGGCTCCTGTGCCGCGGGCACGCGCCAGAGCGGCTCGGTGCCGCCGCAGAAGGTATCACCGGCCGCGGGCACCGTGACGTGTCCGGCATCGAACCCCGCGCGCTGCGCCGCCTCGCGGCCGGCCGTGAGGCCGTCCTCGAGACACTCCGCGAGCGACCACTTGCCGTTGCCGCTGCCCGCGGCGATCGACGCCTGCGCGGGTTCGCCCGGCACGAAGCAGTGCTCCCGTTCGTCCCAGGCATTCCTGCCGCCGGACTGGCTGTGCAGGTGCACGGCGGGGCTCCAGCCGCCGGAGACTGCGACCAGGTCGCAGTCGATGCTGATCGTGCTCGTCACGGTCTTGCCGGGATCGCCGTCCCACTGCGCGATGTGCGCGACGGTGACGTGATCCGTTCCGTCGACGTCGCTGACGACGTGGCCCTGCAGGATCGGGATGCCGACCTCGCTCGCCGCATCGGCCGCGAGCCGCGCACCGCCGGCGCGGCTGTCGACGAGCACGACGGTCGCACCCGCCTTGCGAAGATCGATCGCGGTCTGGTACGCGGAATCGTTGTTCGTGAAGACGACGGCGCGGCTGCCAGGGCACACGCCGTAGCGTCGCACGTAGGTCGACACCGCCGACGCCAGCATGACACCGGGCCGGTCGTTGTTGCAGAAGACCAGCGGTCGCTCGAACGCGCCCTGGGCCAGCACGACCTCACGCGCACGGATGCGCCAGAGGCGCTCCCGCGGACCGCTGCGGGCCGAGGCCGGCAGGTGATCGTTGCAGCGCTCGGCAATGCCCAGGAAGTTGTGGTCGAAATAGCCGAATACCGTGCTCCGCGGCAGCAACCGTACATCCGCGTGGCCAGCCAGCTCCTCGACCGTCGCCGTTACCCAGTCGGCGGCGGGCCGGTGGTCGATCGTCTCGGCGGCCGCCAGCAGCCGACCGCCGAACTCGCTCTGGTCGTCGGCCAGGACGACGCGTGCGCCGGCGCGCGCCGCGGCGAGGGCCGCCATCAGGCCCGCCGGACCGCCGCCGGCCACCAGCACGTCACAGTGCGCATTCACGTGCTCGTAGCGATCGGGATCGGGCCCGGCGGGCACG
Source organism: Woeseiaceae bacterium (assembly GCA_033721115.1). Taxonomy (GTDB): domain Bacteria; phylum Pseudomonadota; class Gammaproteobacteria; order Steroidobacterales; family Woeseiaceae; genus UBA1847. The sequence goes on along the minus strand of JAWWBD010000073.1, from coordinate 3,589 downwards.
CGGCCAAAACCCGCCGAGGCCCGGATGAACCTTTCGTACAGGCGCCAGAACGACTTCGGGCGCATGAAGGTCTTGTAGTAGAAACCCGCGCCCAAAAGCCTCGACAGGCGGTCGTTGATCGCACCGACGTCGAAGCCGGGCGACGGCCAGCCCTTCGTCGACCGCGCGACGAGACCCTCGTAGAGTTCCGCCTGCGTGGCGCGCTGGTTCGGCCGGGCCGCAGAACCCCGCCCGATGTCGAAGATCGCGTTCGGCTCCTCGGCGCCCGCGCCGACGATGCCGCGCGGGCGGCGCAGCTTGAAACTCCGGCCGACGACGCCGACGCCGTTGGCGAGCAGCGCGGACGCCAGCGTGTCGCCTGCGTAGCCTTCGAAGGCACGGCCGTTGAAGCGGAACCGGATCGGTTTCGACCGGTCGATACGGCCGCCCTCGGGAAGCCGGAAGCGCTGGTCCGCCATCAGCCGCCCTCCCCGGCCGGGCCATCCGCCAGCACGAAACTGCGGGCGATCCGGTAGGTCACGGTATCGCGCTCGACGCCGAACCAGCGCCGGCAGCCCTGCGCATGATTCCAGAGCTCCTCGTGGACGCCGCGCGGATTCTTGCGAAAGAACAGGTAATCCGCCCACTCGGCGTCGCTGAGCGCATCGGGGTCGGCCGGGCGGACGATGCCTGCCTCGCCGCCGTAGCTGAACTCGGACTCGGCCCGCGCTCCGCACCAGGGACAGTCGATCAGGAGCATCAGTGCGCCACCGCGGCCGCGCCGTGTTCGTCGATCAGCGCACCGGTGACGAAACGCTCGAGCGAGAACGGTGCGTTGAGTTCGTGCGGCGCGTCGCGTGCGATCGTGTGCGCGAAGACCCAGCCCGAACCGGGGGTCGCCTTGAAGCCGCCGGTGCCCCAGCCGCAGTTGAAATAGAGCCCGTCGATGTCCGTCTTGCCGATGATCGGGCAGGCATCCGGGCAGACGTCGACGATGCCGCCCCAGAGTCTCAGCATCCGCACCCGTGACAGCGCCGGGAACAGCTCGAGGATCGCCTCCATCGTGTGCTCGATGGTCGGGAAACTGCCGCGCTGTCCGTAGCCCAGGTAGGCATCGATGCCGGCACCGATCACGAGCTCGCCCTTGTCGGACTGGCTGATGTAGCCGTGCACGGCGCCGGACATGACGACCGTGTCGAGGACGGGCTTCAGCGGTTCGGACACGAAGGCCTGCAGCGGGTGGCTTTCCACCGGCAGCCTGAGGCCGGCCATCCCCGCGAGCACGCCCGCGTTACCGGCCACGACGACGCCGACGCGCGGCGCCTCGATCGTGCCCCGGCTGGTCTCGACGCCCGTCACCTTGTTGCCTTCGCGACGGATCCCGGTGACCTCGCACTGCTCGATGATGTCGACGCCCAGGCGGTCGGCCGCCCGGGCGAATCCCCAGGCGACGGCGTCGTGCCGCGCGACGCCGCCGCGGCGCTGCAGTGACGCACCGAGGATCGGGTATCGTGCGTCATCGGACGTGTTGATCAGCGGGATCGCTTTTTTGATCTCTTCCGGACCGACGACTTCGGCGTCGATGCCGTTCAGCCGGTTGGCGCCCACGCGGCGCTCGATGTCGCGCATGTCCTGCAGCGTGTGACCGAGGTTGTAGACGCCGCGCTGCGAGAACATGACGTTGTAGTTGAGCTCCTGGCTCAGGCCTTCCCACAGCTGCATCGACTTCTCGTACAGCAAAGCGGCCTCGGTCCAGAGGTAGTTCGAACGTACGATCGTCGTGTTGCGCCCCGTATTACCGCCGCCGATCCAGCCTTTTTCCAGCACGGCGATGTTGCGCATGCCATGCTCCTTCGCGAGGTAATAGGCCGTCGCCAGTCCGTGCCCGCCGCCGCCGACCACGAGCGCATCGTAGCGCCGCCTGGGCTTCGGCTTGCGCCAGGCCTGCGGCCACTTCGTGTTGTGGCTCAGCGCGTTCCGAACCAGGCTGAATGCGGAGTATTTTTTCATTGCTGCCTTACTCGGCGAGATCCGTCCATAGCTGATCGCTGTCGCCCGGAAACTGCGGCAGCCCGTCGTCGATAGCGTAATAGTCAGAGGCCGAATCCGTGTGGATATGGCCGATGGTCGCAAGCCCGGTGGGCCGCGCAAGCGTGCCGGCCATGATCGCGACGTACCGGCCGTGCCCCGGCCGCCAGAACAGGCTCGATCCGCAGACGCTGCAGAAGCCGCGCTCCGCCTCCGGCGACGACCGGTACCAGCGTAACGTATCGCTCCCGCTGATTGCCAGTTGTCCCGTGGTGCAGGCAGTGGCGGCCACGAAGTGGCCGCTTGTCCTGCGACACTGCTCGCAATGGCACGCGATGACGCCGCGCAGCCGGCCGGTCACCGTGTAGGTGACGGCTCCGCACAGGCAGCTGCCGCGCGATTCAGTCATTGGCGCCGTTGACGTCCTTGAGCCGCTCGTTCTTCGGATCGAAGGGACTGTCGGGTACTACGGTCGCGCGATAGTTCTTGCCGAGAATCTCGATCTCGAGCCCGGAGCCCGGTTCCGCGAGCGCGGGCGCGACCATGCCGAGCGCCAGCGACTTGCCGACGCGAAAGCCATAGCCGCCGCCGGTTGCGCGGCCGACGAGATCGCCGTCTTTCGTCAACGCGTTGTTGCCGAGCGCGTCCGCGTCGTCGACGTCGTGTACCTCCAGCGTCACGAGGCGGTTGGCGGTACCGCGCGCCTGCCAGGCCATGAGCGCCTCCCGGCCCAGGAAGTCGCCCTTGTCGGGTTTGACGAAGCGGTCCATCGCCGACTCGAAGGCCGAGTACTCGATCGAAAGCTCGGTGCCGACCATGCGGTAGGACTTCTCGAGGCGCATCGAATCCATCGCCCGGATCCCGAAGGGTTTCAGGCCCAGGTCTTCGCCCGCCTCGAACAGCGCATCGAACAGCCGGTTCTGGTACTCGATCGGGTGATGCAGCTCCCAGCCCAGTTCGCCGACGAAATTCACGCGCATCGCGTTCACCGGCACCATGCCGACAACGATGTCCCGCGCGGTCAGCCAGCGGAACGCCTCGTTGGAGAGATCAGCATCCGTCAGCCGGGCGAGCAGCTGTCGCGCTTTCGGCCCGGCCAGCACGAGCACGCCCTTCGCACCGGTGAGCTGCGTGAACTGCACGCTGCCGTCGCGCGGCATGTAGCGGCGGATGTAGTCGTGGTCCAGTCGCTGCAGCGCGCCCGCCGAGACCAGGTAGAACGAATGGGCCGATTCGCGGCAGATCGTGAATTCGGAGTGCACGCCGCCGTTCCTGTTCAGCGCGTGACACAGGCTGATGCCCCCTTGTTTCTGCGGCAGGCTGTTCGCGACGAAGCCGTCGAGGAACGCTTCGGCACCCGGTCCGGCGATCCGGCACTTGGCGAACGCGGTCATGTCGAGCACCCCGACGTTTTCGGTCGTGTTCGCGACCTCTTTCCTGATCGCCTCGAACCAGCGCGAGCGCCGGAACGACCAGTCGTCTTCCTGGGGCATGCCGTCGGTCGCGAAGAAGTTTGGCCGCTCCCAGCCGAATTTCTGGCCGAACACCGCGCCTTTCTCACGCATGCGCTCGTAGCACGGCG
>JAWWBD010000072.1:0-13789 GCA_033721115.1 Woeseiaceae bacterium | reverse complement strand
CGCGCCCGCCGAGCTGCGTCACGCGATGCTCCCGGTCGGCGAAACTCGCCGCCGGTGCCGGTGCCCGAACGCCCAGGGCGGCAATCGCCCAGTCCCAGCTCACGTAGCGACGGTCGAGCCCCCAGTCGCTGCCGTGGTTGAGCGCGATCCCGGTGACCGACAGCAGCAGCACGAACAGCACCGCGGCCAGGCCCAGCCAGCGATGCACGCGCCTGAACCAAGCATGCCGGCCGCGGCTGCCGTTAGCCCGCTGTGCTGACCGTCTCATGCAGGAGCAACGCGACCCGGGCGATCCGCGTGACGGCCTTGACCGAGAGCGTGGCGCCGGTGATGCCGTCGATCTTGCGATCGAGTTTGCCGTCCGCCACCAGGCGGGCCCGCCGGAACTGGTCCGTGAAAAACGGGTACCGGACCTCCCAGCCGCGGCTCTCGCGAAATTCGAGTATGCGGACCTGGCCGATCTCCCCGGCGGTCACGGTCACGCCGATCGTGATCGGCAGCTCCTTGCCGATCTCGTCCAGGATCCAGGCACTGGTCGCGCCGTCCTGCCAGTAGCGCACCCTGAGCGAACCGAACGGATGGCCGAGCACGGACTCGATCTCCGCGCGCAGATCGCCGCGTACCCAGAGCGTACTGCTCCCCGGCGGCCCGCCGGGGAACGCAGTGGCAAGGAATTCGCCGGTCGTCATGTAGCGGCCGGCCTCGCCGCCGACCGCGGCCGGCGCGGCGGCCGCGGCAAGCATGAGACAGGCAACGAAGGATGCGACGCGGCGCATGGGTCAGAACGAGTAGCCGAAGCCCAGGTCGAGGGCGTCGAAATCCTCTTCGGCGAGGCCCGGCAGCGAGAAGTCGCGCTGGCGGTAGTCGACCTTGAGAACGACGCCGTCCGTCGGCCAGTAGTTGAAACCGAACTCGTTTTGCGTGAACTGGTCCGCGTCACGCGCCGCGTCGATGTCTTCGTAGCGCGCGTAGACACCCCACTTGTCGCTGATCCGGAAGCTCGGCTCGATATACCAGCCCGACTGGTCGTCCGCACCGGCCGCCTCGACGGCATCGCCGTCGAACTGCCAGCCGGCGTACAGCGCGCGCAGACCGAAGCGGCCGCGGTTGTAGATCGCATGCGTCGTGAAGAGCTGTCCCTTGTCCAGGCCGTCACCCGCGAGCTGGCTCGGGTCGGACTGGTACTGGTAGCTCGCGGCCAGCTCGAGTCCCCGCACGCCCGTGTACCTGAGCCGCCCCGTGAACGCGAAGTCGCTCGCGAGCGCCTCGGCGACCTTCTGCCGGCCGCTCCTGACGCGGAACGCGCTGCCGCCTTCGGTCGGCATCGCGAGTCCCGAGTGCAGCGCGACGTCCCAGCTCAGTCCGTTGGCGAAGCGTCCCGAGAGGCCGGCGCCGGCTTCCCACCAGGTCGACGGAATCAGCACGTTTTCGACGTCGTTGCGTTCGACGCCGTAAAAGGTCGTCGGCTCGTGCGTCTCGTTGAGAATGCCGACGGGCATCAGGAAGAGACCGGTCTTCGCGGTCAGCGAGTCGTTGATGATGTAGTCGACGTAAGCCTGCTCGAGCTCCACCTCGCCCGGCGCGCCGTCACCGGCGAGCGAGTGCTCGAGTTCGAACTCCGAGAAGAACCGGATACGGTCCGTGAATTCGTGGCCGAAGAACAGCACGAAGCGATGAAAGTCGATCTCCTCGCTGTCGCCGGCGTCCGATTCGATCTGGTTGTAATGCAGTTCGCCGTAGGCACCGATCGATACGCGGTCCCGGCCGCCGTCGGCCACTGCGAGCGTCTCGAGGTAGTCGCCTGTCGCCTCGACCTTGGCATCGGCCTCCTCGGCCTGGCTTTCCGCCGCGGCCGCCTGTTCGCGGGCCTCGCGCACCTCCGAGCGCAGTGCCTCGATCTCGGCCTGCTGGGCCTGGACGATGGCCCAGAGTTCGTCGACGGTGGGCGTCCGGTCCTGGGCGACGGCCGGCAGCCACAGCGTGCTGCCTGCGACCAGCACCGCGGTCGTCAGCATCTTGCGGGTGTTCATAAAGCTCGAAATCCTTAGTTATTTGCAAAAGAAAACCTCTGCGAACGAGGCTACTGCATAGTAATGCAAATGGCAATCATTCTCATTCGTATTTATACCCAGGGCCCCGTCGGCGGCGCCCGGCCTGCCGACCGGCAACTCGAGAGGGCGGGGGGAATGTGCGCCTGTCCGGCCGGACCGCCGGATGTGGCGTTGCAGGTCGGCGACGGCGCCGACCCGGATGGCGGGGGCGGCACGGGCGGCATTCGCGCCGCGCCGCGCCCGGCGAGCGAATCCGCCTAGTCGGCGGTCAGCTCCTGTTCTTCGTGCAGCTTCGCGATGATCGACGGCTCGGCGTGCGGCAGGTGGTGTTCGCTTTCCTCCACCAGGTGCTCGGCGTTCCGGATCCAGATGCAGGTCTCGCAGTGGCAGGTCGTCTCGTCGTGCCTGAGTTCGCTGTGCAGCGCCTCGACCAGCTTGATGCCCTCGCGCAGCGTTTCCGCCAGGAACTGGTCGGACTCTTCCTCGAAGTGCCGGAAGTCCTTCAGGCACCGGTCCCAGGCGCACTCCCCGTCCCCCTCGCAGCGGTGGCAGCGCTCGCCCGTCGCTTCGTAGAGGCTCGTGCCGGGATAGCTGCCGCTCTCGCGGAACTGGCGCACCAGGATGGCCGGGTAGCTCAGCGCTTCTATGAGTTGTTGTCGCATGCCCCTCTCCCTTGCTCTCGAATCACCCCATACTAGGCAGGTCGGCGGCCCGTTACAACGCCGATCCCGATGCCGCGTGTAAGGGATTTCCGCTATCGACGGCTATACTGCGGCGACACACCCCCGGAGGTCGAAAATGGCATACGTCGACGGTTTTGTACTCGCGGTACCGAAGGCCAACAAGGCTGCTTACCGTAAAATGGCCCGCGCGGCGAGAAAACGGGCGCCGGGGACCCGCCCTTCGATCCGAAGCGCATGATCTACATGGGCTTCAGCGTCATCATCGACCAATGACGATTACCATCGACGAGGCCTGGATCCCGATGCCGGACGGCGTCCGGCTGGCTGCCGATCTTTACCGTTCCGACTCCCTCGCCGCCGGCACGAAGGCGCCGGTGCTGCTCGAGTACCTGCCCTATCGGAAGACCGAGGCCCGGGCGCGCAACGTCGCGCTCTACTCGTATTTCCTTGAGCGCGGTTACATCGTCGCCCGTGTCGACATCCGCGGTACCGGCAACAGCGAAGGCCGCCTGATACCGCACGAGTACTCGGAGATCGAGCATGCTGACGGCGAAGTCGTCATCGACTGGCTGTCACGCCAACCCTGGTGCAACGGCAACGTGGGCATGTTCGGCATTTCCTGGGGCGGCTTCAACGCGATCCAGATGGCGGCGCGCCAACCGCGGGCGCTGAAGGCGATCATCGCGGTCGACGCCACCGAGGACCTGTACCAGGACGACGTGCATTACATGGACGGCATCATGCACGTCGACTCCTGGGAGATGAGCCAGGACCTCGACAACGCCCGGCCCGGTGCGCCCGACTACCGCATCGACGAAGCCTATTTCGAAAACCGCTTCGATACCGAGCCCTGGATGCTGACCTACAAGAACCAGCAGCGCGACGGCCCGTTCTGGGACCGGGCCTCGGTCCGCGACGCCTACGACAGGATCCGGATCCCGTCCTTTCACATCGGCGGCTGGTACGACGGCTATCGCGACAGCCTGCCGCGCATGCTCGCCAACGTGAAACACGCGCCGGTCAAGGCGATGATCGGGCCCTGGTCGCACGCCTGGCCCAACGAACCCTATCCGGCACCCGGCATGGAGTGGCGCCGCGAGGCGGTGCGCTGGTTCGACCAGTTCCTGAAGGGCGAGGACACGGGCATACTCGACGAGCCGCGCTTCGCGGTTTACGTCCGCGAGTGGCATCCGCCCGGCCCTTACCTCGAGCACGCGCCCGGCTACTGGCGCTGGGAGGACGGCTGGCCGCTCGAGCGCATCCGGCCCACGCCGATGTTCCCGCGCGACGACCACGACCTCACCGGCGAACCCGGCCCGGAAACACGCCATCGCCTGCGCTATGTACCGTCGAGCGGCGTCGAGGCGGGCGGCCCGGTCATGTGGTGGGGCGACGTGGCACACGACCAGCGGCCGACCGACGCGTTCAGCCTGGTCTACGACACGCTGCCGCTCGACGCCGATACCGAGATTCTCGGTTTCCCGCTGGCGAAGCTCGTCGTCTCCGCCGACGCGCCGCGGGCGAACTGGATGGTGCGCCTTTCGGACGTGGCGCCCGACGGCACCGTGACCCAGGTGGCGGGAGCGGCATTCAACGGCACGCACAGGAACTCGGCGCGCGATCCCGAGCCCCTCGTGCCGGGCGCGGAATTCCCGCTCGAGATCGAGATGCACTTCACGTCCTGGGTGTTCCCGAAAGGCCACCGGATCCGTTTCGCCGTATCGAATGCGCAGTGGCCGATGCTGTGGCCGACGCCGCACGCGATGACGACGACGCTGAAGCTCGGCGGTACCGGCGCGTCGCACGTCGTGCTGCCGGTCGTGCCGCCCGCCAACCGGCCCGCACCGGACTTCCTGCCGCCCGCCGAGAGTCCCGACCTGCCAGGCTACGTGGCGCTCGAGACGGGGACCAGTTCGGGCTACGGCGAGATCGCGTCCGTCGAGCGCAACCCGCAGACGGGCGAGGCCGTTGCCAGGGCGACGAACGCGGGCGCGACGCGTTATCCCTGGGGTACCGAGTCCTACCACGAGGCCATCGAGCACGAAACGTCCGACGCGCATCCGGAAGCGACGGCGATGCGGGGCCGGCATCGCATGGAGGTGAAGCTCCCCGACCGGACGCTCGCCTGGGAGGGCCGGCTCTCCTTTACCAGCGACCGCGACAATTTCTACTACACGTACACGCGCAAGCTGAGTGTCGACGGCCGCACCGTGCGCGAGAAATCCTGGGAACAGACGATCCCCCGCGACTACCAGTAGTGTGACCGAACGTCAGGACGACTCGCGCAGGACGCGCTCGACACCGAAGATGTGCGGGTCGTCGATGCCGTGGTCACGAAGCGCGCGGGCAAGCTCCAGCACGTAATCGACGTTACTGCCGCTCTCGCCGCGGCAGCGCCGGATCTGGGTCGCCATCTCGGCGAGCGGCGCGGGTCCGAGAAACGCGTGATTGCCGCGCGGCGCCACGTAGGTCACGCCGTCGATCGTCGCGTCGTCGAACCGGATCCGGACGGGCAAACGCTCGTAGCCGTTCTTCTCGCGATGATCGAGGTGTTCGAAGACGTCGGGCTCGACGAGAAAGGCGCGCCCGTCGCAGGTTTCGCCGGGTGCCTCGACGAGCGTTGCGACGCGGCCCGGATCGGTGGCCGTACCGCGATGGTCGTGCGAGCCCTGCCAGAGGCGTCGGGCCCAGCCCTCGATGCGCGCCCGCCGGCTGTCCAGGAACGGGAAGTCCTGGCGCCAGATCAGCGATGCGTAGCCGAATACCCAGGCGGGCCGCGTCATGCGCCGGCCCGCCCCGCCGTCAGCCCCCGGCGAATTCCCGCGCGGGCCGGAAGCCGAAAGCGCGCCGCAGGACCATGGCCGCCGGACAGAAACCCGTGTACGCCTGCTGGAACAGGTTGGCACCGACGAAGACCGTCAGCCACGCAAACCCGGGATGGACGAACCAGGTCAGCGCGACCGACAGGAGCACCATGAAGCCGGCAAAGGCCTCGACCGCACGTTCGAGCGACATTCGGGGTTGCATGTTCGATCTCCGCTTGGGCCGTCCCGCCCCGTCTGGCGGGACGGCCTTCAAAACCGAAGATATTATAGAACACTAAATTAGTATTGGCTAATTTATTTGACCCCGTGCCGGTCACAGCGCGGCCGGGTCACCGTGCACGACCTCGCCACCGAGCAGCGTCAGGAGGACCCGGGTTTCCGAGATCTCGCCGGCCGGAATCTCGAACAGGTTGCGGTCGAGGACCGCGAGATCGGCGTACTTGCCGACCTCGATCGACCCGGCTTCCTGCTCGCTGCCGTTGACCCAGGCACCTGCGATCGTGAAAGCCGCAATCGCCTCCGGCAGCGCGAGCGCCTGTTCGGGCAGGAGCGGTTCGCCGTTCCCGCAGTCCTGCTCGCTGCGCGTCGTCGCGACCTCGATCTGCGGGAACGGATTCGCCGTCGACACCGACCAGTCGCTGCCGAAAGCGATTATGCCCCCGGCGCGATGGACGCTGCCGATCGGGTACAGCCACCGCGAGCGCTCAGGGCCCAGGAACGGGAGCGTGAGCTCGGTGATGTACTCGTCGGGGCAGGCCCACAGCGGCTGGAAATTGGCGACGACGCCGAGCTCGCGAAAACGCGGGATGTCGGCGGGATCGATCAGCTGCAGGTGCGAAATGTGGTGGCGGAGTCCCTGCCCGCCGTTGGCGTCGCGCGCCGCCTCCACCGCATCGAGCGACTGCCGGATCGCGGCGTCGCCGATTGCGTGGAAGTGCACCTGGAAACCGGCGGCATCGAGCGCGGTCACCGCGGTCTTCAGCGCCTCCGGCTCGACCATCGGGATGCCCTTCTTGCCGTCCTTCTGCAGGTAAGGTTCGAGCAGCGCCGCCGTGTAGTTCTCCATGACGCCGTCCTGCATGATCTTGACCGTCGTCGCCTTCACGCGACCGCGCGTGTAGCGGTCCCGCAGTGCCTCGAATGCGGCGATCTGCTCCGTGCCCGCCTTGCGATTCCACCAGTGCGACGCAACGACGCGCAGATCGAGATCGCCGCGTTCGTCGAGCGTGCGATAGGCCTCGAGATCCGGTTCGAAGACGTAGGCATCCTGGATGGAGGTGATCCCGTAACCGTTGAGCATGTCGATCGCGTACTCGAGGCCGGCGAGCCGTTCCTCTGTCGTCGTCTCCGGAACGTGCGCAGCCACGAGCGAGATGGCACCCTCCTGCAGGCTGCCGAGCGGCGTTGTGCTGCCCGGCTCGCGATCGATGATGCCGTCAGGCGGATCGGGCGTCTCGGCGCTGATGCCGGCCATCTCGAGCGCCAGGCTGTTGGCCCAGCCCGAATGACCGTCCGAGGACGTCAGCAGTACGGGCCGGTCCGGGACGATCTCATCCAGCAGCTCGCGGCTTGCCATCCCGCCCGGGCCGAACACGGACATCAGCCAGCCCCCGCCCGTGATCCATTCACGCTCCGGCTGCTCCCGCGCGCAGTCGGCCACCTTGTCGAGGTAGGCGTCGAGCGAGCCCAGGCCGTTCAGGTCGCAGGCCATCGCCTCGACGCCGCCGCCGATCGGGTGGACGTGAATGTCGTGGATACCCGGCACCACCATGCGCCCGCCGAGATCGACGGCCCGGGTACCGGGGCCGGCCAGCGCGGCAGCACCGTCGTTGGTACCGACGTAGACGAACCGCCCGTCGCGAATGGCAACGGCCTCGGCCCAGCTGCGTGCGCCGTCGACCGTGTAGATCGCGCCGTTGACGAGGACGAGATCGGCAGGACCTGCCGACTCCGCCGCGGCCGGCGCAGGCGGCGCCTCCCTGGCACAGGCGGCAAGCACTGCGACCGCCAGAAGGACACACATCGAAAGGGGGTATCTCATGCGCGAATCTCCGCTGCTCGGCCGACGCCGGATCCGCGGAAGTGTAGCAGCGGGATGCGCCTAGTCTATGACCTTGCCGGGGTTGAGTATCCCTGCCGGATCGAGCAGGGCCTTCAGCCGGCGCATCAACGCGATTTCCTCCGCGCTGCGGGTCCGGTCCAGCCAGGCTTTTTTCTCGATGCCGATGCCGTGCTCGGCGGAAACCGAGCCGCCGAGGCCTTCGAGGGCGCCGTAGACGATGCGGTCGCTCGCCGCCTGGTGCCGGCCGTCGTCATGCGGCCGCGTGAAGATGTGCAGGTTGCCGTCCGCGATGTGCCCGAACACCAGCGCCTCGGCATCCGGGCGCCATTCGGCCAGCGCCGCCTCGACCCGCTCGACGTACTTCGCCATCGATTTAATCGGCAGGCTGACGTCGTAGAGGTAGGCCGGCAGCACGGGCTCGAACACCTCGCGCACGCGCCACAGCGCCTCGCGCTCGGCCTCGGACTTCGGCAGCACCGCGTCCGCGACGTGTCCGTCCGCGACGCCCCGCTCGAGCACCCGCTCGAATCGAGCGGCGTCGGCGTCCGGTTCGACGCCTTCGGCTTCGGCCAGCACGTAGAATGCATGGTCACGAGCGAGCGGCGGCGGATGCCCGCCCGGCGCCGTCACCGGCCGGTAGTAGTTGTGCCACATGACCTCGTAGGCCGACAGCGTACCGCCGAGCCCCGAGCGCATGGCCTTGAGCATCGCGGACACGGCGGCAAAGGAACCGGCCGCGAACATGACCGTCTGCCGGCTCGTCGGCAACGGCGCCAGCTTGATGACCGCCCGCGTGACGATGCCGAGCGTGCCCTCGCTGCCGATGAAGAGCTGCTTTAAGTCGTAGCCCGCGTTGTTCTTCAGCATCTGGTTCATTGACGACAGCACCGTGCCGTCTGCGAGCACCACCTCGAGCCCGAGCACCAGGTTCCGGATCATGCCGTAGCGCAAGACGTTGATGCCGCCGGCGTTCGTCGCCACCATGCCGCCGATCGTGCAGCTGCCGCGCGCACCGAGGTCGACGGGAAACAGGAAACCCTGCGCCTCGAGCGCTTCCTGGACCGTCTGCAACACTGCGCCGGCCTGGATCACGGCGACGCCGTCGAGTTCGTCGACGGACTCGATGGCATTCATGCGCTCGAGCGATATGATGACATCGTCTGCCGCGGCCGTGGCGCCCGCGACGACCCCGGTCAGTCCGCCCTGCACGACGACGGTCTGTCCGGCGTCGTGGCAGAGGCGCAGCACCGCGCCCAGTTCCTCCGTCGATCGCGGCCGGACGAGCGCCGCACCCTGCATCGGCGCCGGGTCCCAGTAGGACGTTGCACGCTCGGCGATGCGCTCGGGACCGAGTACCGCGCCGGCGCCGAGCAGGCGTTCGCACGCCGCAATGACCGCTTTCCCGTCACCGTCGCCCTGTGCCCCGTTCCGCGTCGCCAAGCGCCCGTCCCGCCGTAAGAAGAATGCCACCTATCGTAGCCGCGGGTGCTCCGGTGCGCCAAGCTTCGGTACCATGATGGCAGGTCCAGAACAGGAACGGCCGTTGACCGCTGTCGCCGACGATCCCTACGAACTGATGCGCGTGCCCGCGCCGGCGGTCACGCCGGCCGCGGCGCTCGAATTGCTCGCCGAGCGCTGGCATCTCGATGGTGAACTCGAGCCGCTCGTCAGCGAGCGCGACCAGAATTTCCTGCTGCACGCCGCCGACGGTGCACGCTTCGTGCTAAAGATCTCGAACCCGGGCGAGGCGCCGCCCGTACTCGACTTCCAGGCGCGTGCGCTCGAGCACGTCGCAGGACGCGCGCCCCGCCTGCCGGTCCCCCACGTCGTGCCGTCGCGCGCCGGCCGCATGCTGGAACAGGTCGAGACGAGCGGCGGCGACTGCCTCGTCCGCGTCGTGAGCTGGCTCGACGGCACGCCCCTCGACGGCGTGCCGTGGACGCCGCGCCTCAGGGAAGATCTCGCCGGCACCATGGCCAAACTGGGACTCGCGCTGCGCGGCTTTTTTCACCCGGCGGCGCGGCATCCGTTGCTGTGGGACGTGAACCGCGCCGAGGCCGCGGCCGCGCTGACCCGGCACATCGACGACGCGGCGCGCCGTGCGCTCGCTGAGCGGAACTTCGAACGCCATCAGCGGCATGTCGCACCGCTGTTGGCGGACCTGCGCGCGCAGGTCATTCACAACGACTGCAACCCGGACAACGTGCTGGTCGCGAACGACGATCCCGAGACCGTGAGCGGCATCATCGATTTCGGCGACATGGTGCACGCACCGCTCGTCAACGACCTCGCCGTCGCGATCGCGTACCAGCTCGTGGACCAGGACGACTTGCTCACCGTCGCCTGCGACCTGGTCGCTGCGTATCACGCAGTGTGCCCGCTCGAGGCCGCCGAGCTGCGCCTGCTGTTCGATCTCGTGGTCCTGCGACTCACGATGTCGGTCGCGATCTGTGCCTGGCGGGCGAAGCGTCATCCGGACAACGTCGACTACATCCTCGGCCACCACGAACGGTACTGGACGACGCTCGGGCAGCTCGACGCGCTCGATGCGCGCGAGGCCGAGCAGGCGTTTCTCGCCGCCTGCGGACGGTCCGGCGTCAGGGCGACGCGCTACGACGCGGCGACCGAAGCGGCGCTCAGGACGCGGCGCGAGCAACGCCTCGGCCCGAGCCTCAGGCTGTCCTACGACGAGCCGCTGCACCTCGTGCGCGGCGCGGGCGCATGGCTCTATGACGCCCGTGACCGCGCCTACCTGGACGCGTACAACAACGTCGCCTGCGTCGGGCATTCGCACCCGGACGTCGTTGCGGCGATCGCGGCGCAGGCGCGCCGGCTCAATACCAACACCCGCTACCTGCACGAGCACATCGTCGACTATGCGGAGCGCCTGGCCGGGCGCATGCCCGGCGACCTGTCGGTCTGTTTCTTCGTCTGCACCGGCAGCGAGGCCAACGACCTCGCCTGGCAGATTGCGTGCGCGGCGACCGGCGGTACCGGCGCGATCGTCACGGACTTCGCCTATCACGGCAACACGACGACCGTGGCGCAGCTCTCGCCCGAGGAGCTGCCGCCGGACCGGCAGGAAGACTGGGTCGTCACGGTGCCGCCACCCGACACCTACCGGGACCCGCGCGAGGGCGACGCCGGAGCATCCTATGCGGCAGAGCTCGACGCGGCGCTTGCGACGCTCGCCGGGCGCGGCCACGCGCCCGCAGCCTTTTTCGTCGACACGATGTACACGAGCGACGGCATCCACGTCGCGCCGCCCGGCTACCTCGCCGCCGCGTGGCGCCGGGTGCGCGCCGCCGGCGGGCTCTGCGTCGCTGACGAGGTGCAGGCCGGATTCGGGCGGACCGGCGACCATTTCTGGGGTTTCGGAGACCAGGACGCGGTACCCGACATCGTCACGCTCGGCAAGCCGATCGGCAACGGCCATCCCCTCGCCGCCGTCATCACGACGCCCGCGATCGCCGAGCGCTTCGCTGCCGGGCGGTATTACTTCAACACGTTCGGCGGCAACCCGGTCGCCTGCGCCGCCGGCCTCGCGGTGCTCGACGTGCTGGATCGCGAGCGCCTCGTGGAAAACGCGCGACTCGTCGGTGCCGGGCTGCGGGGGCATCTCGACGAACTCGCGGCACGCCACGCGCTGATCGGCGACGTGCGCGGGCGGGGCCTGTTTTTCGGCGTCGACCTCGTGCGCGACCGCGAGACGCGCGAACCGGACGCGGATGCCGCGCACGCGGTCATGAACGAGCTCCGCCGGCGCGGCGTCCTCGTCGGCCGCACCGGGCGCCACGCGAACGTGCTGAAAATCCGGCCGCCACTCGTTTTCTCGCGCGCCAACGCCGACAAGCTCGCGGCGACGCTCGACGAAGTCCTCGCGGCGGTCAGCCGGTCCCGGCGTCCGGCGTAATCGAGAGCACGCGCGCGCGGCGCCGATCGGCCCGCAGCACCCTGATCCGCTGCCCGTTCCAGGCGATGCTGTCGCCGACCCGCGGGATGCGCTCGAGCCGTTCGCTGACGAGCCCCGCCACGGTCGTTACGTCGGATTCCGGCTCCCAGGGCACGCCGAGTTTCGCGCACAGCCGGCGCAGGTCCACGCTGCCGCGCACGAGCAGCGACCCGTCCGGTTCGACGCGTATGTCGTCTGCCGGCAGGTCGCTTTCGTCGCGAATGTCCCCGACGATCTCCTCGAGCACGTCCTCGAGCGTCGCGATGCCTTCGACGCTGCCGTACTCGTCGACGACGACGGCCAGGTGACGGTGCGATTCCTGGTAGGTCCGGAGCAGCTGCGGCAGGTGCACGCTTTCCGGCACCACGAGCACGTCGCCCCGCACCGCGTCCCAGTCGATATCGTCACCCTCGTGCGTCAGGAGCCAGTGCAGCAGCTCCTTGGCCAGCACCATGCCGGAGATGTCGTCGACCTCGCCCGTGGGCGAGAACGGGAAACGGCTGTGCCCGGTTTCCTGCAGGATGCGCATGACGTCGGCACGGCGCATCGAGGCCGACAGGAATTTCACCCGCTCCCGCGGCAGCATCACGTCGTGCGCCTGCAGGTGCCGGATCTGCGTCGCGCCGACGATCATGCCGGCGGTCCGCGGGCCGACGACGCCCTCGCTCCTGCCGAGCAACGCCAGCAGGCGGATCTCCTCGGGTGTCGTGACGGGCATTTCGATGTTGCCGCGGAGCGAGCGCGACATTTTCTCGCTGACGACGACCAGCGGCTTCAGGATCCGGCTGAGCCAGTTGATGCCGTGCGCCACCGGCACGGCGAGCAGGGTCGCGTAGGTGACACCGAGCGTCTTCGGGATGATCTCGGTGAACAGCAGTACGGCCAGCGTGAACAGGATCGAGAAGATCCAGAGCGTGCTGGCGTCGAACACGTTTGAGTAACTTGCCCCGGCGACGGCCGCCCCGATCGTGTGGGCCGCCGTGTTGAGAATCAGGATCGCGGCGATCGGGACATCCATGTTCGACTTGAAGTCAGCCAGCAGATTGCCGGCGCGCTTGCCGTCGCGGATCATGACTTCGACCTGGGGTCGCGTCAGTGACAGGAGTACGGACTCGAAAATCGAGCACAGGAAGGACACGGTCAGCACGACTGCGACCGCGGTGACGAAAAGCAGCATGGGATCTCCGGGGGCGACGGACGCTCCCGATTGTTTCCCAGCGCGAGCGCGGCTTCAACCGCGCAGGCGACGCTCGTAGTCGTCCAGGCGTTCGAGGAGGTCGAGCGCCAGCGCGGCGCCCGGCCAGTTCACGCGCAGGTCGCGCACGAGACGCAGCGCGCACTGCGCCCGGTGCAGCGACTCGTTGCTGAAGCGCCATTCGCGGCCGCGCTCGTCGCTCGGCTCGACCACGCCCTCGACCACCATCTCCCGGACCACCTCGATTTCGACGCCGCACGCGCGACTGAATTCCGTGAGCGTCAGCGACGCACGCGTATCGACCAGCACGCCCGCCGTCCCTTTTTCGCCACGGCCTGTCACGATACGCCCCTCGCCCTGGCGCGCGGGTTGAAGCGTTGCTCGCGTTCCAGCTTCTCGTACAGCTCGCGCGCGGCGGCGCTGGTCGTTTTCGGAATCGCGATCTCGAGCTCGACGTACTGGTCACCGGGCGGTTTGCCGGGCAGGCCGCGACCCTTGAGCCTCAGCGTCTTGCCCGAGCTCGAGCCGGCGGGCACCTTGAGGTCGACGGTCCCGCCGAGCGTGGGCGCCTCGACGGTCCGCCCGAGAGCAGCCTCCCACGGCGCGATCGGCAGCGACACGTAGACGTCGCGGCCCTCGGTGCGGAACACCGGGTGTGGCGCGAACTCGACCTTGAGGTAAAGATCACCGGGATCGCCGCCGCCGATACCGGCGCCGCCCTGGCGCTCCAGCCGGATCCGCTGACCGGCCGTGATGCCCTTCGGGATCCGGACGTCGAGCGAGCGCTCGCGCCGGACGGGTCGCCCGTTCGCATCGACGTCGGGAATGGTGAGCGAAAACCGGCGCGTCGTGCCGTGATAGGCGTCCTCGATCGGGATCGTGATCTCGGCGTTGACGTCCTGGCCGCGCCGCCGCGTTTCGCGGAAACCGCGACCGAAGGGACTGCCGCCGGTGCGTCCCGCGCCGAACAGCGTCTCGAAAAAATCACTGAATTCGCCGGCGTGCCCGAAGTCGCGCTGCT
>JAWWBD010000071.1:0-13869 GCA_033721115.1 Woeseiaceae bacterium | reverse complement strand
CGCGGCTGGCGCAAACGGGCGCGCGCGGTGCGGCGACTGCGCGCGCGCCTCGGGGACTACATGTCTCGCGAGACGCGCGCTCCGTCGCCGCACGTCATACCCCCGGCATGCGGGCCGCTGTCGCAGCCGCCTGGTCAGATTTCCTGGGTGTCCGGCGCCGCGTCGGCGCCGTGCTTCCGTTTGAGCTTCTCGATCATCCGTGACACGTACTCGGGCGAGTGCGTGTTTCTCGCCACCAGGCTGTAGACGGTCGGGACGACGACGAGCGTCAGGAGGACCGAGCAGGTCACGCCGAAGAAGACAACGGCGCCGATCGACTGCCGCGACAGTTCGCCGGCACCGCTGGCGAGCAGGAGCGGGACGGAGCCGAACGCGGTGCACAGGCTGGTCATGAGAACGGGGCGCAGCCGGGTCCGCGCCGCGCCGATAATCGCTTCCGTGAACTCCATACCCCTGTCGCGCAGCTGGTTCGCGAACTCCACGATCAGGATGCCGTTCTTGGCGGCGAGGCCGATCAGCATGACGATGCCGATCTGGCTGTAGATGTTGAGTGACGAGCCGAAGACGACCAGCCCCGCGAGTGCGCCCGCGATCGCCAGCGGTACCGTCGTCATGATGATCAGCGGATGGCGGAAGCTCTCGAACTGTGCGGCGAGCACGAGGTAGCCGATCACGAGCGCGAGCAAGAACGTCGTGTAGACGGCGCTGCCGGTGTTCTTGAAGTCGCGCGACTCGCCGTCGTAATTGAGCTGCGCGGATTCGGGCAGGTGCTCGCGCACGATGTTTTCGAGATCGGCGATCGCCTCGCCCAGTGAATAGTCGCCGGCGAGACTCGCGCTGATGGTAATCGAGCGCAGCCTGTCGAACCGGCGCAGGTCGACCGGGCCCGCCACTTCTTCCAGCCGCACGAGATTCGACAGTGGGATCAGCTGTCCCGACCGCTCCGAGCGCACGTAAATCGTCTCCAGGTCGCTCGGCGTCTGCCGGCGTTCGTCGACGCCCTGCAGGATGACCCGGTATTCCTCGCCCTGGTCGACGAAGGTCGTGACGACCCGCGAGCCCAGGATCGTCTCCAGCGTTTTGCCGACGTTGGCCAGGGAGACGCCGAGATCGGCGGCGCGGTCGCGGTCGATCATCACGTCGATCTTGGGCTTGCGCTCCCGGTAGTTGGACTGGATGTTCGTGAGGCCCGGCAGCTTTTCCGCCTCCTCGATCACGATGTCTCGCCACCGGGCCAGCTCGCCGTAGTCGGTGCCGCCGAGCACGATGGCGAGCGGGCGGCTCGACTGGCCGAGGCTCCAGGCACCGGGCGCGAATGCGAACGCCTCGACGCCGGGCAGGTCGCCGAGCTTCCTGTTCCATTCCTGCGCCAGTTGCTGCGCCGAACGCTGTCGCTTGCTCCACACCTCGAGTGGCGCGAGCACCATGCCGGTATTGACGTCGGCACCGGCGCCCCAGCTGCCGGAACGGCCGAGGACCCGCAGCACGTCGCCACGTGCCTTGTCCTCCAGCAGGATGTCCTCGACCGCGTGGATGTATTCCAGCGTGTAGTCGAGGCTGGCGCCGTCCGGCGCCGTCAGCATGACCATCGCGAACGCACGGTCTTCGCGCGGCATGTACTCGACCGGAATCAGCCGGAGCAGGCCGAGGCTGCCTCCGAAGATCGCCAGCGCCGCCGCGAGGACGAGCACCGGGTGCCGGATCGTACGCCGGATCAGGCGTTCGTAGGTTTCTGAAAGATAACGAAAAAGCCGGTCTGTCGCGCGGGCCAGCCGGCCGCGGTGCAGCGAGTCGTCGGCAAACAGTTTCGAGGTCAGCATCGGCACCAGGGTCAGCGCGACCAGGCTCGAGAAACAGACGGCCGCGGCGAGCGAGATGCCGAACTCGCCGAAGATCAGCCCGATGTTCCCGGGCATGAACGAGATCGGCAGGATCACGGCGACCAGCACGAGCGTCGTCGCGATCACCGCGAAGCCGATCTCGCGGCTGCCGTTGATTGCGGCGAGCAGCACGGGCTCGCGACCCTCCATGCGGCGCACGATGTTCTCGAGGACCACGATCGCGTCGTCGACCACGAGACCGATCGCGAGGACGAAGCCCAGCAGCGTCAGCGTGTTGATCGAGAAGCCGAGTGCGGCCATGACGATGAAGGCGGAGATGATCGAGATCGGGATCGTGACCGCGGGGATGATCGTCGCGCGCACGGTGCCGATGAAGGCGTAGATCACGACGAGCACGAGCAGCAGGGCGAGGCCCAGCGCCTTGGCGACTTCGACGAGCGACGCGCGGATGAACATGGCCGTGTCGTAGTTGACGGCCAGCCGGATGTCCGAGGGCAGTGACGACTGCAGCTCTGCAACCCGCCGCGCGACCGCCGCGTTGACCTCGAGCACGTTGGCCTGCGCCTGCGGGACAATGCCGAGGCTCATACCCGCCACGCCGTCCGTCGCCGAGTAGCTGCGGATATTCTCGGGGGCGAGTTCCACGTCCGCGACTTCGCCCAGCCGGATCAGGTAGCCGTCCCGGCCCTCGCCGAGGACCAGCGTCTCGAAGTCGGCGACGCTGCGGAATCCGGTGTCGGTGCGCAGCGTGAATTCGCGCGCCGTCGATTCGAGCCGGCCGGACGGGATCTGGACGTTCTCGCGCCGGAGCGCGTCCTCGACGTCGGTCACGGTGAGCCCGCGCGCCGCCAGTCGTTTCGGGTCGACCCAGATACGCATGGCCGGTCGCCGGCGCCCCGAACCGCGGACCTGCGCAACCCCGTCCACACTGGACAGGGCGTCGACGATGTAGCGGTCGGCGTAGTCCGAGACTTCCATGATCGAGCGCGTGTCGCTCGATACGTTGAGCCACATCGTCGTCGTCGCGGAGCTGTCCTGCTTCGACACCTCCGGCGGTTCGGCTTCGTCCGGCAGCGCCGACAGCATCCCGGCCACGCGGTCACGGACGTCGTTGGCGGCGCTGTCGATGTCCCGGTCCTCGGAAAACTCGAGTGTGATCGACGAGCGCTCGTCGTAGCTCACCGACGAGATCTTCGTGACGCCGGCGATGCCCGCGAGCTGGTCCTCGAGCAGCTGGGTCACGCGCCGCTCGACGATGTCCGAGGCGGCGCCCCGGTAGGTCGTCGAGATCGACACGATGGGGCGCTGGATGTCGGGATACTCGCGGATCGTCATGCTCCGCGCGGCCATGATCCCGACGATGACGAGGATCAGGGACAGGACGGCCGCGAAGACGGGCCGCCGGACGGACACGTCGGAGATCAGCATCGCGGGCCCCGGCTCAGGAGGTGCCGGCAGGTGCGGGCGGGTCCGACGCGGCGCGGCCGCGTGCGATGACCTCGACGCCGGCGCCGTCGCGCACCTTGTGCGTACCCTCGGTGACGACCGATTCGCCCGGTTCGAGTCCGCTCGCGATGACGACAAAACCGGGAATGCGCCGGCCGAGCGAGACGGCGCGTTTCTCCGCGACGCCGTCTGCCACGACGAAGACGTATTGCCGCGAGCCTTCAGGGACGATGGCCTGCTCCGGCGCCAGCAGCACCTCGCCCCGGTCGCGGCGCAGGTCGACCGTCAGGAACATGCCCGGCTTGAGCATGCCGTCGGGGTTGGGAACCAGCGCACGCACCTGAACCGAGCGCGATACCGGATCGAGCCGCGTATCGATGCTCCGGACCGTGCCGGTGAACACCCGCTCCGGGTAGACGAGGCTGTGGGCGTCGATCGCCATGCCGACGCTCAGCACGGTGAGGAAGGTCTCTGGCACCGAGAAGTCAAGCTTGATGCGGCTGACGTCATCCAGCGTCGTGATCACGGTCGCGGTACTGACGAAACTGCCCGGACTCACGCGCCTCAAGCCCACGCGGCCGGAGAACGGTGCGCGGATGACGGTATTGTCGAGTCGGGCTTTCGCAGCCTCGACCTGCGCGCGGTCGACCCTGACCTGGGCGAGCAGCTGTTCGAGGTTCGCGGCCGAGATCGCCTGCGTCTCGGCGAGCGCCTTGCTGCGGTCGTAGAGGCTCTGGCTTTCCGACAGCGCGGCCTCGGCGACGGCCAGCTCCGCCACGATCTCGCTGTTTTCGAGTTCGACCAAAAGGTCGCCCGCCGCGACCAGCTGGCCCTCGACGAAGTGGATTCGCTCGACGAGGCTCGCGATGCGCGGCCGGATTTCCACTGATTCGTTGGCCCCGGCCGTGCCGAGTGCCTCGATCTCGTCGACCATCGGCTGCAGCTCCACCGGGACGGCGACGACCTTCGCGGGTCCGCCCCAGCCGCCGGCATCCGCGGTCGGTTCGTCCCCGGCGCAGCCTGCGCCGATCGCAGCGAGAAGCGCCAGGCTGAGTAAGCGTCGTGGAACCATTGGATGATGTGGGAACAGGCAGGCGGGAAACTGCCTAGTGTACGCAACGTGGCGGCGGTAACACTACTGCCCGAATTCAAGCGTTTGAAAAATATGGTAAATCGCGAGGTACCATTCTTGTGAGTCCGCTCACAGCGCGCGACCGGAACTGGCGCTACGCTTGCATTATGCAAATCCGGGCAGCCCGCAGCCATGAGTGACAAGTCATTCGATGATTGCATGATCCTGTCGAAAGAGGCCTTCGACCCCGACGCCGTATTCCTCGACGACATCGTCGAGGACGACGTGCTGCCCTACCTGAGCCTGGCCGTCGACGGTTTGACCGACGCGTCCGAAGACAGATCGGGTCGATTCGAACTTCGGCCCGAGGACCCCGCCGCCAACGACGCCCCGACCCCCGACACGACGATGCCCGTCGCGGCACTCGACCCCGAACAACTCGAGGTCTACGGCTGGGAGTCGTCTCTGTGGCACAAGATCCGGGGCTACCTGGGCTTCTGACGCCCGCCATCTGGCGGCACTCGCCGGGGCAACCAGCAGGACACACCCGCCGTCGCAACCGACGCGGATTGACTGCGGGTCCTGCTACACTCCGCGCATGATTTTCAAAGACAAGACCGTCATCCTGACCGGCGGCTCCGCGGGAGTCGGCGCCGCGGCCGCACGCCTGTTCGCCGATGCCGGCGCAAACCTGATGCTGGTCGCACGGAGCAAGAAGAACCTCGAGGCGATCGCCGAGGAGCTGCGCGACAGGGCCGAGGTCAAGACCTTCGCGATGGATGTCGCCGATGCCGATGCGTGTGCGGACCTGGTCAAGAAGACCAATTTCGAGTTCGGCGGTATCGACGTACTGGTCAACAACGCGGGCGCGCACCACCGGGGCAGCTTCGAAAGTGTCGAGAGTCCGGACCTCGCGCGCATGATCGACGTGAACCTGAAGGCGCCGATCGTGCTGATGCGGCTGGTCCTGCCCTATCTCCGCGAGGCCGGCGGCGGCGCGATCGTCAACGTCGGATCGCTGGCCGGTCGTACCCCGGTTCCCGGCAGCGCGGTCTACGCCGCCAGCAAGGCGGGGCTGCGTTCGATGACCTACTCACTGGCCGACGAACTCATCGACAGCGGCATCAAAATCGCGATCGTCTCGCCTGGGCCGATCGACACCGGCTTCATCATGAGCGACATCGATCGGGTTTCCGACCTGACGTTTTCGCAACCGCTGAGCTCGGCCGAAGCGGTCGCCCAGGCGATTCTCGACCTGTGCGGCAACCGGCAAACGGAACAATCGATGCCGGCGATGAGCGGCGTTCTGACGGCCGTCACGTACCTGATGCCGTGGGTCGGACGCCTCGTGCGCCCGGCACTCGAACGCAAGGGCGCGGCCGTGAAACGGCGCCTCCGGACCGCGGCGCGGAAAGCCGCGGCAGAAGAAAAAGAACAGGCGGCCCGCCAGGGGGAATGACGGGCCGCCCGGTGGCCATTGCGGGAACGTCCTGTTCCCCGGGGGAATCAATGACCGTACTGCGCGATCAGGCGCTCGCTGCGCCTGCCGTGTCCAGCTTCGCCAGGTTGACCCTGGGCGCTTCGAGTCTCGCCCCGAGCTCCCTGGCGGCACCGAAGTCGCTGCGCGCCGCGCCTTCGTCACCGTTGAGTGCGTGCATGACGCCACGGTTCGAGAGTGCAATCGCGGTGAGTCGTGCATACTCGGCGGCGCTGCCTCTCCGGACCGCCTTGGCCCGCGGCTGAAGCATCTCGACCGCACCGTTGCAGACCGGGGCCGCGCGATCGAAGTCGCGCGCGGCGACCAGCGCAACGCAAAGGTTATTCGCCGCGTAGAAGCGATTGAGCAGGTGACGTCGCTTCGTATCGATTGCTGCAATCGCGGTCGCATAGTCGCCATCGATGATGGTCTCGGCATATGCCGTATCCTCGATGACGCCCAGCACGTAGCGCGGATCCTCCGCATCGGCTGCTGCGGCAGCGGGTACAGCAGCGAACGCGAGAATCGCGTACGCCACGCCGACCCTCAGCCTGCGCCTGTTCCGTTTCGTATAGTCAGCCATACCTAGCCTCCAGGAATTGCTTTGCCAGAAGAATGACGCGCATGCTCTGCCGCGTCGCAACCAAGACTAGGAAGTGTCGCGTCCGGCGACAAACGAGAAAAATTACAGCCGGACCTGAAAAAAATTCAGGCAGCGGAACCGAATTCCCGTAACACCCAGGTGCGCAACTGCTGCACGGTCTGTCGCCTGGCATCCTCTTCCCGGCAAACAAAGTAATAGGCATCGTCCGTCGGCAGGTCTTCGTCGAACAGCCGGGCGAGGCTTCCCGAGCGCAGCCAGCCGTCGACCAGTTGCAGCGGCACGAGCGCGGCGCCCAGACCCTGTTCGGCTGCGCGCACGACGGCGATCATCGAGTCGGCATGCACGGCCGGCATGGAGTCGGGGAGGCGAATGCCTGCGGACTGCTCCCAGTGTTGCCAGGCCAGCGGCCGCGTCGTGTGGGAGATGACGGGGAAGTCGCCGTGGATCTGTCTGTCGCGCACATTGAATCGGCGCCGGAACCCCGGCGCCGCCACCGGTACGAGGCGCAGCGGGAACAGGATTTCTGCCGCGAGCTTCGGCGGCGGGTGGCGGAACACCCGGATGGATACGTCGGCGCTGGCCGGATGTTTCTCGGGTGACTCGTCGCTCGTGTCGATCCGCAGGTCGATGTCCGGGTGCTCTGCCCGGAAGCTCGCAAGCCGGGGCATGAAGAGTTCACTCGCGAAAAAGGGCTGCACGGAGACATGCAGAGCGAGCCTTTTCGCCGCTCGCGCGTGGTTCAGCAGTGTCGTGTCGAGCCGCTCGAGTAACGGCGAGAGGTCGGCATGCAGCGCGCGCCCGGCATCCGTGATTGCCAGGGATCGGACATCGCGATCGAACAGGCGCACGCCGAGCGTTTCCTCGAGACTCCTGATCTGGTGGCTGATCGTCGACGCGGTGACGAACAGGCGGTCCGCCGTTGCCCGGAAACTGCCCGTTTCCGCGGCGAGACAGAATGACCGCAGTTCGCGCAGCGATATCGTGCGGCTCAAGCTCGACTCTGTCATGTCCCGCTCCCCGTCGTGGTCGGCAACCCGAAAAAAGGCGGCCCGCCAGGGGGATGACGGGCCGCCAGAGGCCACTGCAGGACGCGCGGTCCCGGGGGATCCAGTGGCCGCCGTGCCAGTGCACGCCCGCTGTGTTGCACATTTCATACCACCTCGAAGACTCGGGGTGGTATGTAGTATGTATCTGATTTGCTGCGGTTTTTTTTAAACGGGTACGGATGCTTCGGCGTGCCGGATGCACCAGCAAAGGGCGCTGCGCCGAGCGGGCGCGCCACGTTGGGGCAATGCCGGTGCTAGGCGGCGAATGCGTTGCGGGTCAGGTTCTCGACGCCGTCGCCGAGGACCCGCACGTCGTCCTCGAT
Source organism: Woeseiaceae bacterium (assembly GCA_033721115.1). Taxonomy (GTDB): domain Bacteria; phylum Pseudomonadota; class Gammaproteobacteria; order Steroidobacterales; family Woeseiaceae; genus UBA1847. Next base: position 6,060 of record JAWWBD010000071.1, on the reverse strand, counting down.
CCGGATGCCACCGAAGGGCTTCAACCGCTCGACCTCGTCCCAGGTGACGTGCGCTTCCGCCGGGGAACCGCGCAGGTTGTCGAGCAGCATGTCGATGAAATAGAGACCCGGTTCGACCGTGAGGACCATGTCGGCCTCGAGGTCGCGGGTCAGCCGCAGGTAGGGATGGCCGCTCGGCGGGTCGGTGCGCGTACCGTTCTCGTCCGCCATGTGGCCGCCGACGTCGTGTACCTGCAGGCCGATCAGGTGGCCCAGGCCGTGCGGGAAAAAGGCCGCCGTGACACCCGTCGCGAGCAGCGTATCGGCATCGCCCTTTGCGAGGCCCGCCGTTACCAGCGTTTCACCCAGCAGCCGATGCGTTTCGATGTGCAGGTCCGCGTAGTTGATACCCGCGCGAATCCGGCCGACGACGTCGAGCTGCAGTGCTTCCATGAGCCCGATGAGTTCGGCGAACGAGCGACTGCTGCGGGAAAAGGTCCGCGTGATGTCCGACGCATAGCCGTATTCACGCGCGCCGGCGTCGATGAGCAGCGACCGGGCCTCGGCCGGCGCTTCCCGTTCGTAGTTGGTGTAATGCAGGACGGCGCCGTGTTCGTTCAGCGCGACGATGTTCGCATACGGCAGTTCGTTGTCGGTGTGGCTGACGGCGGCACAATAGGCGCGATGGATATCGAACTCGGACGCCCCGTCACGAAATGCCGCTTCCGCCGCCCGGTGCCCGCGGACGCCGCGGGTCGAGGCGAGACGCAGGCAGGCCAGCTCGTAATCCGTCTTGACCCCGCGCGCAAAGTGCAGGCTGTTGAGTGCCGCCGTCGGATTCTGGCGCTCGATGCCCAGCGCCGGTCCGGGATCGTCGGCCTCGCCGATGAAAATGCACTTCTCGGGTTCGACGGGCAGGTGGTCGGCCGCGGCTTCAGGGGTCGTTACGATCCGGATGTCGAATTCGCCGGCCCAGAACCCCGCGGGCGCTTCCGGCACGACGTGCCAGTAGTCGCGGGGCTGGTAATAGACGAGACGCGGCGGCTCGCCGGGGCGGTAGATCACGTAGGACTGCGGGAGCTCGGTGAGCGGCACCCAGGCGAGGAAATGCGGATTCGCCACGAACGGGTAAGCCCGGTCGTCCAGAAACGCCGTGTGCGGTGCGCCCGAGTAGATCACGGCACAGGCTGCGCCGGACCGCTCCAGCGCATGATCGTGTCGCGCCTTGAGCGTCTCGACATGCGTACCGAAGTGCGCTGCCGGCCCGCGCGAGGCGCTGACTGGATCGGAACTCATCGCCGGGATGATACCGCGTTTCGCTGTCCCGGCCACCGGCAACCCGTCCCGTCTGGATTCGGGGGGCGGGTTCCGGGCATCATGGCGCGGGACAGCATTCTGGTGCCGTTCGAATGACACGCATGCCGATTCTGTGCCTGATCCTGATTGGGTTGACCGGGGGTACGACAGTGGCTGATTCCGAGCCGGGATACGACCGGATCACGGGGCGGAGCTTTGCATCGCGCTCCGAAATCATCGCAACCCGGGGCATGGCCGCCACGAGCCAGCCCCTGGCGACGCAGGTTGCGCTCGACGTACTGAAAAAGGGCGGCACCGCGGTCGACGCGGCGATCGCGGCCAACGCGATGCTCGGACTCGTCGAGCCGATGATGTGCGGCATCGGCGGCGACCTGTTCGCGATCGTCTGGGACGCCGCGGAGCGCGAGCTGGCGGGCCTCAACGCGTCCGGCCGCGCGCCGGAGCTGATGACGCTGCGCTACTTCGAGGAAGCGGGGCTCAAGGAAGTGCCGCTCTACGGACCGCTGCCGATCAGCGTGCCCGGTGCCGTCGACGGCTGGTTCGAACTGCACGAACGCTACGGTCGCCTGCCGATGGCCGAGCTCCTGGCGCCCGCGATCGCCTACGCGCGGGAAGGTTTTCCGGTTTCGGAGGTCATCGCACGGATGTTCCAGGACGCCGCCGAAGAATTCGCGGATTCGCCGGGCTACGCCGAGGTCTACATGCCCGGCGGCCGGGCGCCCGAAAAGGGCGACATCTTTCGCAACCCGGCGCTCGCAGCGAGCTACGAGCGCATCGCGACGGGTGGCCGCGCTGCGTTCTACGAGGGCGTCATCGCAGAAGAGCTCGGTGGTTACATGATCGAGCACGGTGGCCTGCTCCGGGCGCCGGATCTCGCGGCCCACGAGTCCGAGTGGGTGGCACCGGTCGCGACGAACTACCGCGGCTACGACGTGTACGAGCTGCCGCCTAACGGTCAGGGCATCGCGGCGCTGCAGATGCTGAACATCCTCGAGGGCTACGACCTCGCGGCACTCGGCTTCGGCAGCGCCGAATACATTCATCTCCTGGTGGAGGCCAAGAAGCTCGCATACGAAGATCGTGCACGGTTTTACGCTGATCCCGACTTCGCCGACGTGCCGCTCCGGTGGCTGATCTCCAAGGATTACGCTGGCGAGCGGCGGGCGCTGATCTCGTCCCGGCAGGCGGCCCGGCGCTACCCGGCCGGCACGCCACCGCCGGAGGCCGGCGATACGGTCTACCTGAGTGTCGCCGACAAGGACGGCAACATGGTCTCGCTGATCCAGAGCATCTATTCGAGCATGGGCTCCGGCATGGTGCCGCCCAGACTCGGTTTCGCGCTGCAGAATCGTGCGAATTCTTTCAGCCTGGACCCGACCCACGCGAACGCGGTGGCGCCCGGCAAGCGGCCGTTCCACACGATCATTCCCGCCTTCGTGATGAAAGACGGCGCACCATGGCTCAGTTTCGGGGTCATGGGCGGATCGATCCAGCCGCAGGGCCACGTGCAGATCCTCGTCAACATGATCGATTTCGGCATGAACCTGCAGGAAGCCGGCGATGCCGCCCGAGTTCGCCATACCGGCTCGTCGCAGCCGTCGGGTGAGCGCATGCGCGACGGCGGCAAGCTGCATCTCGAGAGCGGTTTCGCCGCGGAGACGGTACGGGCGCTGGAGGCGCTCGGCCACGACATCGAGCCGCTGCCGGGCGGGTTCGGAGGCTACCAGGCGGTCATGAGGGACGCGGACAAAGGCGTGTACTATGGCGCCTCCGAGGTACGCAAGGACGGACAGGCCGCCGGCTACTGAGTCCGACGGCACGACGACATGGCAGAGGACATCTATCTCACGGGCATCACGACGACTGGCACGCCGCACATCGGTAACTACGTCGGGGCCATCCGCCCCGGTATCGAGGCGAGCCGGGACCCGTCGACGAAGCATTTCTATTTTCTCGCCGACTATCACTCGCTCGCGAAAAACGAGGACCCGGACAAGATCGGCCGTTCGACGCTCGAGATCGCGGCGGCCTGGCTCGCGCTCGGACTCGATACCGAGCATGCCTACTTTTACCGGCAGTCGGACATCCCGGAGATCCCGGAACTGACGTGGATCCTGCACGGGATGACGGCCAAGGGCCTGATGAACCGTGCGCATTCGTACAAGGCCGCGGTGCAGGCCAATGTCGAAGGCGACCCGAACGACCCCGACAAGGGCGTGACGATGGCGCTCTACAGCTATCCGATCCTGATGGCGGCCGACATCCTGATGTTCAAGTCGACCAGGGTACCCGTCGGGCAGGACCAGAAGCAGCACGTGGAGATGGCGCGCGACATCGCGCAGCGGTTCAATCATCACTACGGGGAGGTCTTCGTGCTGCCGGAGGCCGTGATCGGCGAGACCACGGCGGTGCTGAAGGGCCTCGACGGCCGCAAGATGTCGAAAAGCTACAACAACACGATTCCGCTCTTTGCCGAGGAAAAGCGGCTGCGCAAGCTGATCATGAAGATCAGGACCAACAGCCTGGAGCCCGGCGAACCCAAGGATCCCGCCGACAGTACCCTCTACGACATCTACCGGGCCTTTGCGACACCAGAGGAAACGGCTGCTATCGAGCGCCGTTACGCCGAGGGCATCGCCTGGGGCGAGATGAAGGAGGTGCTGTTCGAATACATCAACGAGCGCATCAAGCCCGCTCGCGACGAATACCGGCGGCTGATCGCGGATCCCGCGGTCGTCGAGGCCGAGCTCGTGAAAGGGGCCGAGCGGGCGCGCGAACTCGCGACGCCCTACCTCGCGGAGATCCGGGCCGCGGTCGGCATCAGGGCGCTGGGATGAGGCGCCGGGCGGTCGACGCGCTGGTCGCCGGCCTGCTGCTGGCTGTACCCGCGGCGGCGAACGGGGCCCCGGAACCGGCGGCCGCAGAACGCTCGCCCTATGCCGGGCAGGAGACCCGTGCGATCAAGACCCTGTCGGCCGGCGGGATCGAGGCGCTCGAAAAAGGCGAGGGCATGGGATTTGCGAAGGCCGCGGAACTGAACGGCTATCCCGGCCCGCGGCACGTACTGGATCTGGCAGAACAACTCGGCCTCACCGCCGAGCAGCACCGGCAGACCACCGAGTTGTTCGAAACGATGCGGAGCCGCGCGATCGCGCTCGGCGCACGCCTGGTCGAGGCGGAAGCGGCGCTCGACGACCTGTTCGCATCGGGCACGGCGAACAAGGGATCACTCGAGCGTGCCGTAGAGACGGCCGCCACCATCCGGGGCGAACTGCGCCTCGTGCACCTCGATGCGCACCTGGTCCAGGCACGGATCCTGAGCCCGCGGCAGCTGCGGCACTACGCGAAGCTGCGCGGCTATCACGGAGGGCACGGTGACGCCGGCGACGACCACTGAGCCGACCCCCGGCTGGCAGCTCGCACAGTCGAATGTCGCCAGGATGCGCTGGCCCCTCGACGATCCGCGTATGGCCGGATTCACGGAACGCCTCGATCACCTCAATGCGCTGGCAGAAGCAAGCCCGGGATTCGTGTGGCGCTACGAGACGCCTGACGACGATACGACGGAGGCCGAGGTCTTCGGGGAAGGTACGTTGTTTAACCTGTCGGTCTGGGCATCGGTCGCAGCGCTCGAGGCCTATGTCTACCGGAGCGATCACCTCGAGGCCGTGCGCCGGCGCGGTGACTGGTTCGCCCGCGCGACGCAGCCGCCGCTCGTACTCTGGTGGGTCCGAGCCGGCGCGCGGCCGACCGTGCACGAGGCCCGCGAGCGCTTCGAGTGCCTGTGGCGCGACGGCCCGACGGCAGCAGCATTCAACTTCCGGCAGCGGTTTCCGGCGCCGGCGGACGCGGCACGAGTGACGGCATGCTGACGGCGGCGGAGGCTTTGAGACGGCTCGCGGACGGAAACCGCCGCTTCGTCGCGGGCGAATCGCTGAACCCCGGAGCAGCCGCGTGCCCCGCCGATACCGCGGCCGGGCAGCGCCCGTTCGCCGTCATCCTCGGCTGTTCCGATTCCAGGGTGCCAGCCGAGATCGTCTTCGACCAGGGCCTGGGCGACCTGTTCGTGATCCGGATTGCGGGCAACATCGTCGCGCCGTCGCAGATCGGCAGCGTCGAGTTCGCCGTGACTTCGTACGGGACGCCGCTGGTCATGGTCCTTGGCCACTCCGGCTGCGGCGCGGTACTCGCGACCGTGGACCAGCTGCAGGGACCTGCGGAGGCCCGGTCGCGCAACCTCGCGACGATCGTCAATTTCGTGCGGCCGTCCGTGCGCGCCGCGCGGGCGGCCTGCCCCGATGCCGATCACGACGCCCTGGTCGCACGGGCCGTCCGGGAGAACATACGCCGCTCCGTGGAACATCTGCGACACGGCTCCGACATCATCGAGGACCTGGTCTCCGGCGGGCAGCTCGAGATCGTCGGCGCCGAATACTCGCTGGAGACAGGCGAGGTCGAATTGCTCGGCGACAAGGAGTAGCCTCCGCTGACGGCAGGAGTGTCCCCGGCGGCACATCGGAGACCCAACATGCATCACCTGATCGACCATCCCTGCGTCCAGCACAAGCTCGCGATCATTCGCGACGTCGAAACCGGTCACAAGCGGTTCCGCGAGCTCGCCAGGGAGATTACCCAGTTCGTCTGCTACGAGGCGCTGAAAAACATCCCGGTGCGCAAGGTCACCGTGCAGACGCCGGTCGCGGAAGCGACCTGCAGGAAAATCGACACCGACATCGTCGTCGTGCCGGTACTCCGGGCCGGTAT
>JAWWBD010000070.1:0-13905 GCA_033721115.1 Woeseiaceae bacterium | reverse complement strand
CGCCCCGCGCTTCGTCGTCAGGGACGTCGATGGCCAGCCCTATCACTTCGACCCCGACACGCTCGAGCGGCCGGTCGTGATCATCACGTTCCGCGGTGGCTGGTGTCCGTACTGCAACATGCACCTGTCGGAAGTCAGGCACGTGATCCCCGGGATCCGCGACCTCGGCGTCGATATCCTGTTTTTGAGCGGTGACCGGCCCGACCAGCTCTACGCGAGCCTCGAGCAGGATACGCAGGCCGACATCGACGGGCTCGGCTACACGATCCTCTCCGATGCGGACGCGCAGGCCGGCATCGCGTTCGGGATCGCTTTCAAGGCATCCGAGCGGACGATCCGGCGTCGCCACGAGAAGGGGCAGGACATCGCGGACTCGTCCATGCTGCGCCACGGCATCCTGTCCGTACCGGCGGTCTACGTGATCGATGCCGACGGGCGAATCGTCTACGACTTCGTGGAGCCCGATTACAAGATCCGGCTGCCGGCGGCCGACCTCGAAGCCGCCGTGCGCGCCGTCGTCGACTGACCCCCGGGCTGGCACCCCGTCCCTTTAGTGGTACGCTTCCGGCTCCCCGCCGGAGGTGACCGCCATGAGCGATGCCGCAGGTAGCAACCCGCTAGCGCGCTTCGTCCGCGCCGCGGCCCAGGTCGAGCGCAGCGAGGTCCGCGCGACCGTCCTCGCATTCAGTTTCGTGTTCGTCCTGATGACCGCCTACGCGGTGCTCAAGCCGCTTCGTGACGCGCTGGCCGCGGACTGGGGAAACGTCGGCCTGAGCCTGACCTGGACCGCGAACTTCGGGCTGAGCCTCGTCGCCGTCGCCGCGTACGGGGCCGCGCTGACCTTCGTCCGCTTCCGCGTGATGGTGCCGGCCGTCTACGTCTTTTTCGCGCTGACTTTCTTCGGCCTGTTCGCGATTCGCGCCCAGGGCATCGACCCGGCGCTGGTCAACAAGGGTTTCTACGTCTGGGTCAGCGTGTTCAGCCTGTTCAACCTGTCGGTCTTCTGGAGTTTCATGACCGAGGTGTTCAACCGCGAGCAGGCGCGGCGGCTGTTCGGCGTCATCGCGGCCGGCACGACGGTCGGCGCCATCGCGGGACCGGTGCTGACCGCGGCGCTCGTCGGGCGGCTGGGCGTGAACGGGCTGCTGCTCCTGTCGTCGCTCCTGCTGCTGTACCCGGTGCTCGCGATACCGCTGCTGCGCCGCGAGCAGGAAACCCGCCTCGGCAATGCCGGCGCAGCCGCCCAGCCGGACGCCCGGCAGGCGCTGGGCACCAATCCTTTCGCCGGGTTCTCGGTCCTGTTCAGCGACCGGTACCTGCTCGGCATCTGTGGCTTCATCCTGCTCTACGTCGCGATCAACACTTTCGTCTATTTCGAGCTGCAGAACCTGACCCGCGCCTACTCGCTCGAATTCCGCGCGCAGATCTGGTCGGCGATCGAGATCACGACCAACGTGCTGACGCTGCTGATCGCGGCCTTCGTGACGGGCCGCATCGTGACCCGGCTCGGCATGCCCGTCGCGCTGTCGATCATGCCGGCGCTGGTCGCCATCGGCATCCTGGCGCTGGTCGCGGCACCGGTGCTGGTCGTGCTCGCCGCCTTCCAGGTCGGGCGCCGCGTCGGCAACTACGCGATCACGCGGCCGAGTCGCGAGATGCTGTTCACCGTCCTGAACCGCGAGGTCCGCTTCAAGGCCAAGCCGGTCATCGACGTCGTCGTGTATCGCGGTGGCGACGTCATGACCGCCTGGCTGTTCACGCTCCTGGCCGACCAGTTGCGGCTCGGCCTGCAGGGCATCGCCTGGGTGATCGGCGGCATCGCGCTCGCCTGGGGGCTGACCGCGCTCTGGCTCGGCCGACGCTACGCGGCCCGCAGCGACATGCAGGCCACCTCGCTCGACAAAGGAGAAACCTCCCGTGGGATTGCGTAACACGACGGCGGAATACGGCTCAATCGCGAAGGCCCTGCACTGGCTGGTCGCGGCGGGCATCTTCGCGCTGCTCTGGCTCGGCTGGACGCAGGCGGACATGGACAGCGGGCCCGAGCGCCAGGCCGTGCGGGACCTGCACGGCTCGATCGCGCTCGTCGTCTTCCTGCTGATGACCGTCCGGATCGCGTGGCGCGTCGCGACCGGCGTGCCCGGGCACCCGGCCGGGCTGCCGGCCTGGCAGCGCATCGCGGCGACGGTCGTGCACTGGGGCCTCTATGCCGCGGTGTTCGTCCAGATCGCGGCGGGTGCGATGACGGTCGCGACGGGCGGGCGCCCGCTCGCCTTTTTCGGGCTCGGGTCCATCTCCCTGCCGGTCGCGGAAAGCGACGCGGGCCACGAGTTCTGGGAGGAGATCCACGAGTCGGTCTGGGCCGTGATCGCCGCCCTGCTCGTCGTGCACGTCCTGGCCGCACTGTACAACCATTTCGTCCTGAAGAACGACGTCCTGCGGCGCATGACCGTCGGCGTCCGCTGAGGCAGCGCGATGGGGGACGTCTTCATCTGCGACGCGGTCCGGACGCCGATCGGGCGCTACGGCGGCGCGCTGGCGGCGGTCCGCGCCGACGATCTCGGCGCGGTGCCGATCGCGGCACTCCTGGCCCGCAATGCCGGGCTCGACCCGGCAGCGATCGGCGACGTCGTGCTGGGCTGTGCGAACCAGGCGGGCGAGGACAACCGCAACGTCGGCAGGATGAGCGCGCTCCTGGCCGGGCTGCCGGTCTCGGTGCCCGCCGCGACGGTCAACCGGCTGTGCGGTTCCGGGATGAACGCGCTCGGCAACGTCGCGGACGCGATCGCGGCGGGCACGATCGAAGTCGCGATCGCAGGCGGCGTCGAATCGATGTCCCGCGCGCCCTTCGTCATGCCCAAGCAGACGGCGGCCTTCGGGCGCAACGCGGAGATCCACGACACGACGCTCGGCTGGCGCTTCGTGAACCGCGCCCTCGAGGCGCAGTACGGGATCGACTCGATGGCCGAGACGGCGGAAAACGTCGCCACGGAGTTCGGCATCTCGCGAGAGGACCAGGACGCATTTGCGCAAAGGAGCCAGGAGCGCGCAGCGCGCGCGATCGGCGACGGCACGCTGGCCCGCGAGATCGAGCCCGTGACGGTGCCGGCGCGGCGCGGCGACGACATCGTCGTCGACACCGACGAGCATCCGCGCCCCGAATCCACGCTCGAAAGCCTCGCCAGGCTCAGGCCCATCGTCCGCGAGGACGGCACGGTCACCGCAGGCAACGCGTCGGGTATCAACGACGGCGCCGCTGCGCTGCTCGTCGCGGGCGAAGACGCATTGCGCGCGCACGGGCTCGCGCCGCTCGCGCGCATCGTCGCCTGGGCGGTCGCCGGCGTCGAACCCAGGATCATGGGCATCGGTCCCGTGCCCGCGAGCCGTGCCGCGCTCGGCCTTGCCGGTCTCGACGTCGGCGCCATGGACGTGATCGAGCTCAACGAGGCATTCGCGGCCCAGGGTCTTGCCTCGCTCAGGGAACTGTCGATCGACGACGACGCGGAACACGTGAACCCGAATGGCGGCGCGATCGCGCTCGGGCATCCGCTCGGTATGTCGGGCGCGCGCCTCGTCGCGACTGCCGCGCACGAACTCGCGCGTCGCAAGGGCCGCTATGCGCTCTGCACGATGTGCATCGGGGTCGGGCAGGGGATCGCGATGATCATCGAGCGCGCGACGTGAAAAAGGGTGCGCCGAGCTTCGAGACGCAGGCGCTGCGCGAATTCGGCGAGGTCCTCACGGGCCGGCGCACGATCAATCTCTACCTGCAGACGCGGGTGCCGCGCCAGCTGGTGCGGGATGCGGTCGAGGCGGCGACCTGGGCGCCGAACCATCACGTCACCGAGCCCTGGCGGTTCTACCTGCTCGGCCCGGAGACGGTCGGCAAATGCCTGGACCTCGTGCGCGATATCGTGACCGAGAAAAAAGACGAGAAGGCGGCCGAATTCAAGGCCGCCTCGTGGGCGGAGAAGCCCGGCTGGCTGCTCGTGACCTGCCGCAAGGAAGGCGACGAACTCCGGCAGCGCGAGGACTACGCGGCCTGCGCGGCGGCGGTGCAGAACTTCATGCTCTATCTCTGGAAAGCCGGCGTCGGGTCCAAGTGGACGACCGGCGACATCACCCGGGACCCGCGCTTCTTCGACATCGTCGGCGTCGATCCCGACCACGAGTACGTCGTGGGGCTCATCTGGTACGGCTACCCCAAGATCACGCCGCAGCAGTCGCGCAAGAGTCTCGCGGAGGTGTTGACCGAGCTGCCCTGAGGCGTCAGCCCCGGGAAACTTCCCTGCCGCCGATCCGGAGCTCCGCGAGGAGCGGACGACCGAGCCAGTAGCAGAGTTCGCGCGGATGTTCGACGTCCCAGACGGCCAGGTCGGCCCGCTTGCCCGGCTCGAGGCTGCCGCGATCATGATCCAGGCCCAGCGCACGGGCCGCGTGGCAGGTCGTCCCGGCGAGGCACTCCCAGGGCGTCAGGCCGAATACGCGCGCGGCCAGCGCCATTGCTTCCCGCAGCGAGCAAAGCGGCGACGTGCCCGGATTCAGGTCGCTCGCGACGGCCATCGGCACGCCATGCTCGCGAAACAGGCCGACGGGCGGCTGCCGCGTCTCGCCGAGCGTCACGTATGCGCCCGGCAGCAGGACCGCGACGGAGCCGGCCGCGGCCAGCGCGGCGATGCCCGCGGGCGTCGCGTATTCGAGGTGATCGGCCGACAGCGCTCCGGCGCGGGCGGCCAGCTCGGCGCCGCCGGACGCGCTCAGCTGGTCCGCGTGCAGCTTGACGGGCAGACGGAGCGACTGCGCCCTGGCGAAAACGCGCTCGACTTCAGGCACGGTGAAGGCTAAGGATTCGCAGAATGCGTCGACGGCGGTCGCCAGGCCGCTTTCGGCGACGGCCGGCAGCAGCTCGTCGCAGACCAGGTCGAGGTAGGCCTCGCGGTTCTCCCGGAACTCGACGGGCAGCGCGTGCAGGGCCAGCAGCGTCGGCCGGATCGTGAGCGGCGACCCGGCGGCCAGCTGCCGGATCGCCTCGAGCATCCTGACTTCGCCGGCGACGTCGAGGCCGTAGCCGCTCTTGATCTCGACCGTGGCGACGCCGTCGGCCGCGAGCGCCGCGAGGCGCGGTCGCGCGCCGGCCACCAGCTCGTCCACCGAGGCCGCCCGGGTCGCGTCGACCGTGGCCAGGATGCCGCCGCCCGCGGCCGCGATGTCGGCGTAGCTCGCGCCGCAGAGCCGCGCCTCGAACTCGCCGCTGCGATCGCCCGCGAAGACGAGGTGCGTGTGGCAGTCGATGAGTGCCGGCGTCACCCAGCGGCCGGCGAGCCGCCGGGTCTCCGTCGCTTCGTGCGGCGGCAGGTCGGCGCGCGCACCGATCCACGCGATCGTGCCGCCGCCGATGCCGATCGCCCCGTCGTCGATGGTCGGGTAGCCCTCCGCGGTGGCACGCATCGGCGCGATGCGGGCATCGGTTAAGAGCAGGTCCCAGCGTTCCATTGATTGCTCCCGGCAGCCCGGCGACGGTATCATGGCCCAACCTGTATATACAACTTCAGGATCCGGCCGTGCAGACCCTGTTCGCAGAGAAGGCGCTCACACCCGCGGGATGGGCCGACCGCGTGCGGCTCGGGATTGCCGACGGCCGCATCGCCGCGGTCACGGCAGGTGCCGCGCCCGCAGCGGGGGACGAACGCGCGGGACTCGTCATTCCCGGCCTCGTGAACGCGCACAGCCACGCGTTCCAGCGCGCGCTCGCGGGCCGGACCGAACAGCGCTCGCCGCGGGGCGAAGACGATTTCTGGACCTGGCGCTCGGCCATGTACACGCTGGCCGGGAACATCGATGCCGAGGCACTTCGCGCCGTTGCGACGCAGCTCTATTGCGAGCTGCTCGAGGCCGGCTACACGACAGTGGCCGAATTCCATTACCTGCACGGTGGCCCGGCCGATGCGCTCGCGATGTTCGCGGCGCTCGAGGCGGCGGCCGAAACGAGCGGCATCCGGCTCCTGTACCTCCCGGTACTCTACGAGCGCGCCGGTTTCGGCGCGGACGGGCCGACGTCAGAACAGCGTCGCTTCGCGCTCGGTCTCGATGACTTCCTGGCCCACCATGCCGCCGCGCGGGCGCGCTGCACGCAGCGCATCGGGGTCGGGATCGCGGCGCACAGCCTGCGCGCCGTGAGCGAGGCATCGCTCGAGGCCATCGCGGCGGCCGGGCAGGGCGGGCCGTTGCACCTGCACGTCGCCGAGCAGCAGCGCGAGGTCGACGAGTGCCTGGCCGCGACCGGCCGGCGCCCCGTGCGCCGGCTGCTCGAGCGATTCGACGTCGGCCCCGGCTGGTGCCTCGTCCATGCAACGCACATGGATGCGGACGAGACACGCGACCTGGCGCGCTCGGGCGCCGTCGTCTGCCTGTGCCCGGGCACGGAGGCGAATCTCGGCGACGGCCTGTTCCCGCTCGCACCCTATCTCGCGGCGGGCGGGCGCATCGCGATCGGCTCGGACAGCCAGGTGACGATCGATCCGTTCGAAGAGCTGCGGTGGCTGGAGTACGGCCAGCGACTCGTGACGCGGTCGCGCAACGTGGCGGCGGGGGGCGATCCGCACGTCGGGCAGCGACTGTTCCTCGCGGCCCTCGAAGGCGGCGCGCAGGCCGCCGGCCAGCCGGAGCCCGGTCTGGCGCCCGGCGCGCCCGCCGATCTCGTGGAACTGGACGCGACGGACCCGGTACTCGCCGGTCACGCCCACGCGACGCTGCTCGATGCGCTGGTCTTTTCAGGCTACCGGCCGCCGGTCGAGCGCGTGATGGTCGCCGGGGAATGGCGCGTGGCCGGTGGACGGCACGAAGCCGCAGAGAAAGCGCGCGCCGCGTTCCGCACGACCATCGATCGGCTGTGGAGCGCCCGGTGACGAGAGCAAAGCCACGCTACCAGCAGGTCAAGGACATGATCGTCCGCCGCATCGCCGCCGGTGAACTGCGGCCGCGCGACCGGGTCCCGTCCGAGAACGAGCTGGTGGTGGCGATGCAGGTCTCGCGGATGACGGCGAACCGGGCGCTGCGCGAGCTGACCGACGAAGGCTACGTCGAGCGGCGCCCCGGCAGCGGGACCTTCGTCCGCGATTTCCGCGCCGGCTCGCACCTGCTCGAGGTGCGGAACATCGCCGACGAGATCCGGGCCCGCGGCCACCGGCATTCCGCCACCGTGCTCAGGCAGGCGCGCCAGCGCGCGCGGGGCGAGGTCGCGCAGGCGCTCGAGCTCGAACCCGGCGCGCCGGTTTTCCACCTGCTGCTCGTGCACCGCGAGAACGGCATCCCGATCCAGGTCGAGGACCGCCACGTGCGCGCGGATTTCGCGCCGGCCTGCCTCGAGCAGGACTTCACGCGCACCACGCCGAGTGCATGGCTGACCGGCATCTCGCCGCTCTCCGAAGCGGAGCAGGTCGTCCGTGCCGCGGTGCCCGGCGCGGCGGTCCGCGAACAGCTGCAGATGGCGCCTGGCGAGCCCGCGCTCGTCGTCCTGCGCCGGACCTGGTCCGACGGCAACCCGGTGACCTTTGCGCGCCTCCACCACCCGGGCACGCGCTACGAACTGACCGGGCACTACGTACCGCCCGGAACCACACGAGCGAATGCCGGCGCCGCCGCCGGCCTGGAGCAATTCGAACCATGAACGCAACGCGCACGATCAAGGCCCCGACGGGGACGACGCTCAGGGCCAGAAGCTGGCTGACCGAAGCGCCGCTCCGGATGCTGATGAACAATCTCGACCCCGACGTCGCGGAGCGACCGGAGGAGCTCGTCGTCTACGGCGGCATCGGCAAGGCGGCGCGCAACTGGGCGGCTTACGACGCGATCGTCGCCGCGCTCGAAGCGCTCGGCGACGAGGAGACGCTGCTCGTGCAGTCCGGCAAGCCGGTCGGCGTATTCCGCACCCACGCCGATGCGCCGCGCGTGCTGATCGCCAATTCGAACCTCGTGCCCGCCTGGGCGAACTGGGAGACGTTCCGGGAACTCGACAAAAAGGGGCTGATGATGTTCGGCCAGATGACCGCGGGCTCGTGGATCTACATCGGCAGCCAGGGCATCGTGCAGGGCACCTACGAGACCTTCGCCGAGATGGGCCGCCAGCATTACGGCGGCGATCTGGCGGGGCGCTGGATCCTGACCGCCGGGCTCGGCGGCATGGGCGGCGCGCAGCCGCTGGCCGCGACGATGGCGGGGGCCTCGCTATTGGCCGTCGAGTGCCAGCCCGACCGCATCGAGAAACGGCTCGCCACCGGCTACCTCGACCGGCGTGCGGAGACGCTCGCCGAGGCGCTCGCACTGATCGAGCGCTCGGTCGCGGCACGCGAACCGCTGAGTGTCGGCCTCACCGGCAACGCCGCCGAAATCCTGCCCGAGCTCGTCCGCCGCGGCGTGCGGCCCGACGCCGTCACCGACCAGACCTCGGCGCACGATCCCGCCAACGGCTACCTGCCGCTCGGCTGGTCGGTCGCTGAATGGCGCGAACGCCGGCAGCGGGACCCGGACGGGACGGCGCAGGCCGCGCGCGAGTCCATGGCCATCCACGTGCGGGCGATGCTCGCGTTCCATGCGGCCGGCGTGCCGACCTTCGACTACGGCAACAACATCCGCCAGGAAGCGTTCGATGCCGGCGTCGACAACGCTTTCGACTTTCCGGGTTTCGTGCCCGCCTACGTGCGGCCGCTCTTCTGCCGTGGCGTCGGGCCGTTCCGCTGGGCCGCGCTGTCCGGCAATCCGGAGGACATCCACCGCACCGACGCGAAGGTGAAGGAGCTCATCCCGGACGACCCGCACCTGCATGCCTGGCTGGATGCGGCCCGGGACCGGATCCGGTTCCAGGGCCTGCCGGCGCGGATCTGCTGGGTCGGCCTCGGCCAGCGGCACCGCCTCGGCCTCGCATTCAACGAGATGGTCAGGACCGGCGAGCTCGAAGCGCCGGTCGTGATCGGCCGCGATCACCTGGACAGCGGTTCGGTCGCGAGCCCGAACCGCGAGACCGAGGCGATGCGCGACGGCTCGGATGCGGTCTCCGACTGGCCGGTGCTGAACGCGCTCCTGAACACCGCGAGCGGCGCGACCTGGGTGTCGTTTCACCACGGCGGCGGCGTCGGCATGGGTTACTCGCAGCATGCCGGGCTCGTGATCGTCTGCGACGGCAGCGAAGCCGCTGCCCGCCGCATCGAGCGCGTGCTCTGGAACGATCCGGGGACGGGCGTGATGCGCCATGCCGATGCGGGTTACCCGGAGGCAATCGAATGCGCGCGGCAACACGGCCTGCAGCTGCCGATGTCCGGCACAGGGGGTGACACATGAGGCTCACGATCGACGGCGCGGCGATCGCGCTTGCCGAGCTGCACGGCGCCTGGCGCAAGCCCGTGGCCATCGAACTCGGGGCGGAGGCACGACGCCGCATCACTGCAGCGCGCGAGCAGATCGACGAGGTGCTCGCCGGCGGCCGGGAGGTCTACGGCGTCAACACCGGCTTCGGGCAGCTCGCGAGCGTGCACATCGACGACGACGAGCTCGTCCAGCTGCAGCATAACCTCGTGCGCTCGCACGCCGTCGGCGTCGGTCCCCTGCTCGACGACGAGGTCGTGCGGCTCGTGATGGTGCTCAAGGTCATCGCGCTGGCCCGCGGCTATTCGGGCGTGCGCATGGAACTCGTCGAGGCGCTGTGCGCGCTGCTCGCGAACGGCATCTATCCCTGTATCCCGGGCAAGGGCTCGGTCGGCGCGTCGGGCGATCTCGCGCCGCTCGCCCACCTCTCGGCCGTATTGCTCGGGATGGGCGAGGCGCGGGTGGACGGGGCCGTCGTGCCGGCGCAGGCGGCGCTCGGCGCAGCGGGCATCGGGACACTGACCCTCGCACCCAAGGAGGGCCTCGCCCTGCTGAACGGCACGCAGGTGTCGACGGCGCTCGCGCTCGCCGCGGTATTCCGCACCGGGAACGCGCTCGCCGCGGCGCTCGTCGCCGGCGCGCTGTCCGCCGACGCCGTCAAGGGCAGTGACACGCCGTTCGACGCGCGCATCCAGGCCGTGCGGGGGCACGCGGGCCAGGCGGCGGTGGCCCGGATTCTCTGCGAGCTGATGCAGGGCAGCGAGATCCGCGCATCGCACGTCGCCTGCGACCACGTCCAGGATCCGTATTCGATTCGCTGCCAGCCGCAGGTCACGGGTGCCTGTCTCGACGTGCTGACGCACGTGAGTGCACTGCTCGAGACCGAGGCGAACGGAGTGACCGACAACCCCCTGGTTTTCGCGGAATCGGGTGTCGTGCTGTCCGGCGGCAACTTCCACGCCGAGCCGGTCGCCATGGCGGCCGACTACCTCGCGCTCGCGATCGCGGAGATCGGCGCGCTTTCCGAGCGGCGGATCGCGCTCCTGACCGACAGCCACCTGAGCGAGCTGCCGGCCTTCCTGGTCGCCGAGGGCGGGCTGAACAGCGGCTTCATGATGGCCCAGGTGACGGCGGCTGCGCTGACCTCGGAGAACAAGAGCCTCGCCCATCCGGCGAGCGTCGACAGCCTGCCGACATCGGCTAACCAGGAGGACCACGTGAGCATGGCCACGTTCGCGGCGCGGCGCCTGCACGAGATGCTCGACAACGTCAACGCGATCGTCGCGATCGAACTGCTCGCTGCCGCGCAGGGCATCGAGTTTCACCGGCCGAAGAAGACCTCGCCCGCCCTCGAGCGTGCGCTGAAGCTGATCCGCGGCGTGTCGCCGCCGCTCGAGGCGGACCGCTCCCTGGCACCGGACGTCGCGCGCGTTGCAACGCTGGTGAACGACGGGTTGTTCGCCGGGTTCGCCGGCTCGATCCTGCCGGGCCGCGCCGGGTGAGCGACGTGTTCCGGTTCCATGCCGGCGACACGCCGCTCGTCGTCAGCATCCCGCACGACGGCTGGCGCATCCCCGCCGACATCCTGAACCACATGACCGGCGTTGCGCGGGGCATACCGGACACGGACTGGCACGTCGCCGAGCTGTACGGGTTCGTCCGCGAACTCGGCGCCACGGTCATCGCCCCGGATTACTCGCGTTACGTCGTCGACCTGAACCGCCCGCCCGACGACGGCGATCTTTACCCTGGGCGCGCGGCGACGGGATTGTGCCCGACCAGTACGTTTGCCGGCGAGCCGATCTACCTCGACGATCACGTGCCGGACGTGGCCGCCCGGCTCCGGACCTACTGGGCGCCGTATCACGACAAGCTGCGCGAGGTGCTCGACGGCCTCGTCGAGCGGCACGGCTACGCGTTGTTGTGGGACGCGCACTCGATCGCGAGCCGCGTGCCGCGGCTGTTCGACGGCGAGCTGCCGGTGCTGAACCTCGGCACGTTCGGCGGCCGGAGCTGTGCGCCGGCGCTCGCGCGGGCCGTGCTGGCCGAGGCAGAAGCGAGCGACTACTCGACGGTGCTCGACGGCCGTTTCAGGGGCGGCTACATCACGCGCCACTACGGGAACCCGGCCGCCAACGTGCACGCAATCCAGCTCGAACTCGCGCAGCGTGCCTACATGGACGAACAGACGCTCGAGTTCGACACGGTGCGCGCCGGCCGGCTGCGCGAGACGCTCGTGAACATGCTGCAGGCATTCGTCACCGCGCCGCGCGCATGATTCGCAGCACGTTCAGACTGTATTCATTTTGCGACAGATAGTCTTCAGAACCTGCCATGCGCTACCATGGCGCCCGATTCCGGGCAACCCATCGACAGACAAACACAGGAAGCGAACCATGAACAGACGCAAACTGCTGGCCGCCGCATGCGCCTTGTCGGGCATGCTCCTGACGGGCATTGCCGCGGCAGACTCGGCGGCCGAGATCGATGCGAAGGTCAACGAGACGCTCACCGTCTTCAAGGATGAAGTCAGCGGCGCGGACGTGTTCCTCGACAAGGCGGCGGGTTACCTCGTCTTCCCCCGCGTGATCAAGGTCGGCATCGGTATCGGCGCCGAGACGGGCGAGGGCGCGTTGCGCGTCGGCGGCCGGACCGTCGACTATTACCGCACGACCAGCGGTTCGGTCGGGCTGCAGCTCGGCGCCCAGGCCAAGTCCATCGTGATCGCGTTCATGACGCAGGAATCGCTGGACAAGTTCCGCAATTCGGAAGGCTGGAAAGTCGGTGTCGACGGCTCGGTCGCGCTGATCGATCTCGGCGCGGGCAAGACCATCGACTCGCAGAACGTCAAGGATCCGGTCGTCGGCTTCATCTTCGGTTCCAAGGGGCTGATGTACAATCTGACGCTTGAAGGATCCAAGTTCACCAGGCTCGACAAGTCCTGAGAAAAAGCGCCGCTCGCTGAAGCAGCGTGTGGGCGACGGTGCCCGCACGCTCGGTGAAATCGGCGACGACCTCGTGCACCGCCCGGGCGTCCTGCCCGGGAAGGCGCACGGCTGGTTCCGAACCTGGTGCAAGAGAGTGTGGCAGGTCCGCGGCGGCGGCCTGTATGCGCTGGGCTACGTCGTCGCCTTCGTCTATCTCGAGATCACGACGATCGTCGACGACGTGCTCGACGCGGAATCGGTGATCGGCTTTTTCACGGCCGAACTCATCGAGTTCCTGTTCCGGTTCCTGAGCGAGTCGCTGGTGAACTTCGTGCTCGCACTGATCTGGCCCGTTTTCGTCCTGCAGTACCGGGCGCCCTGGGGCGCGCTCGCGCTCGGTGCCGCGTTCCTCGCGTTTCCCCGGCTCATCAAGAAGCCCGTCGAACGCTGGCTGTTCGGTGCGCCGCTGGCCGCCGACAGCGAAACCGGCCCCCGGCCGGACGGGGAGTGAACGAACCGGCCGGGCCAGGTCGCGAGCCCGTGTTAGGCTATCCGGCCAGTCACGACAAAGGGGGAAGTGGACCATGCTCTATTGGGCAGTCGTGTTCTTCGTGCTTGCACTGATCGCCGGCGTGCTGGGTTTCGGCGGGATCGCCGGCACCATGGCGGACATCGCGCAAATACTGTTTTTCCTGTTCCTCGTGCTCCTCGTGATCGCGATGGTCGCGCGGGCGTTGCGGGGCAAGCCGCCGGTCTGAGCCGCGGGATCCCGGCCACGGGCGCGGCGGTCTGCCACTGAGGCAGAATTAACCGGAGATTTCCAATGCCCGACATTTCCATCGACTGGAGCCAGGTCTGGTTTCATCTCGTCCAGCTTTCCATCGCCTGGGTGATCACCGTCCCGATCGCCTGGGACCGGGAGAGTTCGAGCCGGGGTGCCGGCCTCAGGACCTTTCCGCTCGTGGCCGTCGCTGCCTGTGGCTATACGCTCGTCGGCATCGCGGTGCTCGATTCGACGGACGCCGAAGCCCGCGTCCTGCAGGGCCTGATCACCGGCATCGGGTTCATCGGCGGCGGCGCGATACTGAAAAGCAACGGCTCGGTTACCGGCACCGCGACGGCCGCCAGCATCTGGAACACCGGGCTGATCGGGGTTGCCGTCGCGTTCCATCGTTACGAGGTGGCGCTCGTCATGGCGCTGATCAACTTCGTCACGCTGCGCTTCGTCCGCGAACTGAAGTCCGAGGTGCCGAAGGACAAGGAGAGCCGCAAGTGACGCGAGTTTCTCCCTGCAGTGCGGCAGCGCCTGCGTGAACGCGCTCCGCACGCCCGCGCCGCAGCTTGCCTGGCGGGTGCTGCTGATGGTGCTCGCCGGCAGCGCAGCACTCGCACAAGAGCATCCCAACGTCGTTTTGATCGTCACCGACAACCAGAGCGAGCAGCTGCTCGGTGCCTACGGCAACCGCGACATCCGCACCCCGAACATCGATGCGCTGGCCCGCGCGGGCATGCGTTTCACCCGGGCCTATGCCGCGAGCGGCGTGTGTTCACCGACGCGGGCGACGCTCCTCACCGGGCTATTGCCGTCGCAGCACGGCGTGCACAACGGCCTGCACTCGGT
>JAWWBD010000069.1:0-13973 GCA_033721115.1 Woeseiaceae bacterium | reverse complement strand
CCCCGCGGCCAGGCACGCATCCGGACGCAGATGTCCGCCGGACTCACCCGCGAGCATCTCGATACGGCGGTCGATGCCTTTACCGCGGTTGGTCGCGAGCTGGGAGTCATCGCCCGATGAAGGCCCTCGTCAAGGCGAAGGCCGAGCCCGGCATCTGGATGCAGGACATCGACGAGCCGCGCGTCGGCCACAACGATGTGCTGATCCGCGTTAACCGGGCCGCGATCTGCGGCACGGACATCCACATCTACCAGTGGGACGACTGGGCTCGGCAGACGATCCCGGTGCCGATGGCGATCGGCCACGAATTCTCCGGCCAGATCGTCGAGATCGGCAGCGAGGTCACGGGATTCGAGATCGGCGATCGTGTGTCCGCGGAGGGCCACA
The DNA here is from genome assembly GCA_033721115.1 of Woeseiaceae bacterium. Classification (GTDB taxonomy): domain Bacteria; phylum Pseudomonadota; class Gammaproteobacteria; order Steroidobacterales; family Woeseiaceae; genus UBA1847. The sequence continues at coordinate 13,586 of JAWWBD010000069.1, read as the reverse complement.
TCACCTGCGGTGTCTGCCGCAATTGCCGGGCCGGGCGGCGCCACCTCTGCATGAATACCAAGGGCATCGGTGTCAGCCGCCCGGGTGCCTTCGCGGAGTACGTGGCGGTACCGGCTTTCAATGTCTTCAAGCTGCCGGACACCATCAGCGACGACCTCGCATCGATTCTCGACCCGCTCGGCAATGCCACGCACACGGCGCTGTCCTTCGACCTGGTTGGCGAGGACGTGCTGATCACGGGCGCGGGGCCGATCGGCGTCATGGCCTGCGCCATTGCCCGTTATGCCGGCGCGCGTCATATCGTGATCACGGACGTCAACGAATACCGCCTCGACCTCGCGGCGAAGATGGGGGCCACGGTGGCACTGAATGTCTCCCGCGACAACATCGACACGACGATGAAGACGCTCGGCATGACCGAAGGCTTCGACGTCGGCATGGAAATGTCGGGCAACCCGGACGCGTTTCGCCAGTTGCTCAGGACCATGCATCACGGCGGCAAAGTGGCCTTGCTGGGCATCCCGCCGAACGACATGGCCATTGACTGGAACGAGGTGATCTTCAAGGGTCTCGTCATCAAGGGGATCTACGGGCGCGAAATGTTCGAGACGTGGTACAAGATGGCCAGCATGCTGCAGAGCGGACTCGACATCGAGCCCGTGATCACGCACCACTTCGGCATCGACGACTACGCACCCGCGTTCGAGCTCATGCAGTCGGGACAGTCCGGCAAGGTCATACTGCACTGGAACTGAGCGGCGCCCGGCCGCAATGACCATTCAACCGAAGGCACGGCCCGTGGCCGCGATTCGGGACGAACCTTTCGCCCTGTCGGCGCGCTACCGGGTATGCGGGCTCCCTTAAGCTCGCTCGGCTTCCTGCCGAGCGAGCATCGCCTGCGCTCGCTCGGGCGTCCTGCTTCGCTCGCTCCGGACGACGCTCGCCCGCACACCCGGCACCGCGCCTACCCGCCGGACACAGGAGCGCTGCGATCAACTCACCCGTACGGCATCCTCGTCTCGATCGGGACCGCCATGCAATCGCCCGGCCAGCCGGGCGAGGGTGGCTCTTGCCCGGAAATAAAGCGCAGCAAGCGAAGCGCAGCGAGCCATTCCGGGCAAGAGCCACCGGAGTCCGGCGACCATGCCGAAAGAATCGCAAGCCGATCGAACCGGATTGCGGTCAGGGGACGAACCAGCCGTTCCTGATCGCCGTGTCCCACTGCAGGTAGACGGCCGGTGCGATGCCGTAGGGCAGTCCCAGTTCCTCGATCGGCGATATGTAGCCGTGCTTGCCGGCCATGAACTGCGTGAACGAGACCTTGGGCGCGGGGCTCATGGCCTTGTACATCGGGATCGTCACGGCCTCGTAAACCTCGCGGCTGTGGTCGCGGCTGAAGGCCGAGATCTGCAGCATGACGGGCGGCACCGGCTTGACCCCGGGGCCGCTGAGCTCGCGCGTCAGCCCGATGTAGTGCTCGACCAGCGCCTGTGTTTCCTCCTCGTCGTAGCCCAGCCGCTTCGCGGTCACCCGTGCCGCTTCGGTCAGGGAGTCCTCGATGCCGTGCGTGATCACATACTCGGCCTTGAACTGCGGGCGTTTCTGCGACTTCTCCCAGCCGGCCAGGATGTCCTCCATGATCATCGGCAGGCGCATCAGCGCTTCGGGCCCCTCCTCGCCCAGCACCTCCGGCCCGACGTAGCGCGCCGAGTCGCGCCAGCTGCGGATGTAGAGCTCGTCGAACGGGTCCGACCGCGACGGCAGCTGCTTCGCCTCCTGCACGAGGTCGTAGTCGCCGATCTTGCCGAGCTGCCCGCCCCAGGCCGCCTGCGCGCGGTAGATGTAGCCGAACGGTGAATTCTCGATCGCCATGATGCCGCGGACATTGTCCACCCGCTGCGAGAGCATGTTGACGAGCGGCCCGCCGGTCGACTGGCCGTGCACGTAGATCGAATATTCGTCCGCCGGGAAGTGCTTCTGCATGGCCGCGATGCCGCCTGCCTCGAGCGCGAGCGGCCAGGCCGCCATGCGATAGTAGAACAGCGTCCCGGGCTTCGCCTTCGCGAGCATGCGCGTGCCGTAGCGCGGCCGCTGCCCCCGGTCGTAGACGATTTCGTACTGGTCAGCCGTGATGTGCTCGCCCCGCGTCCAGATCGGCGTCCGCACCGTGCCGTCCTCGTTGACGTTCTTGCCCGGCCAGTCGCGCGACGCGGTGTGGAACGCGTGCCGGCCCGGATAACTCATCGAGACGACCTTGTAGCCGAGCTTCTGTGCCAGCAGGTAGGCCCGCCTGTGCATCGACTTGAAGTCGCCGGATCCGCCGTGCAGCAGGAAGATGCCCACCTTTTTCCCGTCGGCGCCGACGGGAATGTCCGCCGGATCGACGGGTTCGTGGACCGACATGCCGAGGTCCCATTCCATCCCCGCGACGTCAATGCGGATGATGTCCTCGACCCAGCCCTTTTCGCCGCCCTTCATCGGGATATCCGGTCGGGACAGCAGGTCGGCCGACGCCGCCCGGATCGCCGCCTCCGGCACCTCGGTCGGCGGCTGCCAGGCCGCATGCGCGCCGGAACCCAGCAGCAGGCCCGCCGCAACAATGCCGGTGACGACGTGCCCCTGGTACCTGCCGGTCTTCCTGCCTGGCGCAACCATCAACGCATTGCCTGTTTCTGGTCGACGACGAACCAGCCGCTCCGGATGGCCTGGTCCCACTGCTTGAAGACCGCGGGGCCGATGCCGTACGGCAGCCCCAGTTCCTCGTCGCGTGCCATGTAGCCGTGCTTGCCGGCCATGAACTGGGTGAACGAGGTCTTCGGCGCAGGGCTCATCGCCTTGTACATCGGGATCGTGATCGCCTCGTACACCTCCTTGCTGTGATCACGGCTGAAGGCCGAGATCTGGAACATGACGGGTGGCACCGGCTTGACACCCGGCCCGGACAGCTCCTGCGTGAGGCCCACGTAGTGCTCGACGAGTGCCTGCGTCTCCTCCTCGTCATAGCCGAGGCGCTTCGCCGTCACCCGGGCCGCATTCGTCAGCGAATCCTCGATCCCGTGCGTGATGACGTATTCGGCCTTGAACTGCGGCCGTTTCCGCGACCGCTCCCAGCCGGCGAGGATGTCTTCCATGATCATCGGCAGGCGCATCAGCGCCTCGGGGCCTTCCTTGCCCAGCAGCTCGGGCCCGACATAGCGTGCCGAATCCCGCCAGCTCCGGATGTAGAGCTCGTCGAAGGGATCCGACCGCGAGGGCAGGAGTTTGGCCTCCTGCACCAGGTCGAAGTCGCCGATCTTGCCGAGCTGGCCGCCCCAGGCTGCCTGCGCGCGGTAGATGTAGCCGAACGGCGAGTTCTCGATCGCGAGGATGCCCGCGACGTTGTCGACCCGCTGCGAGAGCATGTTGACGAGCGGCCCGCCGGTCGAATGCCCGTGCACGTAGATCGAGTACTCGTCGGCCGGGAAATGCTTCTGCATCGCGGCCACACCGCCCGCCTCGAGCGCAAGCGGCCAGGCCGCCATGCGATGGTAGAACAGCGTGCCGGGCTTCGCCTTGGCCAGCCGGCGCGTGCCGTAGCGCGGCCGCTGGCTGCGATCGAAGATCACGTCGTACTGGTCGGCCGTGATGTGCTCGCCGCGTTTCCAGATGGGCGTCCGCACCGAACCGTCCTCGTTGACGTTGTCGCCCGGCCAGTCGCGCGACTCGGTGTGGAATGCGTGCCGCCCCGGGTAGCTCATCGAGACGACCTTGTAGCCGAGCTTCTGCGACAGGATGCGCGCCTGGCGGTGCATCGACTTGAAGTCGCCGGACCCGCCGTGCAGCAGGAAGATGCCGATCTTGTTGCCGTCGCCGCCCACCGCGATAGCGTCCGGGTCGACCGGTTCGTGCACCGACATGCCGAGATCCCATTCCATTCCGGCGACCTCGATGCGGATGATGTCCTCGACCCATCCCTGCTCGCCGCCTTTGACCGGGATATCCGGGCGCGAGAGCAGCTCTTCCGACGCCGCCCGGATGTCCTCGAGCGCGACTTCGGCGGGCGGATCATAGGCACCCTGCACCGCGCCCGACAGCAGCGCGGCGACCAGTACGAACAGGGTTTGCGGCAGATTCCGGTTGTTACTCATTGCGTTTCCTCAGTTGGCCGGCTGCCGGCGGTGCCAGGTGAAGACAGCCGCCAGCAGCATGATGATGATGACGAGGGTGCCCGGGCCGGGATGCCACGCCGTCCCGGTATCCGGCGCGGCGCCCGGCGCCGCCGATGCCGCAGCGCCGGCCGGCTGGGCCGTCCTCGTCGCGGCCGGGTCCTCGGTCGTGTATTTCCCCGTCACGGGGTCGATGTAGATCTTGTAGGGCGGCGGCTTGTCGTCGTCGCCCGGGCGCGCCGTCGCCGGTGCGAGCACCGCGCCAAAGGCCATGACTCCCGCGGGTAGCGATCGTCCGCGCAGTGTCATTCCCAGAGCCTGGCGTCGTAGGCGAGCTTGCCCGCGACGTAGGTCAGGTCGATGTGCAGCGTGTCGAGGTCGCGGTCGGGAACGGCGAGGAAGTCGCCGTTCAGGACGACCAGGTCGGCCCACTTGCCGGGCTCCAGCGAGCCCAGTTCGTCTTCCTCGCCCACGAAGCGCGCGGCGTTCCAGGTGATCATCCGGAGCGCGGTCTCGCGGTCGATCGCCTGCGCGGGCGCGATGACGCGGCCGCTGTCGTCGCGGCGCGTCACGGCCCACTCGATCAGCTTCATCGGATGGTTCGACGCGTCGCTGCCCTCGAAGTGCACGTTGACGCCGCGCGCGATCAGGTCTTTCACCGGCTGCAGCGTGTCGATCCGGCTTGCGTATTCGTAGAGCAGCGGCGCCTTGCCGTCGACGAGCCGCGGATCAAAGTACTCGTTGATCTTGAGCCCGAAGCGCAGCTGGTCGTTGTACCTGTCGATCAGCTCGAAGTTGTCCTCGTGCCAGATCACGTTGTGATCGTAGGCATTCGGCTTGATCTGCTTGAACAGCACCTCGTCCTCGGCATAGGCGTTCTCGACCGCGTCGAGCACGACCTTCATCGCGCCGCTGCCCATGTTGTGGTTGCCGCTCGTGTTCCAGCCGTACTTGATCAGGAGCCGCATCGTGTTCCAGTCCGTCTGGAGCTTCTGCTCCTCCGTCAGGTCCTCCCAGCTGAGCCCGGTTTCCGACTCGCCGGTCCACTTGTTCCAGCCGTACGGCGTGCCGCCGAGCTCCGGCATGATGCGGTCCTTCGGCTGGATCGTGAGGATGCCGGACGGGCTGTTCGGCCCGTCGTCGAGCGAGGCCAGCGCAGCACCGACGATCTTGACCATCGGACCGCGGGCGGGATCGTACAGCGAGAAGTCGACGAGGTTGCCGACGCGCTTCAGGTACTGCTCGGGGAACGGGTTCTGGCGCGTCAGGTCGTGGCCCGGGAACACGCGCATCGACAGGTCGCCGTCGTGGAAGATCTCGTTCAGCATGCTGATCGTGAGCCCGCTCATGTGGCCGGTCGTCGTGGTCACGCCTACGCTCAGGTAACCGAGGAACGAAGCTTTCGCATCGCGGATCGCCTGCTCGATGTAAGCCCGGCTCGGGTAGGGTCGCGCCTGCCAGCCGACGAAACCCGTCGCCTCGTGGACCAGCGCGCCGGTCGGCTTGCCGTTCTCGTCTCGGATCACGCCGAAGTGATCGCGCGGCAATCCCATCGCGAAGGCCCGCTCGAGCATGGCCGTGTTCGCGCGCACGTCGCTGCTGGTGTAGAAGAGCGCGATCGGGTTTTCGGGCGCGATGCGGTCGAGGTCTTCGGCCGTCCAGGCGAACGCCTCTGCCGGGAAATTCTTCGGCATGTTGACGAACACGGGCTCGGCGGGTGCGGCCTTGTCGAGCACGTCGTCGAGCGAGGTCAGCAACAGCTCCATGTTGTCGCCGGGTATGCGCCCGGAGAGCCAGCCGCCGACCATCGTGTCCTTGTAGATATCCCCGCCCGGTACCGCGTTGTCGCCGTCGTTGTAGATGTAGCCCGGCGTCACGCTGCGCCCGGCAAGGTCCACCGTTTCGGTGTCCGGCCCGGCGAGCGCGAGCATTGCGGCGGAATCACCCACGGCGAGGACGCGGCCGTCGCGCACGGCGATGGCCTCGGCCACCGTGAATTCCGCGTCGACCGTGAGCACTTTGCCATTGTGGAGCACGAGATCTGCATGACGGATGAGCTCGGGCGGCACCGACTGCGCGTCCGCAAAAAGCGGAGCGAGCATCAGCACGAGCGTCGTTCTGAACAGGGCTGCAGGTGATCTGGTCATAGCTGGCGCCTCCCGCGGTCAGTCGTACAGGCTGTCGATGTAACCGCTCTCGTCGAGTTCCCGGACGAAGGAGTCGTCGTAGAAGTCCTCGACCTTGTACTTGCGCATCTCGTGGCTGTCGTAGATCTCCATCATCTTCTCGAGACCCGCGTAGGGCGGATACGGCTTGCTCGGCAGCTTGGACGCCTCGGCGTAGAACAAGGCCATCAGCTCCGGATCCGACATCTGGTACCACTTTCTGAGTACCCGGTAGGTCGCCTCGCGGTCCGTCTTGAGCACTGCGATCGCCTCGACGAAACTCTTCATCAGGCGCCGCGCCGTGTCTTCGTTCTCTGCCAGCCAGTCGCGATCGAACAGGAACGACGAGCCGGCGACCGGCAGCGCGTAGTCACCGAGGTCCACGATCACCTCGTAGCCGGAGCCGAGCGCCATCGTCGCGTGCAGCTCGGCCGCGACCATCGCATCGACATGGCCGGCATCGAGTGCCGCGACACCGAGCGCGTCGGCCATCATCGACCAGTCGAACTGCGGATCCCAGCCCATCTGCTCCGCAAAACTGATGGCCATGAAGTGGGAGACGGCACCGGGCCCCGAGTAACCGATGCGCTTGCCCTTGAGCCCGGCCGGGCTGTCGATGGCCGGATCGCCGACGATGCGCCAGCGCGACTCGGTGTGCGTCGAGCCCAGCGCTACCGGGTTCCACGAACCCGCGCGCGTCGTCAGCCGGTAGAACGTCGGTGCCGCACCGCCGATCTTGACCGGCGGATTGGCGTCCTTGCCGATGATGTATTCGTCCGACACCGAGACGCCGCTCTTTCTGATGATGTCGACGGAGCCCTGCGAGAACTTCGGTGTCACGTCCAGGCCGTTGCGCTCGTAGATACCCTCCTCGACCGCGATCACGAAGGGCAGCTTGTTCATCGAGACGTCGCCCAGCAGGATTTCGACTTTGGCGGGTTCCTCTGCGCATGCCGCGAGCGGCAGCGCAAGCCCGGACAGCAGCGCGACGAGCAGTCGTTTCATCTTCGATCATCCCCGAACAAAGAGTGTTTCGAGTATAGACACGCGCCCGGATTCCGTCCCGATTGCTTGCGCCTGAAATAATGCGTCAGTGCGGATGCGGAAACTCGGCCGCGACGCGCGTGATCGTGTCCATCATGAGCTGCAGTGCGGGCGCCGGGTTCCGGTTGCTGCGCACGGTCAGGCCGACCGCCCCGTGGGTCTCCGTCGTATCGACGTTGAGCCGGCACAGCACGCCGTCCTCGATGTCGTGCTGGACGGCGCCGAGCGAGACCATCCATACCGCGTCCGTGTCGCGCAGGTACTGCCGGCAGAATTCCGACGAGCGGGCTTCGATCGTGTTCGTGAGCAAACCGACGCCGTGTGCGAGCATGAAGCGGTCGATCACGGGCCGCATCAGGCCGTCGCCGGTGGGCATGATCAGCGTTAGGTGCTCGAGCATCGTCAGGTCGACGGGCGCCTCGCCCGCCAGCGGATGGCCGGGCCGGCCGACGAAGACCAGCGGCTCCGAGTACAGGTGCGTGAACGACAGCCCCTGCATCTCTTTCGGCGATGCGAGCCGGCCGACGACCAGGTCCATCTCGCCGATGCGCAGCTGGTTCAGCATCGACTTGTTCGGACCCGTGATGATGCGCACGGTCATGCCATGCGCTTCCTGGAACTCCTTGACGGCGCGCGGCATGAACTGCGCCGCGACGCCGAGCAACGCGCCGACGACGAGCACCGGGCCGCGCTGCAGCTTCGCCTGCGCGAGGCCGTCGATGCCTTCCTTGAGCGCGGCCACGCTCGAGCCCGCAAACCGCTGGAAGATGCGACCCGCGGGCGTCAGCCGGAGCCCGCCCTTGCCCCGGCGGGCGAACAGTTTCGTCTCCAGGATCTCCTCGAGCTCGGCCAGCGTTTTCGACGCGGCGGGCTGGCTGATGTTGAGCGCCACCGCCGCGGCGCTGATCTTGCGCGTGCGCGCGATCTCGAGAAAACAGTTCAGGTGCCGGTGCCGAATGCGGCTAAGTTGTTGTTTCGTCGTCGGAACGGGTTCTGAATTAACCATTTGGTTATATTAATTCGTATACATTTCATTTTCTATAACTAATTACCCTGATTAAGATAATTACGCGTGAAAGAAGACGCGCAGGAGCGCGTCGGGGGGAAAGCGCCCAGGGAAGACAGGCGCACCATATCAGAGCGGAGACCATAACCAATGTCAGACTCAGTCAAGCAGTTCGACCTGAACCAGTACCTGCCGTGCCAGCTCGCCACCGTCAGCCACACCATCATGCGCTCGATCGCGAGCATCCTGGAGGACCGTTTCGGCATCACGACGCCCGAATGGAAGGTTCTCGCCATCATTGCCGAGAAACCCGGCCTGTCCGCCGTCAGCGTGGCTCGTCTCGCCGAGATGGACACCGTGGCCGTCAGCCGCGCCGTGACCAAGCTTCTCGACCGCGGCCTCATCGACCGTGAACTCGACAGCGAGGATCGCCGGCGTTCCGTCCTGAATCTCTCTGCAGACGGCGCTGACCTGTACCAGCAGGTCATCCCGGTCGCTGAAGAGCTCGAGGCCAGCCTGATCGGCGATTTCGCCGACGAGGAGCGCCGCGTGCTCGAGAAAGCGATCCGCGTCCTGCGCACGAAGTCGAAGGAACTCGCCGACGGCCTCACGTCCACGCCCGCACGTCTCGGCCTCGAGACCCGGATGGCGCGGACGTCGGCCAACTCGGACCGATACCGGCCGCAGCGGCCAGGTCCGCTCGTCGGCCACCGCCTCAACGGCACGACGACGTTCGGCTGATCCATTAACGCCCAGGCGGTACCGGCCGTCCGGCCGGTACCGCTTGCGGCATCGTCACCTGTCGTCGAAGCGATTGGCTTCGCCCAGTTGGGGGGACGATGAACAAGACGATCCCTGCCCGCCTGGCGGGCACCACTTCCGGGGCGCGCGTGCCGCGCCGCCCTTTCGCGCTGGCCCTGCTGCTGGCGCCCATTGCAACGTTCGCCCAGGTCGAGCTTGCGCCGGTCACGGACGCCACGCTCGCGGATCCGCCGCCCGGCGACTGGCTGATGTACAGCCGCAGCTACGACAGCCAGCGCATGAGCCCGCTGGCCGACATCACGCGCGACAACGTCAGGGAACTCGAGCTCGCGTGGTCCCGGCCGATGCATCCGGGCACGCAGGAGAACATCCCGATCGTGCACGACGGCGTCATGTTCGTCGCGAACCCGGGCGCGATCATCCAGGCCATCGACGGCGCGACGGGCGCCCTGCTATGGGAATATCGCCGCGAGCTGCCCGCGGACCTCGGCCGGCACATCCGCGCCATCGGCCGCGCCCGGACGCTCGCCATCTACGGCACGCGCATCTACTACGCGGCGCCCGACGGTTACCTCGTCGCACTCGACGCGGCAACCGGCGACGTCGACTGGGAGGCGCGCGTGCAGGACTACACGAGCGAGACCCAGCACACGACCGGGCCGCTGGTCGTCGGCGGCCGGGTGCTGACAGGCCGCAACTGCGGCAACACGCGTGCCTATTGTTTCATCGCCGCGCACGACGCCGCGACCGGCGAGGAACTCTGGCGCTTTCACACGACCGCGGCGCCCGGCGAACCGGGCGGCGACACCTGGGGCGACATGCCGGCCGACGCGCGCATCGCCTCGCCCTGGTGCCTGCCGGGCGGTGTCGACCTCGAGCGCGGCCTCGACTACTGGGGCATTGCGAACCCGAATCCGCACACGCGGATCAAGCGCCACGCGGGCAACCCGTTTGCCGTGCCGCTCGAGACGCCGGCCGAGCTCTACAGCAATTCCACGCTGGCGCTCGATCCCGCGACCGGCGAGCTGGCCTGGTATTACCAGCACCTGCCGGGCGACGACTGGGACTCCGACTACACGCACGAGCGCATCCTGTTCCGTTCCGTCTTCGATCCGGACCCGGCGGCCGTGCGCTGGATCAACCCGAACGTCGAGCGCGGCACGGCCCGCGACATGCTGGTCACGGTCGGCGAACCGGGCGGGCTCTGGGTACTCGATCGCGCGAGCGGCGAATTCCTCTGGGCGACGCCGTTTCCCTTCGCCACGCCGGACTTCCATATCGCCGACATCGACGTCGAGACCGGCAGGACGCGCATCAGCCGCGACAAGGTGCTGACGCGCGACGGCGAGGTGCACACGACCTGCTTCCAGAACACGCGCAGCTACTGGCCGATGGCCTACGACGCAAAGCGCAATGCGCTCTACGTGCCCTATCACGATGCCTGCGTGACGCGCACGGGCAACCTCGCGCTCGACAACGGGCACTCGCGCGACTCGCACCTGCGCGAGGGCGGCGATCCCGCCGCGTTCGCCGGGCTCGCGCGCGTCGACATGGCGACGGGTCGCATCACGCGCCTGCACACGCAGCGCAACCCCGGCAACGGCGCGATCCTGCTGACGGCGGGGGGGCTCGTCTTCTGGGGTGACATGAGCGGGACGTTTTTTGCGCTCGACGCGGACTCGGGAGAAATTCTCTGGGACGCGAGCGTCGAGGGCATCATCCAGACGAGCACGATCACCTACCGCGCGGGCGGACGCCAGTACGTCGCGATCCTGACCGGCGACGGGCTCTCCGGTACCTACGGTCCGCTCGGCATCGTCCCCGAACTGAAAGCAGCACGGGAACGAAACGGCATCCACGTGTTCGCGCTGCCGCGGGCGGCCGAATGAGGGCCGACACGGCGCCGCGCCATCGCGCCGCGCCCCTTCTTGCCGCTGTGCTTGTCGCCGGTTGCGGCGGCGCGGAACCGCCGGCGCCGGTTGCAGACGTGGCGGGCGCGCCGGCACCGACAGTCGCAGACAGCGGCGAGCTGATCCTGCCGCCCGGTTTCGTGTCGCAGGTCGTCTTCGAGGGCACGGGCGAATCCCGCGAACTCTATATCCGCGAGGACGGTGACCTGTTCGTCTCGCTCACGGGTATCCGCGACGGCGCGCACGTGCTGGGACTCAGGGACGAAGACGGCGACCACGTCGTCGACAGGGTCACCCGTTTCCATCACCTGGTGACGCCGGAAGAGCAGCGACCGCCACAGGTGCACATCGAGTACCACGACGGCTACCTCTACGCGGTCGACGTCACACAGCTCGTCCGCATGCCGCTGCCGGCGGGCGCGCTCGAACCGACGGGCCCGACCGAGGTCGTGGTCGGCGACATCCCCTACCAGCGCAGCCATCGCGGCCGCACGCTCTCGATCGACACGGCGGGGCGCGTCTACGTCAACATCGGCGCGCCGTCCAACGCCTGCCAGGAACAGTCGCGGACCAAGGGCTCGCCCGGCATCGACCCCTGTCCAGAGCTCGAGGCGCACGCCGGCATCTGGCGCTGGCCGGGTGAGGTGCTGAATCAGCGCCGCGCCGACGGCGAACGCTACGCGACCGGCATCCGCAACGCGATCGCCCAGACCTGGGACCCGGTCTACGACGCGCTCTACGTCGGCCAGATGGGGCGCGACGGGCTCGGCGCGCTCTGGCCCGAATACTTCGACGCCGAAGACAATGCCGAGTTGCCGGCCGAGGAGTTCTTCCGCGTCGAGGCGGGCGCCGACTACGGCTGGCCCTTCTGTTATTACGATCACCGGCAGGGCAAGCGCGTGCTCGCGCCCGAGTACGGCGGCGACGGCGAAAAGGTCGGGCGCTGCGCGGCCTACGCGACACCGCAGGTCACATTCCCGGGGCACTGGTCCCCGGCCTCGGTCGCGTTCTACCACGCCGGGCATTTCCCGGACCGGTACCGCGGCGGCGCGTTCGTCGCGCTCAAAGGTTCCTGGAACCGGGCGCCGCTGCCGCAGGACGGCTACCTCGTCGCCTTTGTGCCGTTCGCCGACGGTGAACCGACCGGCGACTGGGAGGTATTTGCCGACGGTTTCAAGGGCTTCGAGACGCTGTACGAACGCGGCAACGCGCGCTGGCGGCCGCAAAGCGTCGCCGTACACCCGGACGGTGCGCTGTACGTCCTCGACAACAACGAGGGACGGATCTGGCGCATCACCTACGCAGGCCAGGACACGGCCAGGGCTGCGGACGCTCCCGAGCTGCCCGCCACCGACCTTGCACGGACGGTGGCGGCGAGCCGCGACCGCGGCGCGGAACTGTACGGCCAGTACTGCGCGAGCTGTCACCAGCCTGCCGGCGGCGGCGTGCCGGGGCAGTTCCCGCCGCTGTCGGGTTCCGCGTGGGTCACCGGCGACAAGGGCCGGCTCATCCGCACCGTGCTGCACGGCATGGAGGGTCCGATCGAGATCGACGGCGTCCGCTACGACGAGGTGATGCCGGGCCACGGCTTCCTCGCCGACGAGGACGTCGCGGTACTCCTGACCTACATCCGCAATGCATTTGACAACGAGGCCGGCCCGGTGCATGAATCGGAGGTGGAACTCGTGCGGACCGGCGATCCGCGGCAGATTCCCTGGAGCGCCCCCGTGCTCGAGAACCGCACCGGCATCCCGGGCACCGCCCCGTAGCCCCGGCGCCCGTCGCGGCGGGCCCGTACCTGAGGACAGCGCAATGGTCGAATTCGAGCTCAACGGCAAACCGGTCTCGGTCGAGGCCGGACCGGACACCCCGCTACTCTGGGCCCTGCGGGACCACCTGGGTCTCACCGGTACCAAGTACGGCTGCGGCGGCGGTTTCTGCGGCGCCTGCACCGTGCACGTCGACGGCAAAGCCGTGAAGTCCTGCCGCACGACGCTCGGCCGCGCCGCGGGCAAAACCGTCACGACGATCGAGGGGCTGGCGCCGGGCGCATCGCACCCGTTGCAGAAAGCCTGGATCGCCGAACAGGTGCCCCAGTGCGGTTATTGTCAGTCGGGCCAGATCATGCAGGCCGCCGAGCTGCTGGCAGCCAACTCCGAGCCGACGCGCGAGGAGATCGTGCGCCACATGAACGGGGTCATCTGTCGCTGCGGCACCTACAACCGCATCATCGCCGCCATCGAGCGCGCGGCAGAGGAGGTGCGCAATGGGTAACGACAAGCTGCTGGCCACGCCCCTCTCCCGCCGCGGGTTCCTGGGCGGTGCCGCCGGGCTCACGTTTGCGGTCGGCTTCGGGACGAAGGGCTGGCTCGTCGCGGACGCTGCGGCCGCTCACGAGGGGATGACGGTCGGCGCCTGGGTGCGCATCACGCCGGACAACCGGATCACGATCATCACCCCGGCCGCCGAGATGGGCCAGGGCTCGATGACCGGCGTGCCGGTCGTCCTCGCCGAGGAACTCGATGCCGACTGGTCGACGGTCACGCTCGAGATG
>JAWWBD010000068.1:0-14091 GCA_033721115.1 Woeseiaceae bacterium | reverse complement strand
GGCATCCCGGAGCACGAGGAACACATTCGCCTCATGTTCGACCTGCTGCTGCTGGCATTCCAGACCGACACGACGCGGGTGTTCACCTACATGATCGCGCGCGAGTACAGCGAGCTCGTGTACACGGCGCTCGGGCACACCGATCCCTACCATCCGCTGACGCACCACCGCGGCAACCCGGAGCGCAAGCGACTGGCCGGCGACATCGACGTCTACCATGCGCAGCTGTTCGCGGAGTTCGTCGCCAAGATGCGGGACACGATCGAGGTCGACGGCTCGACGCTGCTCGACAACTCCATCCTCGTCTACGGCGCGGGCCTCGGCAACGGCGACATCCACAGCCAGTGGAACGTACCCGTCGCGCTGGTCGGTGGGGGCGGCGGCCGGTACCGCGGCGGCATGCATTTCGTCTACGACGAGGGCACGCCGCTCGCCAACCTGCACGTCACCATGCTCAACAAGGCCGGCATCGAGACCGAGTCCTTCGGCGGGCAGCTCGGCTACTCGACCGGCGAACTCGACATCGACGGTCGCATCTGACCGCAGCGCCGCGATGCACCGGTTGCTGATCGTCGTCCGCATCGGCCTGGCCGCCTGTCTCGGCGCGGCCCTCCCCGGCCTGGCCGCTGCGGGGGATGATGCCGGGCTCGTCGGCGAAGCGAAAGCCGGGAACTGGGCCCGGGTGCTGGAGCTGGCCGGATCGGGCGCCGCGGACATCAACGCGGCGGCGCCCGACGGGGCGACCGCGCTGAGCTGGGCCGTGCACCGGGACGAGGCGGCAATCGTCGAGTCCCTGCTCGACGCGGGCGCCGACCCGAATCTCGCCAACGACTACGGCGTCACGCCGCTGGTACTCGCGATCAGGAACCGCAGCCTGCCCGTCGTCACGAGCCTGCTCGCACACGACGCCGACCCGAACGCCAGGCTCTGGAGCGGCGTGACGCCGCTGATGGCGGCCGCGCGGACCGGCGTCGTCCCGGTGGTCGCGGCGCTGATCGATGCCGGCGCCGACCCGGCCGCGGCCGAGCCGCGGCGTGCGCAGACCGCGCTGATGTGGGCGATTGCCTTCGGTCACCCGCAGGCGGCCCGCGTCCTCATCGAGCACGGCGCCGACGTCAATGCCCGGACCACGCGGCTGAACGAGGAATTCCGCCCGATGCAGATCGAAGGGTACGTCGAGCCCGTGTCCGGCACGGCCGCCGGCGGCTACACGCCGCTCATGTTCGCGGCGCGCGCCGGCGACATCGAAACGACCCGCCTGCTGCTGGCCCGGGGCGCCGAGGTCGACGCCGAATCGGGGGCGGACGGCACGGCACTCGTCATCGCGACCGCCTACGGCCACGAGCCGCTCGCGCTGCTGCTGCTCGAGGCGGGCGCCGAACCGAACGCGGCCGACGCGAACGGCATGACGGCGCTGCACTACGCGTTCCGCGACGGCCTCAAGCTGCTGCACGGCTACAACGTCTCCGACGAGAAACTGGTCTGCAACTTCGGCGGCGACCCGACGCGCTGCAAGCCGCTCGCGGTCCTGAGCGAAAAGGAGCTCGAGTTCCTCAACGATCCGACGTCGGACCTGATCATCGGCGAGGAGCCGACCAACCGACGCGAGCCGCTCCCCGGGCGCAACATGCACGGGCTGGCCGCCGCTTTGCTCGACGCGGGCGCCGATCCCAATGCGCGGATGAAGTACCCGCCGCCGCACCTCCGCCTGGCGCGCGTGTCGCGCCTGAACCTGACCGGGGCGACGCCGTTTTTCCTCGCCGCCGCCGCGCAGGACATCGAGGGCATGGACATGATGCTCGTGCGCGAGGGCGTCGAACCGCTGGTCGAGACCTCGATCAACGAGGCGACGTTTTTCGCGCAGATGGAGGCCTATGCCGACGACAACGAGGTCTTCGGCAACGGCACGACGCTGCTGGTCGCACTCGGCCTGGGGCGCAAGAGCGACTTCTCGCCCGCGGAGGAACAGCGCGCGATCGAAGCGGCGCAACGCCTGATCGCCCGCGGTGCCGACGTCAACGAGGCAACCGCGACGGGCTGGACCGCCATGCACGCGGCGGCCTACATCGGGGCCGAAGCCATCATTGCGTTCCTGGTCGAAAACGGCGCAGAGATCAACGTGATGACGGCCTGCGGACAGACGCCGATGACGCTGGCGCTCGGCACCAGCGTCGCGGGGCTTTTCGACCGGACCGTGCCGCAGGTCGACACGGCCGAACTTCTGCTCGATCTCGGCGCGCGGACCGTCGCGGCCGAACGGGCCGCCGGCCGCTGCGTCCTCGGCCGTGGCGGGCTCGAGGCAGACCGGGCCCAGAATGCGCTGGTGCAGAACCGCATCGAGGCCGTCATCGAAAAGCTCGAAGCCCGCTCGCAGTAACGGCCGGGCATCCGCCCGTTTTGGTTTCAAAGTCAACGATTTCCGTGGACATCGACTCGGTTTGAATGGCCGGATCGATTGCTCTACCCTCGGAAGCACACAGGTGACAGCCTGTGACGCGATAAGACAAGTGGACCCGGTGCCAGGGTCACCGAGGGGGAATCAACGATGAAGCGACTTTTCAAGCGCATGCCGGGCGCAATTGCCTGCCTTTCCACGGCCGCCGCGGCCTTCGTGCTGCCGGCGACCGCGCTGGGGCAGGAAGGCGTGCTCGACGAGATCACGGTTACGGCCCAGCGCCGCGAGCAGAGCCTGCAGGACGTGCCGATCTCGATCCAGACCTTCAGCGGCGACCAGATGGACCGCCAGGGCTTCGTCACGCTGAACGAACTCTCGGCCTTCTCGCCGGGGCTCGTGATCAAGGACTTCTCCGAGGAGCAGGGCCTGATCCTGCGCGGCGCCGGTACGCAGTCGAAGAACCTCGGCGTCGAGCAGGGCGTGCCGACCTTCGTCGACGGTGTCCACTTCGGACGCGGTTCGCAGGTCAAGAGCGCCTACATGGACATCGAGCGCATCGAGGTGCTCAAGGGCCCGCAGCCCGTCTTCTTCGGCCAGAACGCAGCCGCCGGTGCGCTCAACATCACGACCCGCAAGCCGACGGCTGAATGGGAAGGCGATGTCTCGGGCGAGTACGGCAGTTTCGGCCGCGGCATCTTCGAGGTCGCCGCCGGCGGCCCGATCACCGACTCGCTGGGCGTCCGCGTCGCGGCCAAGCATTACCGGCTGGAAGGCTTCATGAAGGACTTCCGCACCGGCAAGGACTTCCCGGAGCGCGAAACCAATGCCGGCCGCGTGACGCTGCAGTGGACGCCGAACGAGCGCTTCACGGCGACGCTCAAGGGCGAATACGCGGACAATGACCTCGGCCCACGCGTCTGGCCGGTCATGCTCGACAAGTTCTCCGACGACCCGTTCCTCGACCATCCCGAGCGCGTGATCGCGATCGGCATTTCCTCGGAGAACGTGCCGGGCGCGATCGAGCGCGGATTCGCCGTCGGCGAAGTGCGTGACCTCGGCTGGCAGTACATCGGCCCCTTCATCGACCCGTGGGAGGAGTCCGTTGCCTCCGGCATCCCGCTGACCGAGGCATCGGGCAGCGAAAACGGCGTCGTCTACAACTGGAACGAGTGCCTGGCGGCCGGCGGCCTGCAGATCCTCGAGGGCGGCATGAACGACCTCGACCCGATCCGGCCCGCCGCCAACCCCGGGGCCGGCCGGCAGCCGCAGCGGCCGTCGCAGTTCGAAAGCTGCAACATGACCGACGAGTCGGCTTCGAGGCCCTGGCACGCGATCCTCGATCTCGACTATTCGCTCGCCAGCGGCATCGAGCTCACGTCCAAGACCGCGTTCAGCGCACAGACTTTCTACAACACGCCGCACAACTCGGGCGGCGGGGCGTTCGCGTCCAATCCGCGCTCGCGTGGCGAGGAATTCCAGCAGTGGAGCCAGGAATTCAGGGTGTCGTCGCCGGTCGGCGGCAAGTTCGAATGGATGACGGGGCTCTATTACCAGAACAACGACCTGTACGTCTGGTCGGATGCCTACCGCGCGAATTCGCGGCGCTCGATCCGCACGGCGCGGGGCCAGGAGTATTCCGAGTGGACCAGCGTATTCGCGACGGTCACGTTCAACTTCTGGGGTGACAAAGGCTCGCTCGACATCGGCGGCCGCTACACCGACATCGACAAGGAGGCGGTCGGCGCCAACCAGATTGCCGAGTGGTTTGTCCGGAATGACGTCGAAGGCGGCGGCGACGGCTCGATCATCCGCGTGCCCTACGGGCTCGACGTGACGAGTGGCAGCAACGGCGCCGCGTCGCAGGCGTTTCTCGACCAGTACCCGGGTCTCGTCAACGGCTCGATCGTCGGGCGGACGCCGTTCACCGACAACCGTGACGACATGCTGGGGCGGACGCACCCTGCGGGCAGCGTGTCCTCGTCACGCGTCGCGAACGTATCAGGCACGATCGAGGACGACTCCTTCGATCCGCAGGTCGTGTTCCGCTACCGGCCGCACGAGGCGCTGTCGTACTACGTCAAGTTTGCGACGTCGTTCAAGTCCGGTGCCTTCGACATGGGCGTGTCCGAATTCCCCCGCTTCGAGGACACGTTCTCGTTCGGGCCGGAGGAGTACGAGATCTGGGAGGTCGGCGTACGCGGTACGTTCCTCGACGGCAGGCTGCAGGCCGAGGCGACGGCCTACACGACCGACATTACGGGCGTGCAGGTCTCGTTCATCGACCGCATCCTGGATCGCAACATCACGAAGAACATCGCCGAGCAGACTTCCGACGGCCTCGAGTTCAGCCTGCGCTATCTCGCGGGCGAAAAGGTGACGCTGTCGCTCTACGGCGCTCTGCTCGATGCGACGGTGGACAGCTTCCCGGATGCCGTCTGCACCGAGGACGAGCGCATCACCGGACGCTGCCGCGAGGAGGATGACCCCGAGGGGCCGGAAGGTACCATCGACCGGTCCGGCTCGGATGCGCGCAATGCGCCCGACTGGCAGTTCACGGGCAATATCCAGTGGGAGCTGCCGAGCTTCGTCGACGGCTACCGGACGGACCTCGACCTGACGCTGATGGCGACTTCCGACTACATTACCGACCGCTCGTTCTCGCGCGTGGTCGACATGGGCCAGGAAGAGGACATCAACGTCTCGGTCCGCTTCGGCCCCGAGGAAGGGCCGTGGTCCTTCATGGTCTACGGGCGCAACCTGCTCGAACCGAAGCCGCGCTACAATCCGCAGTTCGACCTGGCCGGTGACGGCGTCATCGGTTCCGAGGCGCAGGTGACTACGGTCAATTACGCGAGCTATGGAGCGCGATTCAACTACAGCTTCGAGTAGCGCGACGACGTACCGACCACCCCGGCACCGCCCTGCGTGGTGCCGGGGTGTTGTCTGTCAGGTGACGGTGATCAAGTGCCGCTGAGCAAACGCTTTCTGGGAATCGGTATCTGCCTGCTGGCCGGTTTTGCCGGCACGGCGGCGGCCGCCGAGTCGGCGGGCGGCGCGCACGGCGGCATGGATGCCGAAACCCGCTATCGTGGCGTGCTCGACCGCTACTGCGTCACCTGCCACAACAGTGCGCTCAAGACGGCCGGCATGGTCCTCGAAACGGCGGACGTCGGCGACATCGACGCGGCGCCCGAAACCTGGGAGCGGGTCGTGACCAAGCTGACGCTGCGCGCGATGCCGCCGACCGGCGTCCCGCGGCCGGACCCGGCCTTCTACGAGGATTTCCTGGCCTACCTGACCGCGGAACTCGACGCGCCGGCGGGGGCTGCGCCGAACCCGGGCCGCTCGACCGTGCACCGGCTGAACCGCACCGAGTACGCCAACGCGGTGCGCGACCTGCTCGCCATCGAGGCCGACGTCGCCGAACTCCTGCCGCCCGACAACATCGGCGAGGGATTCGACAACATCGCCGACGTGCTTGCCGTGTCGCCGCTGCTGATGGAGCGCTACCTGTTCACGGCCGGCAGGATCGCCAATCTCGCCGTGGGCCCGCGGGCGATGCGGCCCGCCAGCCACACCTACACGGTCTCCGGCGCCTACCGCCAGAAATACCGGATGAACGAGGAACTGCCTTTCGGCACGCGGGGCGGCGTGGCCGTCGAGCACCGGTTCCCGCTCGACGGCGAATACACGATCGACATCCGGATGCACAAGAATATCGAGGGCTACATCCGCGGCATCCGGGACCGCGAGACGCTCGACGTTCGGCTCGATCATGAACGGATCGGGACGCTCGAATTCGGCGGCGAGATCCTCGCGCCGTCCGGGCCGACCTGGACCGCGAACCAGGTCGTGCAGTACGCAGGCCACCCCGACCAGGTCGGCTACGAATTCACGGCGGACGAGGCGCTCACGCTGAATTTCCGCGCAGAGGCCGGGACGCGGCTGGTCGGCGTTGCGTTTGTGGAGCGGAATGCCAAACCGACCGGCTTCCTGACCGGCGAGATGACGCGGCTCGACATCGAGTCCTACAAGGGCGGGCTGCAGACGATCGAGTCGATCACGATTACCGGACCCTTCGAACCCGGCGGTCCCGGCAGCACGGCCAGCCGCCAGCGGATCTTCAGCTGCCACCCGGACGCCGGCGCGCCGGTTGCCGAGGAGGAAGCCTGCGCACGGGAAATCCTCGGCCGGCTCGCGCGCCAGGCCTACCGCCGGCCGGTCGACGACGACGATGTCGACTACCTGCTGGCGCTCTACCGCGACGGCCGCGACGGGGCCGACTTCGAACGCGGCATCGAACTCGCGCTGCAGGGCATCCTGACCGGGCCCGAGTTCCTGTTCCGGGTCGAGCAGGATCCGCCGGGCGCCGAGCCGGGCGCAGTCTACCCGGTGAGCGACATCGAACTCGCTTCGCGGCTCTCGTTCTTCCTCTGGAGCACGATCCCCGACGCCGAACTCCTCGCCGTCGCCGAAGAGGGCAGGCTGCGGGAGTCCGGCGTCCTCGAGGCCCAGGTCCGGCGCATGATCGCCGACCCGCGCTTCGAGGCCTTCATCACCAACTTCGGCCGGCAGTGGCTCGCCGTCCGCGAGATCGAGATCGCAGAGCCGAACATCGAGATATTCCCCGAGTTCGACGCCGAGCTGCGCGACGCCTACCGGCAGGAGATCCTGCTCTGGTTCCGGAGCCTGGTCCGCGACGATAAAAGCGTGCTCGAACTCCTGACCGCCGACTACACCTACGCCAACGAACGCCTGGCAGAGCATTACGGGATCGAGGGCATCTACGGCAGCCGGCTCAGGCCCGTCGCGCTCGATTCGCTCGAGCCGCGCCACGGGCTGTTCGGCAAGGGCGGGCTGATGACGGCGACGGCATTCAACAACCGGACCTCGCCCGTCCTGCGCGGCAAGTGGGTGCTCGAAAACCTGGTCAACATGCCGCCACCGGCGCCGCCGGAGGATGTGCCGGCACTCCAGGTCGAGGCGGAAGGCAGGGCGCTGACCCTCAAGGAAGCGATGGAAAAACATCGCGCAAACCCGGTCTGCGCCGGCTGTCACAAGCTCATGGACCCCATCGGCTTCGCGCTCGAGAACTTCGACGCGATCGGCGCCTACCGCACGCATTATGTCGAGGCCGACGCGCCGGTCGACGTGTCGGGGCTCTTGTTCGACGGGAGCCCGTACCGGTCGTCCGGCGAATTCAGACGGGAATTCCTGAAGCACGCGGGGCGCGTCGTGCATACGGCGACCGAGAAGGTCCTGACCTATGCGCTCGGCCGTGGCTTGGAGTTCTACGACCAGCCCGCCGTCAGGCAGATCGTGGCTGACAGCGCTGCCAGCGATTATCGCTGGTCATCGATTATAATAGGCGTCATCGAGAGCACGCCGTTTCAGTACCGGAGGGCGACCGACCATGATGATATTTAAGAAAGCCATGCCCCGACGCACGTTCCTGCGCGGCGCAGGTGCGGCGATCGCGCTGCCGTTTCTGGATTCGATGCTGCCCGCGCTGGCGGCATCGTCCGCTGCCGCGAGGCCGAATCTCAGGCTCGGCTTCATCTACCTGCCGGTCGGCCGGATCATGGAAAACTGGACGCCGAAGACGACCGGGTCCGGTTTCCAACTGACCCCGACGCTCGAGCCGCTGGCCGACTTCCGCGACCGGATGCTCGTGGTCAGCGGCCTCGACGTCAAGGCGGCGGACCTGCTGCCCGGGGAGCGCGGCGGCCCGCACGCGCGGCCCTGCGCGTCCTACCTGACGGGCGTGCACCCGTTCCCGGACCGGGTCGGCATCTCGTTCGACCAGATCGCCGCGAAACACTTAGGCGCCGAGACGCCGCTCGCGTCGATGGAACTCGGCGTCGATCCGCCCGAATGGGCCGGCCAGGGCGTCGGCAGCTACAGCGGTTTCTATACGAGCACGATGAGCTGGCGCAGCGGGACGACGCCGCTGCCGGTCCAGAACAATCCGCGCAAGGTCTTCGAACGGCTGTTCGGCGACACCGACACGCTGGATCCGCTCGCGATGCAGCGCCGCATCGGGGAGCAGCGCAGCATCCTCGACTCGGTGACGGCCAGGGTCAACGCGATGAAGCACTCGGTCAGCCCGGCCGACCGCTACAAGCTCGACGAATACCTCGACGCCGTGCGCGACATCGAGCGCGGCATCCAGGCGGCCGAAGCCCGCACGCTCCGGGAAGAAGGCACCGCGGAGCGCGCCGACGTGACGCGGCCCGCGGGCATTCCGGCCGACTTCGCCGAGCACGGCAGGCTCATGTTCGACATGATGTACCTGGCCTTCCAGACCGACATGACCCGCGTGGTCGCGATGATGCTCGGCCACGAGGGCACCAACCGGAACTACACCGAGCTCGGCGCCACGGACGGGCATCACTCGCTCTCGCACCACAAGGGCGACTCGCGGGCCATCGAGCTGCTGAAGAAGGTCGACCGCTACCAGAGCGAGCTGCTGGCCTATTTCCTGCGCCGGATGGACGCGACGAAGGAAGCCGACGGCAGCTCGCTGCTCGACAACACGCTGCTCGTCACCGGCAGCGGCCTGAGCGACGCGAACAACCACGTGCACAACGATGTACCCGTCGCGCTGTTCGGCGGCGCGCAGGGCAAGCTCAGGGGCGGGCGCCACATCCGGCACCCCGGCGAGCCGCTGTCGAACCTGCACCTCGCGGTGCTCGACATCGCCGGCGTTCCGGCCGACGAGTACTTCGAGAACCCGACGGCCGACGCGACGGGCATCCTGCCCGGCCTGGGCTGAGCCTGCCCGTGCGGCGCCTGACCGCCATCGCCAGCGCCATCGCCCTCGGGTCGCTGACGCTCGGCGCGGGTCCCGCACAGGCAGAGTCTGGCCTCGTCGCCGCCGTCCGCGACGGCGACCACGAAACGCTGCTCGCGCTGCTCGACCGCGGGGCAATCGACGTGGATGCGGGCCGGGGCGACGGCAGCACGCCGCTCGCCTGGGCGGCCTACGTGGACGACGAGCGCGCCGTGGACCTGCTGATCCGGGCGGGCGCGGACGTCGACAAGGCCAGCGATTATCACGCCGTGACGCCGCTTGCGCTGGCCTGCGGCAACGGCAACGGCCGCATCGTCGAGAAACTGCTGGCTGCCGGAGCCGATCCGGACCAAGCGCAGCGGAACGGCGAGACGCCGTTGATGACCTGTGCCAACACCGGCACGATGGACGGCGTGCGGGCGCTCATCGCGGCGGGCGCCGACGTCAACGCGACGGAGCATACGGACGACCAGACCGCGCTCATGTGGGCCGTCGCCGAGCGGCACCCGGAAATCACGAAGCTGCTCGTCGCGGCCGGCGCCAACGTCGAGGCGCGCTCGCGGTTGCGGGACCTGCCCGAGCCCTACGTCATCGAGATGTCGCTCGACGAGAACATCTGGCCGAAGACCTACCCCGAGACGACGCGCTGGCAGGAAGTCGAGGGCTATTTCACGCCGCTCTATTTCGCCGCACAGCAAGGGGACCTCGAGTCGGCGCGGATCCTCGTCGCCGCCGGCGCCGACGTCAACGCGCCGCATCCGGAGCACGGCAGCGCACTCAACATCGCGCTCGCGAGCGGGCACGAGGCGCTGGCGCTGTTTTTGATCGAGAAAGGCGCCGATCCGAACGCGGCCGATGCCTGGGGCGCGACCCCGCTGCACTATGCCCTCTACCGCGGGCTTTTGATCATCAACCGTTACAAGCCCGTCGATACCGAGTACCTCGGGTGGGAGCGGCACAACATGCCGCGCGTCGTCGCGGCGCTGCTCGAGGCCGGCGCCGATCCGGCCGCAACCATCGACGCCAGCTATCCCTACATGGAGCACCCGTTCATCGCGCGCGGGGCCGACCTGCCGCCGCAGGTCTCGCCGGTCGGCGCGACGCCTCTACATCTCGCCGCGATTTCCGGCGACGTCGAGAGCATGCAGTTGCTCGCGCCGGTGTCGGACCCGAAAGCGAAGACCATCGGCGGCGGTACCGTGTTCCTGTTCGCGGCGGGCGCCGGCGTCGAGAAGGGTGCGCGTGATCCCGGCTCGGCCGTGGCGGCCGCGCGTTACGCGCTGGGAATCGGCGGCGGCAGCGTCGACGATTACCTGACCGACCGCATCCCGGGCGGGCCGGGTCGGCACAAGGAGGACCTGCGCACCGCGCTGCACTTCGCGACCTACCTCGGCTGGACCGACCTGATCGAGTTCCTGGTCGCGGAAGGCGCCGACATCGACGCCGAGGACCGCTACGGCGCGACGCCGCTGATGATCGCGCTCGGCGACCCCGAGGGCCGCTACTATCGCCAGGTCGGCGACGGCAACTACGATCTCCGCTTCCGCCGTCCCGGGCCGACGCCCGGCACGGGCGAGAACGAGGAGGTCGCCGAGCTCCTGCTCGCGCTCGGCGCCGCGCCGTTCACCGGCGAGTACCGCGACAGCTCGGGACTCTGAGCTAATCCCGCAGAACCTGCCGCCTGCGCTCGTGGATCGCGACGCTGGCCGGGAAGATCCGCGCCCCCTTGTCGAGCACGCGTCGCGCCGCCTGCCGGTCGCCTTCTGCCAGGTACAGCGCGCCGAGCCGGTCGTACACTTCGGGGGCCAGGTCGACGCCGTAAGTGCTCAGGAATTCGAGCTCACCGATCGCGGCCGCGGCGTCGCCGCGGCTCGCGTGGTATTCGGCGAGCCGCAGCCGCGCCGTGAGCGCGTAAGGATCGATCCCGATTGCTTCGCGGTATGCCTGGACGGCATCGCTCTCGCGGCCTGCCGCGAGCAGGTAGTCACCCAGGAGCTCCCGGTAGCGGGCCGGTGGATACGGATCCAAGGCAAGGTAGCGCTGCAGCCAGCTGATGGCCGCGCCCCAGTCGCGGCCGAAGGCGTGGAGTTCCGCGAGCTCAAGCAGGTAGTCGGGTCGGCCGGGTGCGAAGCGGGCCGCCTCGCGGTACATGGCGATGGCCGCCTCGCGGTCCCCGCGGCGCGCCGCGAGCCTGCCCTGGAGCTCGGCGAAGTAGGCGGGATAGCGCGGTTCCGGCCCGGCCGCGGCGGCGGCCTTCGCCAGCGCGGTCTCGGCATCGGCGAACTGCGTCGTGTGGATCGTGGCCGCGGCCATCGCGAGATACAGGCTTTCGTCATCGAGGCGGGGTGACGTCGCGAGCTCCGTGACCGCGCGGCTCGCGAGCTCGAAGCGGTCGGTCGCGAGGAACGGGTCGACGACCGCGAGCAGCGCGCGCTCCGTCGCACGCGGCGAGAGCCCCGCGGGCAGGAGCCGGTCCCGCGCCTGCTCGAGCAGCCCGACGTTGAGTTCCAGCGTGCGGGCATAGAGGTTCTTCGGTGCATTGAATTCGAGCAGCGGGCGGTCGTCGGTGTTCCGCGCGGCGCCGTCGGCGAAGTCACGCACGCCGGCGCCGGACGTGACGTAGTAGGACAGGAGCCCGAGCGGCCGGTCGAGCCCGAGGAACTCGCGGAAGTCCCGCCGCAGCGACGCGTCGTTCTCCCACAGCCCGGTAAGGGCCTCGGTGTCGGGCACGAGCGGCTCGTCGCTCGCCAGCACGATGATGTCGCCGGCATCCATCTGCCAGACCGAGACCTGCCGGAACCGCCGCGCGATCTCGCCGAGCACCATGCGCACGTTGGCCGGCGACAGCTCGTAGAGCGGCAGCCACTGGGCGAACACCCCGCCGGGGGCGAGCGAGCGGGCGGCGAGTTCGTAGAACTCCGCCGTGAACAGGTTGCCGATCCCGGCGATCCAGGGGTTCGACGGCTCCGAGATGATCATTTCGTAGCGCGTGCCGCTGACGTTGAGATGGTTGCGGGCATCGCCCTCGATCAGCCGCACTTTCGGGTGCTCCCAGCTGCCGCGGTTGTAGTCGCCGAACCAGGGCCCGGCGCCGAACACGGCGGGCTCGATTTCGACCGTGTCGACTCGCTCGGTCGCTGGGAACACGGTCGCGGCGCCGGACGTCACGCCCGAGCCGTAACCGATCACGAGCACCTCGCGCGGCGCCGGATGGTGCAGGCCGGGCAGGTAGGCGAGCAGCAGTTGGGTCTTCTTGTCGTTGCCGTTCGATGCGTCGACCTTGCCGTTGGTCCGGAGGCCGACGTAGCCGCTGCCGCGCCGCACCGAGACCGTCGCGTTCCGGCCTTCCGCGAAGTAGACGACGTCGGTCTCCGCATAGTGTTCGTCGATCGTGAGGTTAGGCCGCGTCTCGAACTGGCGCGCGTAGATCAGCACGCCGCGGTCGAGCAGCCCGGGCTGCCAGAATACCTCGCCGCGCATCGAGGCCAGCGCCACGACGAGCAGGAGTGCCGCGATGCCCGGCAGTGCCCGCGACCGCGGTTCCGCCCGGCCGAACAGGGCGAGCGCGACGGCGGCGGAGAGGCCCAGGCCCGCGAGGACCGTGCGCTCGGTGCCGATCGACGGCACGAGCACGAAGCCTGCGCAGAGCGCGCCCGCGATCGCGCCCAGCGTATTGACCGAGTAAACGCCGCCGATGCGCCGGCCGAGGATCCGCATGCTGCTCGAGTAGAGCTGCGCCGCGATCGGCAAAGTTGCGCCCATGAAAAACGTGGCACCGATCATCAATGCTGCGGAAACCGCGAACTGGATCGTCAGCACCGCCGGGAACGCGTAGTCCAGCGCGCGGACCAGCGCGACGAGCACGACCGGTGCGACGATGTAGCCGACGAGGAAAACGAGCGCGCCGATGGCGATCGCCAGCTGGAAGAGTCCCAGCAGCCTGAGACTTGCGGCGGGTCGGTAACGGGCCGCCCAGCTGCTGCCGGCCGCGATGCCGACCAGGAAGGTCACGAGCATGATGGCGAATGCGTAGGTCGAGCTCGAGATCAGCGCGGTCAGGGCGCGGGTCCAGGCGACTTCATAGGCGAGTGCGACGAAGCCCGATACGGCCACGGTCAGGAGCACGAGACGGTCGTCGCGCGTCGCCTGCGTCGCGGCCGGCTCCTCGGCAGCCTTCGCGGCCTCCGTGTCGACCGGCTCGAGCCGCCGATCGAGCGCGATCGCGGCCAGCCCGAGCGCGACGTTGAGCGCGGCGATCAGCGTCGTCGTGGCCTGCTGGCCCAGCGCGGGGATCAGCACCAGGGCGGCCGCGAGTACGCCGAGCGCGGCGCCGAAGGTGTTGAGCGCGTAGAGCGTCGCGAGTTTTTGCTCGACTTCGCCCAGGCGCTTGACGAACAGCCGCGCCATGACCGGCAGTGTGCCGCCCATCAGGCATGTCGGCACGAGCATGATCGCGAACGAAGCCGCGAAGCGCACGGCGAAGTCGGCACCCGGCAGCGCGGCGAACTGGTCGGCAAATCGCCAGTAGACTCCGTCCATCGCGCGGAAGGCGACCGGCACGAGCCAGGCCGAGACGCCGATCAGGATTTCGAGCCAGCCGTACACCTTGAGGGGCCGCGCGACGCGGTCGGCCAGGATGCCGATGCGCCAGGTGCCGAGCGCCAGTCCGGCCATGAAGGCGCCGAGCACGATCGCAATCGAGAACGTGGTATTGCCGAAGACGAGCCCGGTCAGGCGCAGCCACAGCACCTGGTAGACGAGGCCCGCCGCGCCGGACAGGAAAAAGACGAGATACAGCAGGCGCGACATGGCCGTCTCCTATACCGAAAAGGGGTCAGAGCCCTTTTGAAAAGGGCTCTGACCCCTTTGGGATTCAATAAGCGGGGATGACGGGCGGCACGGT